>NZ_JAKMTG010000001.1:0-315756 GCF_025773055.1 Campylobacter sp. CNRCH_2013_0671h
GAGTTTTAGTAGATTATAATATAATATTAGGATGATGTTAAATAAGTTAGATTTTTTCTTAAAAGATAATAATATATTTCTAAGTGGTTCTGCTGGAGTTGGTAAATCATTCTTAACTACAGAACTTGTTAAATTATATAGAAAACAAGGTAGAATTGTTGTTGTATTAGGTTCTACTGGATTAAGTGCATTTAATATAGGAGGAGTTACTTTACATGGTTTTTTTGCCTTTAAAAGATGTCAAAATTATGATGAATTGTATTATGAAGATCGAAAACAAAGAAATAAGTTAGAAAAATTAAAAAGAATTTTAAAACAATGTGATTTATTAATTATTGATGAAATTTCTATGATAAGTGCATCTTTGATGGAAATGATTTATTATAGATTAACAAGAAGTGACTTTAGTGGTAAAATTTTATTAGTCGGTGATTTTTTTCAACTTCCACCTGTAATAAACTACAAAGAGAATCAAAACACTTTATTTCAAAATACTCTATATGCTTTTTCTTCTCAAGCTTGGAATGATTTAAAATTTGTCAATTTAAAGCTTAGTATTACTAAAAGAACTTTAGATAAACAATTTTATGAATATTTATTTTTTCTTAGAATTGGCAAAGTAAATCAAGAAATACTAAGTTTTTTTAAAAAAATGTTAATTTATCCAAAAGATTTGCTTGAGTATATGGACGAATATACCCTATTGTGTGCTACAAATAAAAAAGCTAATTGTATAAATGCTAAAAAATTAAATCTTTTGCAAGGTAAAGAAAAAATATTTAAATCAAGAATGGAAAAATTAGATTATACTTTAGATGATAAAATTTATGAGCAGTGGATTAAAGGATTAAATTCTTTAGAGGAGTTAAAATTAAAAATAGGTTCTAAGATTATTTTTTGTGTAAATAATAAAGAGGAAAATTATTACAATGGAGAACAAGGAATTATTTTAGATTTTATAAAAGATAAAGAGCAAGAATATATTCTGATAGAGAAAAATAATGGTGAAAGATTGAAATTAAAACCATATGAATATACCTTAGAAGAGTATGAGTTAGACAAAGATGAAAAACTAGAAGTTAAGATAAAAGCTAAATTTGTTCAATTTCCTATAAAACTAGCTTATGCTATAACAATCCATAAATCTCAAGGTATGAGTATAGATAAGCTTATATGTGATATTGATGGAATTTTTGAAAAAGGACAATTATATGTATGTTTATCAAGGGCCATTAATCCTTGTAATTTAAAAATCATATATAATTATAAAATGCCTTTTGAGGATTATTTTTTAAGAATTTTAAAAACCGATAAAGAAGTGAAAAAATTTTATTTACAAGAAAAATTTATAGATTTAGAAGAAGATGAGGAGATAATATGAAGTGGATTATAGTTTTGCTTTTAATGTTTTTTAATATCCATGCTAGTTCCTTGAGTATAGAAAATTTTAGAACTGATTTATATTCAAAGGTTGGAAACAATACTTTAAAAAAAATTGAAATGAATTTAGATTTTGAAGGAGAAAATTTAGATCAAAAGAAAATTATAGATGCTTTAAATACCATTGTATCTAGTTATTTTTATGAAGATTTGTTTACAGAAGTTGGTAAAAATAATTTTAAAGAAACCTTGCTTAAATTTAGTAATAAAAAATATAAAACTCAAATTAAAAATATTTATATTTTAAAAATTAATTCGGTAGCTAAGTTTGACTTGGAAGAATTTAAGCGTTTTATAAATGATTTGGAAAAAAAAGATGACAATACAATAAAAACTATCAAACAAAAGGAAATTCAAGATAATTCCAAAGTTGCAAAAAATACGGATCAAAATAATACTCAATCAAAAGATATAAATACCGATCAAATAAACAACAATGATAAAGATGATAATAAAAGTTTTAATCAAGATACTAACACAAGTAAAGAGGCTATGGATATGATTTTAAAAACCATGGAAAAAACTCAAATGCAAATGTTAGCTCCAAGTAAAGAACAACAAGATTTGTTTAATGAAATACCATTTTGATTATTGAATAATATCAAAATGGCTTGGGATTTTTGGTATAAAAATATTTTCGTTGATATTTTGATCAAATTTCTGATTATAAAAATAAATACTAACTAAGTTTCCTAACTCATCTTTATAAGAAATATTACTAAGATTATCATTTTTTAGTTTGATATTATATGTGATATTTTCGTATTTTGCTTCATAATTTTCATGAGATATTAATTTTGCATTTTTAAAAATTTCTTGAAGATTTGGTAAATTTTGCAATTGAGTATAAATAGCTTGTTCTAACTCAGGCTCTATGATAATAACTTCTTTGTGATTGATATAAATTTGTTTTTTATTTGGTTTAGTATAATTCCAAAAGGCTTTATTTTGAGTAATGATAAAATTTCCTTTATAATTTA
The DNA here is from genome assembly GCF_025773055.1 of Campylobacter sp. CNRCH_2013_0671h. Lineage (NCBI taxonomy): Bacteria > Pseudomonadati > Campylobacterota > Epsilonproteobacteria > Campylobacterales > Campylobacteraceae > Campylobacter > Campylobacter sp. CNRCH_2013_0671h. The sequence continues at coordinate 2,421 of NZ_JAKMTG010000001.1, forward strand.
GTGAAGAATTATTGCTTTGCACCTTTTGTTCAAAATCACTACTAAAATTTTTAAAATTTATATCAAAAGCAAAAATACTACAAGCAAATAACATTAAAAATATAAAATATCTCATAATTATCCTTTAAAAATTTTGTAAATTATATAAAATTTATCCAAACAAAACTTTTTATATAGTTCTAATTAAATTCAAGGTATAATCTAGCATATATTTTTGTAATTAAAGGTAAAAAAATGTTTTCTAGTGTATTTAAAGCAATATTTGGCACAAAAAATGATCGAGAAGTAAAAAAATATTTAAAGAGGGTTGCACAAATTAATGCTTTAGAATCAAAATACCAAAATTTAAGCGATGATGAATTAAAACAAGTATTTATAGAATTTAAAACACAAATTCAAAAAGAAGAACAAACTTTAGACCAAATATTGAATGATGTTTTTGCGATAGTTAGAGAAGTAGGAAAAAGAACTCTTAATATGCGTCATTTTGATGTGCAATTAATTGGTGGTATGGTTTTACATGATGGAAAAATTGCTGAAATGAAAACTGGGGAAGGTAAAACCTTGGTTGCAACTTTACCTGTTGTATTAAATGCTATGAGTGGTAAGGGTGTGCATGTGGTTACCGTAAATGATTATTTGGCTAAAAGAGATGCAGAGCAAATGAGTGCTATTTATAATTTTTTAGGTTTTAGTGTAGGTGTGATACTTTCAGAACAAAATAGTGATGAGGCACATAAAAAAGCTTATGAGTGTGATATAACTTATGGTACAAATAATGAATTTGGCTTTGATTATTTACGCGATAACATGAAATTTTCAAAGCTTGAAAAAGTACAAAGAGAGCATAATTTTGTTATAGTTGATGAAGTGGATAGTATTTTAATAGATGAAGCAAGAACTCCGCTTATTATAAGTGGGCCTACAAATAGAACTTTAGACGGCTATGTTAAAGCAAATGAAGTAGCAAAACAAATGCAAAAAGGCCAAGCAGCTACTACTCCTCAAGAATTGCCAAGTGGTGATTTTGTTGTTGATGAGAAAAATAGAACTATTATGATTACAGAGGCTGGAATTTCTAAGGCTGAAAAATTATTTGGAGTAGAAAATTTATATAGCTTAGATAATGCAATATTGGCCCATCAGCTTGATCAGGCTTTAAAAGCGCATAATTTATTTGAAAAAGATGTGCATTATGTATTAAGAGATAAAGAAGTTGTAATTGTTGATGAATTCACGGGAAGATTAAGTGAAGGAAGACGCTTTAGTGATGGTTTACACCAAGCATTAGAAGCTAAAGAAGGGGTAAAAATTCAGGAAGAAAGTCAAACTTTAGCAGATATTACTTTCCAAAATTATTTTAGAATGTATAAAAAGTTAGCAGGCATGACAGGTACTGCACAAACTGAGGCAACGGAATTTTCTCAAATTTATAATTTAGATGTAGTTTCTATACCTACAAATATACCAATTGTAAGAATAGATAAAGATGATTTGATTTATAAAACTCAAGAAGAAAAATTTAAAGCAGTTATTGAAGAGATAAAAAAAGCAAATGCAAAGGGTCAGCCAGTTTTAGTGGGAACTGCAAGTATTGAAAGAAGTGAAGTATTTCATAATATGCTTGTAAAAGAACGCATTCCTCATCATGTGCTTAATGCTAAAAATCACGAGCAAGAAGCTTTGATTATCCAAGATGCAGGTAAAAAAGGTGCAGTGACTATAGCTACTAATATGGCAGGTCGTGGGGTTGATATAAAAATAGATGATGAAATAAGAGCTTTAGGCGGGCTTTATATTATAGGAACTGAGCGTCATGAAAGCAGAAGAATAGATAATCAACTTCGTGGTCGTGCAGGGCGTCAAGGTGATCCTGGTGTAAGTAGATTTTACTTAAGTTTAGAGGATAATCTTTTGAGAATTTTTGGTGGTGATCGCATAAAAAATATCATGGAAAGATTGGGTATAGAAGAGGGCGAGCATATAGAAAGTCGTATTGTTACAAGAGCTGTTGAGAATGCGCAAAAAAAAGTTGAAAGCTTGCATTTTGAGAGCAGAAAACATTTGCTTGAATATGATGATGTGGCAAATGAACAAAGAAAGACTATTTATAATTATAGAAATGAATTGTTAGATGAAGAATTTGACTTGCAAGATAAAATTTTAAAAAATATTGCCGAGTATAGTAATCACTTAGTAAGCCAAATTTATCTAAATGCAGAACTTGAAGATGATATTAAGCATTTTGAAAGCTTAAAGCAAAAAGTAAATTATGAGTGTAATCTTGAGCTTAGCGAAGCTGATTTTAAAGATTTAGGTGTAATTGAAGCAGAAAATAAATTAAGTGAAATTTTAGAAAAAGCTTACAAAGATAAAATGAATATTATTGAAGATAAGGAAGCTAGAAGAATTGAAAGAATTCTATATCTTCAAATTTTGGATAATCTATGGAGAGAGCATTTATATCAAATGGATATTTTGAAAACTGGTATAGGTTTAAGAAGTTATAATCAAAAAGATCCTTTAGTAGAATATAAAAAAGAAAGTTATAATCTTTTCATGGAGCTTGTTGAGCGTGTTAAATTTGATAGTTTGAAATTACTATTTAATGTAGTTTTCACTCAAAAAGAAGCACAAAATTTTGAAGAAAAAAGCCACGAACAAAACGAGCAGTTTTTAGCTAATACCACAGAAAGTGGTGTTGATGAAAATGGTGAAGCACAAATTACTAAAGTACCTAGAAATTCACCTTGTCCTTGCGGTAGTGGTAAAAAATATAAAGAATGTCATGGTAAAAGTGGTCCTAAAAAGGGTATTTTAGCTTAAGGTTTGAAATGAATTTAGTTATAGTTGAAGATGATATAAATATGAGAAAATCACTCGAAATTGCTTTGAGTGAGTATGAAGAATTTGCTATAAAATCTTATAAATCAGCAACTGAAGCTTTAAAAAAACTAAATGATGATGTTGATTTGATTATTACAGATATTAATATGCCGGGTATGGATGGTATTGAATTTGTGCAAGCTTGTGAGAATAAATATGATTTTATTATTATTACAGGTAATGCAACGCTAAATCGTGCCATAGAAGCAGTAAGACTTGGAGTAAAAGATTTTCTAGTAAAACCATTTGATATTAATACTTTAGTAACTGCGATAAAACGCGCAAAAATAATTCAAGAAAAGACTTCTAAAAAAACAAACAAAAAGATTATCAAAAAAGAAGAAAATCAAGATTTTTATGGCACTTCTAAAGCTTTGGAAGATTGTTTAAAATTGGCTACTAAGGCTGCTAAGACAGATGCAAGTGTGCTTTTTTTTGGAGAAAGTGGGGTAGGTAAAGAAGTTTTTGCAAATTTTGTGCATAAAAATTCAAAAAGAGCACAAAAACCTTTTGTGGCTATTAATATGGCAGCAATTCCATCAAATTTGATAGAAAGTGAGCTTTTTGGTTTTGAAAAAGGTGCATTTACCGATGCTAATACTACTAAAATAGGGTTGTTTGAGCTTGCTAATGAAGGCACTTTGTTTTTAGATGAAATAGGTGAAATGCCTTATGAAATTCAAGCAAAATTATTAAGAGCCTTGCAAGAAAAAGAAATTACAAGATTAGGAAGTACTAAAAGTATAAAGATTGATGTAAGAATTATTAGTGCAACTAATGCTCATATAGAAAAAAAGATTACAGATAATGAATTCAGACAAGATTTATATTATAGGCTTAATACTATTCCTATTAATATACCACCACTAAGAGAGCGTCAAGAAGAAATTTTGCAAATTGCACAAAAGGTATTACTTGATACATGTAAAGAATACGATTTTAATGAAAAAACTTTAAGTCAAGAAGCACAAGGTGCTTTGCTAGCTTATGATTTTCCAGGTAATATTAGAGAATTGATTTCTATTATACAAAGAGCTTGTATTTTAAGTGAAAATGATGAGATTAGCGCTCAAGATTTATTTTTAGAAAGTAGAAAAAGTAAAGATATTAAAAATCTTGAAAAAGAATTGATTTTAGAAGCTTTAAAAAATTCGCAAGATATTGCAGAAGCAGCTAAGCTTATAGGGATGAGTGAAAAAATTTTTAGTGAAAAAATGAAAAAATACAATATTACTTAAAAAGGATGGATGATGAAAAAAATAGCCATTGTAGGTGCAACAGGAGCGGTTGGCGAAGAACTTTTAAATGTTTTAGATGAGCTTGATTTCCCGGTTGAAAGTATTTTACCATTAGCAAGCGCAAAAAGTGCAGGTAGTGAAGTAGAATTTAGAGGAAAAAGTTATAAAGTAAAAGAATTAACTCCAAATGTTTTTAAAGAAAATCCTGTAGATATTGCTTTTTTTAGTGCCGGAGGAAACATAAGTGCTGAGTATGCAAAATACGCAGTAGAGTGTGGTGCTGTAGTGATTGATAATACTAGTCATTTTAGAATGGATGAAAATGTTCCTTTGGTAGTTCCTGAATGCAATAGCGAAGATATTAAAGATTGGGAAAAAACAGGAATTATTGCTAATCCAAATTGCTCTACTATACAAATGGTACATGTTTTAAAACCACTTGATGATGTATTTAATCTAAAAAGGGTAGATGTAAGTACTTATCAAGCAGCAAGTGGTGCAGGTAAAGAAGGTATGGAAGAATTAGTTCAAGGAATGCAAAGTTTTTTTGCTTTTAAATTAGATGAATTTGAGGCAAAAACTTTTCCATATACCTTAGCTTTAAATTTAATTCCTCAAATTGATGTTTTTAGTGAAAATGGCTACACTAAAGAAGAATTAAAAATGGTAAATGAAACGCAAAAAATATTGCATAAAAAACTTGAAATTTCAGCAACTTGCGTAAGAGTTCCTGTGCTTAGAAGTCATAGTGAAGCTATTACTATGCATTTTGAAAAAGATGTTGATGTTGTTAAGGTTAGAGAGATACTTTCTAAAGCACCAAGTGTTGTTGTGATTGATGATATAGAAAATAAAAAATATCCTATGCCACTTTTTACAAGCGATACTAATGAAACTTATGTAGGAAGAATTAGACGTGATATTAATTATAAAAATATTTTACACTTATGGTGCGTGGCTGATCAAATTCGTGTAGGAGCTGCTACAAATGCAGTGCGTATTGCGCAAAAATGGTTAGAATTGGTTTAAAAAGGAGAAAAATGTTAGAAAGATTTTTTGAAAATTTATTAGTTAAAAGTCGTTTAGTCACTATTTTGCCTGTAATTTTTGGCCTTATAGGAGCTTTTGTTTTATTTTTTATTGCAAGTTATGATGTGATTAAAGTTTTAAAATATGTATTTGAGTATTTTATGTTGCCTAATTCTACGGTAGATTTGCATGAGGATATTGTTGGTTTGATTATAGGGGCTGTAGATTTATATTTAATGGCTTTAGTTTTATTTATATTTTCTTTTGGAATTTATGAACTTTTTATTAGTGAAATAGAAGAATTTAAACAAACTAAACAGTCAAAAGTTTTAGAAGTGCACAGTTTAGATCAACTAAAAGATAAGCTTGCAAAAGTTATTATTATGGTTTTAGTCGTAAATTTTTTCCAAAGAATTTTGCAAATGCAACTAAATACGGTTTTGGATATGACTTATCTTGCAGGTTCTATTTTAGCTCTTTGTATAGGACTTTATTTTTTACACAAAAGTGATCATTAAAATAAGGAATAAAAATGATTTTTATTGATGCATGTTTTAAAAAGTCAACCCCTTATACTCCAGTTTGGATGATGCGCCAAGCAGGAAGATATTTACCTGAATATATGCAGGTTAGAGCAAGTGCTGGAGATTTTTTATCACTTTGTAAAGATTATAAAAAAGCGAGTGAAGTTACCTTACAACCAGTAGATATTTTGGGTGTTGATGCAGCTATTATTTTTTCAGATATTTTGGTAGTACCTTTAGAAATGGGTATGGATTTAAAATTTGAAAAAGGCGAGGGCCCTATATTTTCAAATCCTATTAAAACAAAAGAAGAATTGGAAAGATTAGATGTTGAAAAAAGCATTAAAAATCTTTCTTACGTTTATGATGCACTAGCATTTACTAGAGAAAAACTTACACAAGATAAAGCTTTGATTGGTTTTTGTGGAAGTCCTTGGACTATTGCTACTTATATGATAGAGGGTGGTAGTAGTAAAAATTATGCAAAGTGTAAAAAATTAGTCTATCAAAATCCTGAATTTTTACATCAAATTTTATCTAAACTTACTTTTGTTTTAAAGTATTATATTCAAGAGCAAATTAGAGCAGGTGCTAATGCTATACAGATATTTGATAGTTGGGCAAGTGCTTTAGAAAAAGAAATGTTTTTTGAGTTTTCTTTTAAATATATGCTTGAAATTGCTGATTTTATAAAGGAAAAATATCCGCATATTCCTGTGATTTTATTTCCTAAAGGGGTAAGTGGGTTCTTAGATGATATAAATGGAAATTTTGATGTCTTTGGAGTAGATTGGAGTACCCCTTTAGAGCTGGCTAAGGAAAAACTAGGCGCTAAATATACTTTGCAGGGTAATATGGAGCCTTGTAGACTCTATGATAAAAAAGCTATTGAACAAGGTGTGGATAAAATTTTAAATATTATGCAAGATAGTGCACATATTTTTAATCTCGGACATGGAATTTTACCTGATATTCCTGTTGATAATGCTAAATATTTTATCAAGCTAGTTCAAGAGAAATCTAAAAAGTGAGTAAAATAACTTTTGGGCCTATAAGTTCAAGAAGATTTGGACTTTCATTGGGAATTGATTTAAGTCCAAATCAAAAACAATGTAATTTTGACTGCGTTTATTGTGAATTACAAGCTGCAAAACCTTTGGAAAAATCTTTAATTTATCCTAAAATAAAAAATATTATCGATGAAGTACAAAGTGTATTTAAAAGTAATGTGCAATTTGACTTTTTAACATTAACTGCAAATGGTGAGCCTACTTTATATCCTCATTTAAAAGAATTAGTTTATGAGTTAAATAAAATAAAACAAGATAAAAAACTCTTAATCCTAAGCAATGGTAGTGGAGTTTTAAATTCGGATATTTTTGATGCTTTAATGTATATTGATGTGGTTAAATTTAGTCTTGATAGTGCAATGGAAAAAACTTTTTATAGAGTTGATAGGGCTTTAAAGCAAATAAAACTTGAAACAATGATAGAACAAATGATCGCCTTTAGAGAGAAATTTTTGGGTGAGCTTGTTATGGAAGTTTTAATTGTCAAGGGATTGAATGATAACAAAGATGAGATGTTGGCTTTAAACGAAGCATTTGACAAGATAAGACCATCAAGAGTGGATTTTAGCACTATAGATAGACCGCCTGCGTATCCTGTTAAAGGTATATCTTTGGAAAAGTTGGAAGAATTAAGTATGTATATTACTAGTGTGCCTGTTGTGCTTGCTAAACATTATTACAAAGGTGAAAAAATTGATTTTAATATCCAAGAGCTCTTGAAGATGCTGCAGCTTAGAGCACAAAGTGAATTTGACATAGAAAACAAATTTAGTCAGCATAGTAAAGATATATTAGAAAAATTAATTAAAGAACGAAAAATTGTTGTAGAAAATTTAGCAGGAGTAAAATTTTACAAAAAAGCGTAATTTTTTATAAAAAATCTTGACAAAAAAGTTTTTTTCTTATATAATATCATTTCTTATTTATTGATGTTCCGGATTAGCTCAGCGGTAGAGTAGTCGGCTGTTAACCGATTGGTCGTAGGTTCGAATCCTACATCCGGAGCCACTTCATAAAGTTAACATCATGTATATTTTATAATAATCTAATTTATAATTTATAATTATATTTTTTGATAGTTAATTAGTATTTTCTTATTTTATGAAAATACTAATTTTTAATATCAAAAGTAAAAAATTTACTTTCAAAATTATTTCCTACTTTTTCATATTGAAACATAGCAGGTTCTAAATTTTGGACTTCATGATATAATAGTCCTAGTGCAAGTCTTGCTTCTAAGGTTTCTTCATTTTCTAATTTTGCAAGCTCTAGTAAAGCTATGGCTGAATTTGGATTATTAGAACCTATCGCTGCTACTGCGGCTAAAAATAAAGTTTGTGCATCTTTGATTTTATAATCATCTATTAAGATATTGTAAAGTGTATATGCTTCTTGGTATTCTTTAGCAAAAATATCAACATAAGCTAGAGCAAAAATCAGTCCGATGGAATTTTTATTACTCATAGCAAGTCTTTTTTTTATGTCATTTCTAACATGATTTAACAAGCCGGTAATTTGCATAAGTGTCACATAGCTGTCTTTAACTATACCAGCTCCACCAAATAAAGAATTATAATCAAGCTTGGTTGTTAAAAAATACATTTGTGCTTGTTTGGCATACTCTTTAATATCAAGATTTGTGTTTTTAGAATTAAAATATAAAATATTGCTAATAATATCCTCACCGAGCAAATCTTTTAATTCTTTTATTTTTTGATTTCTTAAAATCTCAAGATTATTGCCATTAGCAGCTACTATAGCAAACATTAATTCTAAAGGAGTATTTTTGCTATTTGAAAGGTTATCTAAATAAGGAATCATAGCAGTAAAGTCACTTTTAACTAGATGTAGTAAATATTTATAGATATTATGATTTTGATCGATATTATTATCTGCTTGTAAATTTTCCAAAAGTTCATTAGCAAGTTTGGTATAATCTTTTTTTACTAAATCCATGCAATATATGGCAAAAATACCTGCAATATAATTTTTTGGATTTAAATGATAAGCAGTTGAAAAATGTTTATATGCATTATTATAATCTTGCAGTTGTGCATAAGTTAAAGCAAGATTATAATGAATTACATCGTGAGCATGATAAATTTCACTTAAATTTTTAAATTCTTGATTTGCTTCTCTTAGATGAAAATTAAAAGCTAGATTGATAGCATGAGATAATTCCACATTAACGCCTGATAAAGCTTTGCTTTTAACAAGCAATTCATTTTCATACTCATACCCTTGTATGAAATTTCCCAAATCAGCTTTTGTGATGAGCTCCATGCTTTGTTTTATATCAAAAACGCGATAAGGTGAAAAATAAAAAAGTAAATCATAAATTTGTTGTTTTCCTGTGATTAAACTTTTGGCAAAATGTTGCTGCGCTATATCAATATTTGAAAAATTTCTTTTTAGTCTTGTTTTTATGTTATAGTATTTTGAGCCAATAGCTCTATCTTTTACATATAAAGTTTTTAAAATTTGTGCACCATTGTCAAATTGACCTGTTTTTAATTCTACTAAAGCTAGAGCCATTTTGCTTCTTATGGCTTGATTTTCTATTTTTGATGCTTTTTCAAGATATTCTTTAGCTTTTTTATACTCTCCTAGTTTTGCATATAATAAACCTAAGGGTAAGCTTGCTTCATAATCTTGTTGCTTTTGCAAAAGATTAATGGCGTTTTGGTCAGATTTTAATAATGCGTAAATTTTTGCCCCAAGGTAATAAGACTCCCCTTGATAGCTGTTGATATTACTTGAACGCATGAACATTTGTAAAGCCTCTGGATAAAATCCTTGATAGTAATTAATTAATCCTAGATAATAATCATACAAAGAAGATTTAGAATCTTGTGGTAAATGTACTCTTGCTAAATCAAGATAATATTTAAATTTCTCTTTATCGCCTAGATTAAAATAACACACAGCTATATTAATAGCTGCTGCAACTTTGTGTTCTTCTAATTCTAAAGATTGTTTGAAATTCTCAACAGCACTAATATAATCTTTTTGTTTCATTTGAGCTACACCAAGATTATAACTAGATAAAGATTGATTGAAAATATTAATATTATTATAAAGCTCTAAAGCACTTTCTATATCACCTTTTTCATATAATAAATTTGCCTTTTGCACTACAAGATCTAAAGCAGATTGTTTCACCTTTGTGATACTTGTACTAACATTATCTTCTAAAATTGGATTATTTGTGATTACTTTTTTATCTTCTTTAAAAACAAGAAGTAAAACTAAAATAATAAATAAAATTAGAGCAAGAGCACCAAGTGTTGAAATCAAAATAAGAAATTTTTTATCAAAAAGCTTTTTCTTTTCTTCAGGTTGTGATGCTTGAGGTTCTTCCTCTACTCTTTGAAAAGTACTTTCTTCTTCCTCTAATTCAGGAGGTATTGTGCCAGGAGGGATAGTTTGTTCTTCCACTCCTGGATTTTCATCAATCTCTGAAAAAGCTTTTTCTTGATTATCTTGTTCTTTAGGTGTTACTTCTTCGGCCATGTTTTCTCTTAAAAGTATTTTCTTAATACATCAGGAATTCTTATATTTCCATCTTTTTCTTGATAATTTTCCATAATAGCTACTAAGGTTCTACCAACAGCTAGCGAAGAACCATTAAGTGTGTGAACTAATTCATTTTTGCCCTTATCGTTTTTAAAACGGATCTTTGCACGTCTTGCTTGAAAATCTTTACAATTTGACACAGAGCTAATTTCACGGTATTTGTTTTGCGATGGAAGCCATACTTCTAAGTCTACTGTTTTCGCAGCAGAAAAGCCCAAATCTCCCGTGCAAAGCATTAAATGCCTATGTGCTAGACCCAAAGAGCTTAGTAAATCACTGGCGCAATTTAACATTTCTTCAAACATCAATTCACTTTGATCAGGCTTACATATACTAACAAGCTCTACTTTTTCAAATTGATGTTGCCTTATAATACCTCTTGTATCTCTACCCGCGCTCCCTGCTTCTTGTCTAAAACAAGCACTATAGCAGGTCATTTTTAAGGGTAGTTCTTCTTGAGTTAAAATTTCATTAGAATAAAGATTAGTTACAGGAATTTCAGAAGTTGAGATGAGATATAAATCATCATTTTCTACCTTATACATATCATCTTTAAATTTAGGAAGCTGTCCTGTGCCATACATGGTCGCGCTATTTACTAAAAATGGTACATTGACTAGCTCAAAACCTCTACTTCTATTAAAATCAATCATATAATTTACCAAGGCTCTACTTAGTAAAGCTCCTTCATTTTTAAGTACACAGAAACGACTTTGTGAGATTTTAACCCCTCTTGTAAAATCAAGCCAGTTTAATTTTTCTCCTAAATCATGATGTTCTTTGATTTCAAAATCAAAACTAGGAGGTGTTAGAACTTTTTTTAATTCTACATTTTCATCTTCATCTTCTCCAAAAGGCACGCAATCATCAGGGGTATTTGGTATTGCTAGGGCAATTTGTTCTAGTTTTTCTTCTAGCGTGCTAACGATTTTTGACTGAGTATTGATTTTTTCTTTATTTTGGCTTAGTTGTGCTTTTAAGCTTTCTTTATCTTGTGCTGTTGCAAGCTCTTTACTAAATTTATTTTGAAAAGCTTGAAATTCTTCTAAAAGTGCTTTTTCTTTTTTTAAATTTATAAATAAGTCGCTAAGTTCTTTGAGTAAATTTTCATCTACTTTTTTAGCTTTTAGTTTTTGCGCAATTTCATCAAAATTATTTTGCAAAAGTTTTAAATCTAACATTCTAACTCCTTTTATAGTCCTATTTTAGCATAAATTTTTTCCATTGTTTCTCGGGCTTGTTTTTTTGCTTTGCTTGCTCCAAATTCTAAAATCTCATCGATTTTAGAAGGATTAGCTAGTAATTTTTCATATTCTTCCTTAGCCGAGGCAAAATACTCACTAATGATTTCATTTAAATACATTTTAAAATGCCCATAACCTTCGCCACCTTTTTCATAACGACTTTTTAAAGTTTCTTGTTTTGTTTTGTCTAAAAACAATTTTGCGATTTTAAATACATTACAATTTTGCCAATCTTTTGGATCTTCTAAAGCTGTACTATCTGTGATAATGGAAGAAATTTGTTTTTTAATAGCTTTTGGTGTATTAAAAATATCGATTGTGTTTTGATAAGACTTGCTCATTTTAGCTCCATCAGTACCAGGTACTACTGCAACTTCATCATTAACTTTAGCTTGAGGTAGGGTAAAAATTTCACCCCATTCATTATTTACTTTTAAGGCTATATCTCTTGCTATTTCAACATGCTGAATTTGATCTTTACCTACAGGAACTATTTGAGCATTAAAAAGTAAAATATCTGCAGCCATTAAAACAGGGTAAGAAAAAAGCCCATGGTTGGCATTTAAACCTTTGGCAATTTTATCTTTATAGCTATGTGCTCTTTCTAAAAGTCCCATTGGGGTAAATTGAGAAAGAATCCAATAAAGCTCCATCACTTCTTTTACATCACTTTGTAACCAAAATACGCTTTTTTGTGGATCAATTCCTAAACTTAAAAAAGCTGCCGCAGCTTTGAGTGAATTTTGTTTAAGTTTTTCTCCATTAAAATTTGAAGTCATAGCATGATAGTTTGCTATAAACATATACATTTGATTTTCTTCTTGCATATTTAGCATTTGTTTTATAGAGCCAAAATAATTTCCTATATGTAAATCCCCACTTGGCTGTAATCCTGTAATAATTCTCATTTTACCTCTTTTTTGATTTCTTTAATTATTTCTTGGATATTTTTGTTTTCAATGTTTATAATGATATTTGCTTTTTTTTCATATTTTTTAATTCTTTGATCAAATAGTATTTTAGCATTGTTTGTGTTTGAAAATAAGGGTCTTGTGGCCAATTCTTCTTTATTTAGTCTTTTCAAGAGATAATCAAAACTTGCTTTTAAGTAAACGATAGTACCAATATTTTTTATTTTTTTTTGTTCTATGAAGCCACCACCGCTTGCAATAGAACAATTTTGCACATAAGTTAAAAACGAAACAAGTTTTTTTTCTTCTTTGCGAAATTTTTTTTCTCCATATGTTTTAAAAAATTCACTAATTTCAAGATTAAATTTTTCTTTGATTAAAACATCTGTATCTAAAAAGAATTTATCATATTTTTTTGCATAAGCCCTTGCTATAGTTGTTTTACCACAGCCCATAAATCCTACAAAAAGGAGGTTAGTTTTCTTGCTCATCTTTGCTACCTTTTTTTCTTGAAGCTAAAATTAAAGGTACACCTTCAAAGTTAAATTGTTTTCTAATTTGATTTTGTAAATATCGTTTATAACTAAAATGTAAAGCTTTTGGTCTATTCATAATTAGAGCTATTTTTGGAGGTGCTAAGTCGTATTGAACTGCATAATAAATTTTCACTAATTTGCCATAATCATGTGGTAGTGGGTGGGCTCTTGTGGCTTCTTCTACCAAAGCATTTAATTTTGCTGTTGGAATTTTTTGGGTGAAATTTGCAAAAACTTCTAAAATTTTATCCAAAAGCACATGTATTCTTTTTCCACTTAAAGCTGATACGCTTACAACAGGTGCATAAGCTAGGAATTTAAAACGATCTAGTTTTAATTCTTTTAAAGTTTTATCAAAATCAAGTTCGCTTTTATCCCATTTATTAAGTACGATAATCACACCTAAGCAATGTTTAGCAGCAAGCCCTGCGATACGCTCATCAAGTTCGTTAAAACCTTCAGCTGCGTCAAGTACTAAAAGTGCAATTTGAGCATTGGCTAGGGCATATTCAGTTCTATTAAGTGCATAACGCTCTAAACCCTGTATTTTCCCGCGTTTTCTAATACCCGCAGTATCTACAAATTCGATGATTTTATCTTTATGCATAATGCTTTCATTAACAGGATCAATTGTAGTGCCTGCTATATCGCTTACCACGCTACGTTCTTCTTTTACTAAAGCATTTAAAAGACTTGATTTTCCTACATTAACCCTGCCGATAATTCCCACTTTAATATGATTTTCATTAATAGTTTTTAGCTTAAAATCTCCGCTATTTTCATCAAAATTTTCTAAATAACTTTCAAAGTCTTCTTCTTCATCTGCATTTAAATAACTTTCATCTAAAAACTTACTAGCCCACATACAAAGCTCATCAATGCCTATATTATGTGTTACAGAGATATTAAAAACTTCTTTTACTCCAAAATTAGAAAATTCCCAAGATCTTTCCTCGTCTTTTTTGTTATCGACTTTATTGATTACTAAAGCTATGGGTTTGTTGAGTTTTTTCATTTCATAAAAAAAAGCTTTATCTTCATCATCAGGTAAAAATTTTCCATCCACCATATAAAAGATAATATCACTATTTTTAGCAGCTTTAAGCGAATTTGCTTTGACATTTTTAAAAAGCTCATTACTCTCATCAAGCCCGCCGCTATCTATCAATAAAGCTTTTTTGCCATCAATTTCTACTTCTATTTTATTAATATCTCTTGTAGTTCCACTTATGTCACTAGTTATTGCAATGTGCTTTCTTGCAAGTCTATTAAAAAGACTTGATTTGCCAACATTTGGTTTTCCTATTAAAATAATACTTTGCATTAATACTCATTTTTTAAATTTTTATTTGTGATTATATAAAAATTGCCTTAAAATTAAGCAAAAAAGACTAAAATAACAGGAATTTTATATGGAATTTATATGTTAAGAATAGTTAAAAAGAATTTAGGTATATATTTTATGATTATTGCTTCTATAGAATTTGCATTTGTAGGTGCTTGTGCAAAAATTCTTAGTGAAGAATTATCATCGATTGAAATTATGTTTTTTAGAAATATTATAGGCACAGCTTTTATGCTTTATGCGCTTTCAAAATTAAATTTTCATAAAAGTGGCGGACATCTTGGACTGCTTATTTTTAGAGGTATTATAGGAACGATTGCTTTATATCTTTTCTTTTATAATGTTTCTAATATTTCATTAGGTGGGGCTTTTGCTTTTCAAAAAACAGCACCTATTTTTATAGCTTTGATTGCTTTTTTATTTTTTAAAGAAAGTTTAGGATTAAAAGCTTGTTTTGGGATTTTGATTGCTTTTATAGGAGTATTATTAATCTGTCAGCCTTTTGCAGATAGCACTACGCATTCAGGTTTTGATTTAAAAAATAGTATTTTAGGAATTTTAAGCGGTTTTTGTGCAGCCTTGGCGCTAACTAGCGTAAGAGAGCTTAGAAAATCATACCCAGCGCCATTTATAGCTTTATCTTTTGTTTTAATTGGTACTTTGATGCCTTTAATGTCTATGATTGTAGGTTCTTTTTATGAAATAAAAGAGCTTGATTTTTTAATTGCTCCTTTTGTTATGCCTAGTCTTAAAGCTTGGATTTTTATTGTTTTGATGGGAATTTTTGGAGCAATGTATCAAATTCATGTTACTAAAGCTTATGGGGTAGCAAAAAAGGCAGGAGTTGTTGCGGGAGTTAGCTATATAGATGTAGTTTTTACTTTATTTTTGGGCATATTATTAGGAGATAAATTTCCTAGCTTAATGGTTTTTATAGGAATTTTTAGCATTATTTTAGGAGGAATTATTTTGGTTAGTAAGCAAACAAAAGGAAAGAAAAATGGAAAATAAAACAGATTTAATTTATGGTTTAGAAGATAGACCACCTTTTGCTAAGGCATTTTTTGCTGCATTAGTGCATTTAATGGCTATGTTTGTTGCTGTGATTACACCTGCTTTGTTAATTTGCAAAGGTCTTGGGATAGATGATACTAATACGGCTAGAATTATTTGTATGTCGCTTTTTGCTTCAGGTGTTGCTTCGCTTTTGCAGATTAAAACTTGGGGTCCTATAGGGAGTGGACTTTTATCTATTCAGGGGACTAGTTTTAACTTTGTTGCACCTATTATTTTAGGTGGGCTTGTTTTAAAAAATAATGGTTTATCGCAAGAAGCAATGCTTGGAGCCATTTTTGGCACTTTAATGCTTTGTTCTACTACTGAAATGATTATTTCACAAATTTTACCTTTTATTAGAAGAGTGATTTCGCCTTTGGTTTCAGGTATAGTTGTGATGATTATAGGTCTTAGTTTGATTAATGTTGGCCTTGTGAGTGCAGGAGGTGGATTTGCGGCTAAGGTAAGTGGTGAATTTGGTTCTTTGCAAAATTTATTATTAGCTGGAGTTGTGATTTTAAGTATTATTGTTTTAAATCGTTTTAATAATGCTTATATAAGAATTTCTTCTTTATTTATAGCTATGATAATAGGGCTTTTAGTAGCTATGACTTTTGAAAATTTTAGTTTTAATTTTAATGAAAATTTACCTTTAGTGTTTTTACCCGATCCTTTACATTATGGTTTGAGTATTGATTATAATCTTATTTTACCTTTGATTTTAGTTTTTATGGTAACTTCTTTAGAAACTATCGGCGATATTAGTGCTACTAGTGAAGTTTCAAATCAGCCAGTTAAAGGCGAACTTTATGCAAAAAGATTAAAAGGCGGGGTTTTGGCTAATGGTTTTAATTCCTTTGTTTCAGCCTTTTTTAATACTTTTCCAAATTCATGTTTTGGGCAAAATAATGGCGTTATAGCTTTAACAGGTGTTGCAAGTCGATATGTTGGATTTATTGTAGCTTTTATGTTGATGATTTTGGGTTTATTTCCTATTGTGGCTGATATTACTTTACAAATTCCAGAGCCTATTTTAGGTGGAGCAACTTTAGTAATGTTTGGTACTATAGCTGCAACGGGAGTTAGGATTATTTCTAAGGAAAATCTAAATCGTCGTTCTATTATCATCATAGCTATGAGTTTGGGTATAGGGCTTGGAGTTTCTAATAATCCTGATATTTTAGAATTTATGCCAATGTGGTTTAAAACTTTATTTTCTTCAGGGATTGCAGCAGGTGGGATTACGGCTATTATTTTAAATTGCGTTTTTCCGCTTGAAGAAAATGAAAAAAATAAAGTAAAATAATAAAAATAAGGAAAAATAATGAAAAAAATGATACTAATAGCAGGTCCTTGTGTAATAGAAAATGAAGAACTTGTTTTTAAAGTTGCACAAGAGCTTGAATGCTTTTTAAAAGATGATAGAATTGATTTTTATTTTAAATCAAGTTTTGATAAAGCAAATAGAACTAGTATTAATAGTTTTAGAGGACCA
The DNA here is from genome assembly GCF_025773055.1 of Campylobacter sp. CNRCH_2013_0671h. NCBI lineage: Bacteria > Pseudomonadati > Campylobacterota > Epsilonproteobacteria > Campylobacterales > Campylobacteraceae > Campylobacter > Campylobacter sp. CNRCH_2013_0671h. Next base: position 19,331 of record NZ_JAKMTG010000001.1, read on the forward strand.
GGTCTTGAAAAAGGCTTGGAAATTTTGCAAAAAGTGAAAGATAAATTTGGCATGCAAATTCTTACTGATATTCATGAGAGTTCTCAAGCGAGTGTTGCGGCTGAGGTTGTAGATGTTTTACAAATTCCTGCCTTTTTATGCAGGCAAACTGATTTATTAGTAGCTGCTGCTAAAACAAAAGCCAAAGTAAATGTAAAAAAAGGGCAATTTTTAAACCCTGAAGATATTAAATACAGTGTAGCTAAAATTTTACAAACTAGAGGCATTAATGAAGAAGGTTTTGAAATAGCCAAAGAAAATGGAGTTTTTGTAGCTGAGAGGGGTTCGAGTTTTGGCTATGGAAATTTGGTTGTAGATATGAGAAGTTTGGTTATCATGAGAAAATATGCTCCGGTTATTTTTGATGCTACTCATAGTGTGCAAATGCCAGGAGCAAATGGTGGCAGTAGTGGAGGCAAAAGTGAATTTGTAGAGCCATTAGCAAGAGCTGCTGCTAGTGTAGGCGTAGATGGATTTTTCTTTGAAACGCACATTGATCCTTGCAAAGCTTTATGCGATGGACCAAATATGCTTGATCTTTCAAGACTTAAAAACTGCGTAAATACGCTTTTAAAAATTCAAGAAATCATTTAAAAAAGGAAAATTATGAAGATAATAGAGGGAAATTTAAGTTTAAAAGGTGATGAGAAAATTGCGATTATCAATGCAAGATTTAATCATATCATCACAGATCGTTTAGTTGAAGGTGCTAAAGATGCTTTTTTAAGACATGGGGGCAAGGAAGAAAACTTAAGTCTTATCTTAGTGCCAGGTGCTTTTGAAATTCCTTTTGCATTAAAACAAGCTTGTGAGAGTAAAAAATTTGATGGAATTTGTTGTGTTGGAGCAGTAATTCGTGGAAGTACACCACATTTTGATTATGTAGCAGCTGAAACTACCAAAGGTATAGCAAGTGTAGGGCTTGGAGCTAATGTGCCTGTGAGTTTTGGAGTTTTAACAACTGATACCTTAGAGCAAGCCATAGAAAGAGCAGGTAGTAAAGCAGGTAATAAGGGTTTTGAAGCTATGCTTACTGTGGTTGAAATGCTTAATTTAATCCAAAAAATTAAGGCTTAAAATGGCTACTAGACACCAAGTAAGACAAAGTATAGTTTCTTTGCTTTATGCAGCACAGTTAAATCAAGAAAATAAAGATTTTATCAATGAATTTTTGGATGAGAAAAAAATTCGCAATGACCAAAGAAAATTCACTCTAGATTTATATAATGGTATTAATGAGCAACTTACTTTGCTTGATGAGAAAATCAATGAGTGTTTAAAAGAGCACAAATTAGATGGAGTAGCTAGTATAGAAAAGGCCATTTTGCGTTTGGGTACTTATGAGATTTTATTTACTTCTACACAAAAAGCGATTATCATTAATGAGGCTATAGAGCTTGCAAAAGAAATGGCAGGAGATAATGCTCCTAAATTTATCAACGGGGTGTTGGATAAAATCAACAAGGAAAAGCAATGAAACTTTGTGTGGCTTTTGATGTGTCAAGTTATGATGAGTGTATTAGTTTGGCTAAAGAATTAAAAGGTTTAGATCTTTGGGTTAAAATAGGGCTTAGATCATATTTAAGAGATGGAGCAAAGCTTTTAGAGGCGATTAAAAAAGTGGATGATTTTAAAATCTTTTTAGATTTAAAGCTTTATGATATACCAAATACCATGGCAGATGCTTGCGAAGAGCTTGCTAAACTTGATGTGGATATGTTTAATATCCACGCAAGTGCAGGTAAAAGTGCTATGTGTATGATTATGGAGCGTTTAAGTGCTTTAAGCAAAAGACCTTTGGTGCTTGCTGTATCTGCTTTAACTAGTTTTGATGAGCAAGAATTTTTTAGTATATATAGACAAAATATCAAACAAGCCGTTAAGGAATTTTCTAAAATTAGCTATGAAAGCGGTCTTGATGGTATGGTTTGTTCGGTATATGAGAGCTTATTGATTAAAGAAAATACAAATACAAATTTTATTACACTAACTCCTGGAATTCGTCCTTTTAAAGAAAATTTAGATGATCAAAAAAGAGTAGCTGATATACAGTGTGCTAAGGATAATCTGTCAGATTTTATCGTGGTTGGAAGACCTATTTATAAGGCAAAAGAACCTAGAATGGTTTGTGAGAATATATTAGAGCATTTAAAATAAGCCTAGAGGCTTATTTTAAATAAATTTTCATTTTCTTATTTTCTAAAATAATTCCATCATCATCACTAATAATTTGAAATTCTCCATTAAAATATCTTAAGAAGTCGTTTTCAAATTTCATAGATTCTTGATCGCAAAGCATTTTTGTCGAAGCAAGATTATCTTCTATTTTGATACTACTTCCTTGATCTTTATAGTTTCCAAAAAATCTATTACATCCTGATACACCAAAAACTCTTTTATCTTTATTATCAAAACTAATGCTTGCTTTAGTATTTTGAGGAAGTTCATGATTTTTTCCATTAGCTTCATAAGAACTTATAGTAAATTCTTTATTTTGTAAATCATCAACACTTAAATTTGCCACAGAACACCCACTAAAAATAGCTAAGCTCGCTATACTTAATGTGATTATTTTTTTCATTTTTATACTCCTTTGATTTATACATGAAAATGTTTTAATTCATCCTCTAAATTTTGACAAACTATATTTAACTCATGAGCAACATCTAATAAAATTTTTGAAATTTCTTCATTTTTATCACTTAATTTTACCGTTTCTTGCATTTTATCAAGCAAAGATTGCAAAGTTTCTTGTGTGCTTGAAATTTTTTGCATGCAAGCATTTGCTAAATCTCTTGCATTTTCATTGCAAACTTTTACTTCATTGGTTCCTTCTACAAGTTCTTTTGCATCTTGATTTAAAGAGTTAATTTCGTTAGCATTGTGTTTTAACTCTTTAGAAACTTCATTGATACTATCTACCAATTGTTTGGTTACGATGGCAATATTTTTTAAAAATTCTTCTGAATTTTGAGCAAGATTTCTTACATCTTCAGCAATAACTGAAAAGCCGCGACCAAATTCTCCAGCACGCGCAGCTTCAATACCTGCATTTAAAGATAATAGATTGGTTTTATCAGCAATTTCTCCCATCATATCAGAAGCTTTTTTAATCTCTTCTGCTTGTTTTTCCATAACTTCTACTTTTTGAGATAATATATCTTCATTTTCAGCTACAACTTTTACCTTACCTACTACTTGATTTAATGAGTCAAGCATGGTGTTTAAAACTTCAAAAGATTTTGTATTGGCTTTATTTGCGTTATTTGAAAGTTCAGCAAGATCTTGTAATTCTGTATGAATTTGCTCACTTAAATGATAAGATTCATCAGTTTTTGTATGACCTTCTTTAGTTCTATTTGCTAGATCAAGTGCATTAGCATTTAAAAGTTTAGATTGTTTATCTACCATTTGAGAGTTTTTATTGGTAGAAACCACTGTATTTTGAATTTTTTCAATAAATTGGTTGATGTAGGTGCAAGCTTTACCTATTTCATCGGTGCTTTTTATATTAATTCTTGCGCGTAAATCTCCATCGCCGCTAGCTAGTTCTTTAGCGTGTTTTAAAAGATCTAAAACAGGATTACCTACAACTATTTTTAAAATATAAAGTACAGCAAAAACGGTAAAAAGCAAAGCAACGCTAAAGATTATAATATAAGTTCTAGCTGAACTTGCCAAATCATCATCTACATGTTTTAAATCATTGTACATATCCATAACACCCAAAACATCACCTTCTTTAGCATTAGCATGACAAGCAAGACAACCTTTATTGGCGATAAGTGGGCGTATAAGTCTTAGATAATGTCCTTGTTCGTTATTGATTTCAACAGCTTTAATTTCTGGCTTGTTAAATTGCTCGTTGATAATACTCTCATCACTTTTTGTAAAATGTTGTATTTCAAAGAGCTCAACTGTGCTTTTTGAAGGATAAATTTTAATATCTTTTATACCTTCTATTTCACCAGCATCTTTTATAGCTTGTTCTATAATAGCAGGATCGCCTAAATTCATTGCCATTCTTAATGTTTGAAAAACAGAAGTGCTTAAAGTATCTAAATGTGCACGGCTGATTCTATCTGTAGTTTGTTGAGAATCTTTTTGTAAGATAATCTGCATGATAATAAAACTAATTAGCAATGTAGAAATCATTGCTAAAGATATTTTTGCACCTATGCTTTTAAACATTTAAAACTCCTTTTATTAGTGTAAAAAGTGTCTTATGCCGCTAAAGTATAATGCGATACCATACTCATTAGCAGCTTGAATAATATCCTCATCTCTTATGCTTCCACCTGGCTCAATGATGGCTTTTACTCCTATTTTGCTAGCTTCATCTATACTATCTCTAAATGGAAAGAAAGCTTCACTTGCTAAAACACAACCATTTAGATCAAGCCCCATTTCCTTGGCTTTATTAATAGCTGCTTTAGCTGCATCGATACGACTTGTCATACCCATACCAATGGCTACCATAGCTCCATTTTTTACATAAACTACATTGTTTGATTTAGTAAATGCAGCAATTTTCATAGCTATTTCAAGATCTTTTAATTCTTGTTCATTAGCTTTTCTTTCGCTTTTTAAAATCGCATTTTTTAATTCATCTTCTTTAACTTCATCACTATCTTGATATGCAAAACCACCATCTATGTGTTTAAAATCATATTTATCATAAGCTCTAGTTAAAAATGGCGCTTTTTGTGTAAAGATTTTAATACGCTTTTTATCTTTAAAAACTTCCAAAGCATCATCGTCTACATTTGCTGCAATGATTACTTCTATATAAATTTCATTGATTTTTTGCGCTAATTCTTTGTCTAAGGTTCCATTGATAGCAACAACTCCTCCATAAGCACTCAAGGTATCGCATTTAAGAGCATGGATATAGCTTTGGAGTAAGTTTTCTTTTATGGCAAATCCGCAAGCATTTGCATGTTTGACTATGGCTACTGCCGGAGCTTTATCAAAAGCACTTGCTAAATTTAAAGCCGCGTTAATATCGGTTAGATTGTTAAAACTTGCTTCACCTTTTAAGGTTGTAAAATTGTGTGTGAAAAAGTCATCAAATTCATATAAAGCACCTTTTTGATGAGGGTTTTCTCCATATCTTGTGTCAAACACTTTTTGACCTACGATAAATTTACTTGCACCAAAGCCACCATTAAAACGCTCATTCATATAATTTGCTATGTAAGCATCATAATTTGCTGTATGCTCATAAGCTTTGATCATCAATGCTCTTCTAAAATCAAGATCTAAGGTATTATCTTTTAAAGCTTGTATGATTTTATCATAGTCTAAAATATCACAAACGACAATGACATTTTTAAAGTTTTTTGCACCACTGCGTATCATAGCAGGACCACCAATGTCGATATTTTCTACAATCTCATCAAAATCTTGGGTTAAAATTGTAGTTTTTTTGAAAGGATATAAATTCACACAAAGCAAGTCTATACTTTCGATGTTGTAATCTTTGGCTTGTTTTTGATGATCTTCATTTTCTCTTTTGTATAAAATTCCACCATGAATTTTTGGGTGCAATGTTTTAACACGCCCTTCAAACATTTCAGGGCTTTGAGTAAATTCACTAACTTCTTGTACTTGTAAATTATTTTCTTTTAAAAGCTTATAAGTACCTCCGGTGGATAAAAGCTCATAACCTAATTTAGTAAGTTCGCTAGCAAATTCTACAACACCTTCTTTATCACTCACACTAATTAGTGCTTTCATTAATTTTTCCTTTCTATATATTGTTTTAAAAATTCATATGATTCATTAATTTCTTGAAATTTTTTAACACCTTCTTTGATTTTTTCTTCATCACTATTGTTTGCGTTTAAAATATCAGGGTGGTATTTTTTGGCAAGTTCTCTATAGCGTTTTTTAAGCTCTTGTAAGTTTGCATTTTCATTTAAGCCTAAAATTTCACAAGCCTTTTGTAAATTCATACCTGTATTTTGTGTTTGCATAGAGTTTAAAAGTTTTTCAAGTATATTTACATCAAGTTCAAAAGCTCTAATGATAGCTCTTAAGACATCTTTTTTGGTATTGTTAAGTTCTCCATCAATCAAAGCCATTGCTACTAAGACATTTAAAATATTAATTCTTTCTTGTTGTGGTAAAGGCACTTCTTTGATAAACTCTTTGGCTATATCAAAAGTATCATTTAAAGTGTTTTTATGTTCATTAAAACATTGTTTTAAAAAATCTCTTTCTTTTTTATCTTTAGCATTATAATCAAGAATTTGTGAGATCATGTTTGCTTCATTCTCGCTAACTCTACCATCACTTTTTGCTATTTTTGCTAAAAGCGCTATAACATAATAGTTTAATCTCCTTTTAAAGCCATCAATCCTTTCTTCATGATAGCCTTGTTTAAAGCCTTGAGAGAAGCTTTTAGCTCCTTTTTTGAAAGAGCCTAAAAGATCATCTTTACCCCAAGTTTTATAATACCAATAAAATGCAAGAATTGCTAATACTAATAAAACAAAAAGCATTTCTATCCTAAATATTCTTTAAATTTATCAAAATAATTTTTTTGTAGTTTTACTAAAGATATCTTAATATCATCTAAAACGAAATCTTTTTCATTTAAAATTCCAAGTTTTGCAAAATTAATTTTCATTTTGTTTGCAAATTCAATAAAATTTTCTTCATTTTTAACACCAATTACAACTCTAGTTGGACTTTCTTCAAAAATAAAACTTCTGTTTTTAAAATTTGTTTTTACATTTACACCCAAATTCGCCTTTGCGCTCATTTTGGCTAAAGTCATAGCAAGACCACCTATGCCTATGCTATTAGCACAATCAAGTAACTTTGCTTCGTTTGCTTTTAGTAAGAAATCCCATAGTTTTAATTCTGCTTTAAAATCTATATCTTCAAGCTCTCCTGCGACTTTTTGATCTAGTACTTTAGCAATCAAAGATCCACCAAAACTACCTTTGCTTTTTCCTATTAAATAAATAGCTTGCGTTTCTTTACTAAAGTATGATTTTAAAACATTTTCTGCTTTTTCGTGAATACCAACGCAAGCTATGGTTGGACTTGGAAAAATACTTACTCCATCGGTTTCATTATATAAAGAAACATTTCCGCTTACCACAGGGGTATTGAGTTCTTTACAAGCTAGTTTAATACCTTCGCAGCCTTGAGCAAATTGCCACATTACTTCAGGGTTTTGTGGGTTGCCATAGTTTAAACAATCACTAATTGCCAAAGGTCTAGCTCCCGAGCATGCTATTTTTCTTCCTGCACTTACAACGGCTGCTGCTGCACCGATTTTTGGATTTACATAGTTTAATCTTGAGTTGCACTCAATGGCCATAGAAAGCAAGCAATTATTTTCTTTAATTCTAATACTATTTGCACCTAAAGCCCCATCGCTTTTTAAAGTGTTAGTTTGTACGCTTGAGTCAAACTGCTCATAAATATAAGCTTTATTACTGATATTTTCATTTGCAAGAAGTTTTTCAAAGGCTTCTTGAGTGGGAATGCTAAGTTTAAATTGATAGTTTTTTATTTCATCTAAGTATTTTGGCTTAGCCACAGGTCTATCAAGTATAGGTGCTTTTTCGCTTAGTGGTTCAATAGGGATTAGACCAACTAATTCATCATGCCAAAATAATTCCATTTTGCCAGTATCTGTAACTTCGCCTATAATGGCTGCATCAAGCCCCCACTTATTAAAAATCTCAATAACTTTTTCTTCATAGCCTTTTTTAGCACAAATTAGCATTCTTTCTTGAGATTCACTTAGCATTAACTCATAAGGAGTCATACCTTCTTCTCTCATAGGAGTTTTATCAAGGTAAAGTTTCATCCCGCTACCACTGCGTCCTGCCATTTCAAAAGAGCTTGAAGTAAGTCCTGCTGCACCCATATCTTGAATTCCAACTATATAATCAGTTTTGAAAAGTTCCAAACAAGCTTCCATTAATAATTTTTCAGCAAATGGATCACCAATTTGAACAGTTGGTCTTAAGCTTTTGCTAGATTCATTAAAACTATCGCTTGCCATTACAGCTCCACCAAGTCCATCACGACCAGTTTTTGAGCCTACATAAATTACAGGATTTCCTATACCTTCAGCCTTTGCATAAAAAATATCTTCGATTTTGCAAGTTCCAAGTGCAAAAGCATTAACTAAGATATTTCCATTAAAGCACTCATCAAAAGCGCATTCTCCACCTATAGTAGGAACACCCATACAATTACCATAGTGTGAAATTCCACTTACTACACCCTTAACTAAATATTTTTGATGTTTGCCTATTTTTTCATCGTGGATATTACCAAATTTTAAAGAATTCATACCTGCAACAACTCTAGCACCCATGGTAAAAACATCGCGTAAAATTCCACCCACACCAGTAGCTGCACCTGCAAATGGCTCTATAAAACTTGGGTGATTATGACTTTCTACTTTAAATACAGCAGCCATTCCTTTGCCTATATCTATTACTCCAGCATTTTCACCAGGACCTTGGATTACCCAAGGAGCTTTAGTTGGAAAGCCATTAAGGTATTTTTTACTTGATTTATATGAGCAATGTTCACTCCACATTGCAGAAATCACTCCAAGTTCTAATAAATTAGGTTCTCTACCTAGTATATTTAAAATTTCTTGATATTCCTCATCGCTAATTTTGTGTTGTTTTATAACTTCTTTATCCATAATTATCTCCTTTTTATTTTCCTAAACAAAAATTACTAAACATTGCATCTAAAATTTCATCTCTTTCAAAATTTTTGGTAAATTGAGCTATTTCTCCTATGGCTAAATTTAATTCAAAAGCAAAAAGTTCTAAAGAACTTTCCTTTAATAAATCTCTTGCACGCAAAATAGCTTCACTAGCATTTTTACAAGCATTGAGTATTAAGGTATTGCTAATTAGCATTCCATCGCCATCTAAAGTATTTAAGTATTCATTTAAACTTTCCTTAATGGCTTGAGTGTTTTTTTGGGCGCAAATGCGTATACAAGAAGTGCCAATTTCATGTTTAAATTTGGTAGCCAAATCGCTTTTATTTAAAACATAAATAATTTTTTTATCACAATCTTTTAAAGCTTGTAAAATACGTTCATCTTCTTCTTCAAATTCTTTAGATCCGTCAAAAACAGCTATAATGATATCTGCTTCTTTAATGCTTTCATAACTTAAGTTGACTCCGATTTTTTCTATCTCATCATCTGCGTTTCTTATACCTGCTGTGTCGATGATTTTAATTAAATGTGAGCCTATTTTTAAACTTTCCTCGATACGATCTCTTGTGGTGCCTGCAATATTAGATACAATAGCTCTATCAAATGCTAAAAGCGAATTTAACAATGAACTTTTTCCGGCATTTGGCTTGCCGATAATAGCAACTTTAAAGCCATTTATAAGACCTTTTTTACTTAAGGAAATATCTACTATATCGCTTAAAAGTTTTGAATTTTTTTCACACATAGCAATGATTTGATCAAGTAGATCTTGCGGTAAATCATCATCTGCATAGTCAATGCTAGTTTCTACAAAAGCAAGAGTTTGAACAAGGTCTATTCGAATGGTGTTTAAAAATTTACTTAAATCACCTTTAATATTTTTTGCTATGATATTTGCAGCACTTGTTGATTTTGACATGATAGCATCTTGTATGCTTAAAGCTTTTAAAAGATCCATTTTGCCATTTAAGCAAGCTCTTTTGCTAAATTCTCCAGGATTGGCAAGGCGCGCGCCTGCTAAAACAAGCTCATCGAGTAAAATTTCACTCAAAGAAAAACCGCCATGAAGTTGAAATTCCACAATATCTTCTCCTGTAAAAGAGTAGGGTGCTTTAAAATAAATTACTAAGGCCTCGTCTAAAAAGTCACTATTGTTTTTATAAAGTTTGCATAAGTGCGCATAGCGTGGTGTGAGTTCTTTTTTGTGGGTAATTTTTAATGCAAGTTCTAAAGCTTTTTTTCCACTTACTCTAATGATGCTTATAGAGCCCACTCCGTGAGCTGTAGCAATAGCAGTTATCGTGTCATTCATTCATTTTTCTTCAAAAAATCATTCACAACGATATATCTTTGATCGTCATTTTGTTTGATAGCTACATACTTATCAGGAAAGCGTTCTCTTAATTTTTCTAAAGCAAGTTTTAGCCAAATTCCATCTAGTGGTTTTGTTTGAACTCTTCCAGTGTTCTCTACTTTTTCTATGAGAATTTTTAAATAACTATCAATAGCTTGGGTTTGGTTTTCCAAAAATTGCGCTATTTCTAGTCTTGGTTGAATTTTATATTTAGCATTAAGCCAATTATAAAGTAAATATGAAAAAGCTTTATATCTGTGAGCTTCTTTGCCTATAAGTAAGGCTGCATCTTCTCCATCAAGTTTAATTAAAACACAGGTTTCATCCCAAACACTAACTTGCACAACTTTAATATCAAAATCAAAAGTTGCTAGTAAATTTTCTAGTGAAATTTTTATCTCATCTATATAAGAAACAATGTTTTTTTCTTCTGAAGACTCCTTATGGAAAGAATCAAAAATAGCATCATTTTTTACTTTATAATGTTCTTTAGGTTGAGCAATATTTTCAATTGGTTTTTGAAAATTTTCTTTATATTCTTTTTTATATTCATTTTTTTCAAAATTTTTTTGAGAATATTTGTTAAATTTCTCATTTTGATTTTTTTTAGGTTTTTCATTATGGACTTTTTGAGTTTTTTTATGTCCTTTAATACAGATTATCGCATTTTTTTTAAAAAGGCCAAAAAATCCTGCTTTAGCATGTTGAATAACTTCGTATTCTAAGTCAATCACAGAGCACTCAAGTTGTTTTGAGGCTTCTATGAGTGCAGTTTGTAAGTCTTTAGCTTCTATGTTCATGTTTAGCTATTTCCTCTTTTTTGTGGTTTTTGAAAAGCTTATTAACAATTACTTGTTGAATAAGTGAGCATATATTATTTACACACCAATACAAAGTTAAACCTGCTGGGAATGTTAAGAAAAAGAAAGTGAAAATTAATGGTAAGAATTTCATAATCTTTTCTTGCATAGGATCTTGTATAGCCATTGGTGTAATAAGTTGCTGGATAAACATAGTTAGACCCATAAATATAGGTAAAATAAACCATGGATCCATCACAGATAAATCTGTAATCCAAAAAGCCCAAGGTGCAGCTTTAAGTTCTATGGCATTTAGTAAAACTCTATAAATTGCAAAGAAAATTGGAATTTGAATGAGTATAGGTAAACATCCGCTCATTGGGTTTGCACCATGTTTTTTATAAAGTTCCATCATATGTAAATTCATTTTTTGTGGATCACCTTTGTAGCGTTCTCTAATTTCTTTCATTTTTGGTGCTAAATCTTTGAGTTTATTCATAGAAATCATTGATTTGTAAGTAAGTGGGAAAAGAATAATACGCACAATTAAAGTCATCACTACGATAGCCCAACCCCAATTACCCAAATAACCATGTAAGAAATTTAAAAATTCAAACATAGGTTTAGCTATAAAAGTAAACCAACCATATTCTACCACATCATCTAAATCTGCATGAATGCTTCTTAAAATTTCATGCTCTTTTGAACCTATATATCCGGTTGCTTTAAAATTGTTAGTTGCACTTGCAAAAACGATAGAATTTTCGTGATTATCTTTAGTAACTACTGCATTTAAAGGTTTTTCAAAATTATAAAAGAAAGCACTATAATAGCGATCTGAAGCTGCCATAAGGGTTACATTAGAAAAACTTTCATCATTTTCTACATCACCATCTTCTAACATTGTTATTTTATCATCTTTATCTAAGATTAAAACTCCATGTACTGTATAACTATCAACTGCTATATTTGGACGATAACCTGGAGTGATAAAATAAGCTGTATCTTTGCTTAGATTTACTTCTAAATCATAATTTCCATATTTGTGAAAAGTGATTTTTTTAGTTATTATTAGATCATTTAAATTTTGAGTAAGAATTAATGTTGTATTTTCATCATTTACATTGATAGTTTTTTGACTAGCTGTATATACTGTATTGAATGCCTCTTGATTTATCTTTGCATCACTAAATCTTATTTCTAGTGGCAAAGGTGATAAAGAAGTATCTACTAGATTAATGCTTTTACCATTTTCATCTTTATATTTTTCATCGCTTAGATAAAATTTAGCTATTCTACCTAAAGAGTCAATATGTGCTTCAAAATGCTCACTTTTGACAACTGCTATTTCTTCTTTTTGATTAACACTAAGTTCTGTCTTTGGAGCTTGTGTATTTGTATTTGCGGTTGTAGTTTGTGGAGCTGAATTGTTTTGTTCTATATGAGTGATATTTTGCTCATTTTGTGGTGCTTTTGGGATAAAAAAATAATCATAAACTACAAAAAATAAAAATGATAATACAACGGCAATTAATATGCGTTTTTGCTGGGATAAATTTTCTGACACGGATTGTCCTTTGGAAATATAATCTTAATTAAAAAAAATTGATTATCATTGCAAGGGATATAAAAATAATTGAGTTGTTTTAAAGCATTAAAACTAGGTTTAAAACATACACCTGAGTTTAGAGTATTCTTGCGTATTTTAGGATAATCAATACCACCTTTAAAAAACGGATTGCATTTTAAAATTCTTAAAAAAATTGCACCAAATGCTTTAAAAATATTATTTTTTTTAAATTGCCATAAGGCATATTCAGAACAACTTGGATAATACCTGCAGCATTGTGGCTTAAAAGGGCTGATAAAGAGCTGGTAAAATCTAATAAGTTTTAAACAAGCTATTTTATACATCCTATTTTTTTCAAACCCCATTTCAAGTTTTTTTCTAATTTTAAAAAAGGAATTTCAGTAATACTTGTCTTAGCTACAAGTATGTATTTCCCGTTTTCGACTTGATTTTTAACCTGAAAAAAAGCTGATCTTAAGAGCCTTTTGGCTCTATTTCTAACGACAGCTTTTCCAACTTTTTTACTAGCAACAACAGCAAATTTTTTTTCTTTACTTAAAGTATAAAAGATGATTACACCTTCACAGTGCCACTTTTTACCTTCTTTATAAATTGTTGCAAACTCTCCTAAGTCGTTAATACTTAGAAAATCTTTTATACCGCTAATCTTTTTCTACCTTTAGCGCGTCTAGCATTGATCACCTTACGACCATTTTTGCTTTTCATACGCACGCGGAAGCCATGAGTTCTTTTTTTAGGAGTTTTGTGTGGTTGATATGTTCTTTTCATATTCTTTCCTTAACTTAAAATAAAAAACAAAATAATAAGCGTGTATTTTATCAAAATCTTACTTAAATCTGCTTTTAATTAAGAGTTATTTTAAAAGTTTTTGCTAAATTTTTGTTTTATTTTTATGTATTTTAAGGAAAAATCATGAGTTTTGAAATTTGTGAGAGTAAAAAAGAAGATTTAGAAAAAATTTTAGAATTAATTAAAGAGCTTGCTATCCATGAAAATATGCTTGAAGATGTAAAATGCACAACTAAAGAACTTGAAGAATCTTTTTTTGAAAATAAATATGCTAAGGCTTTAAGTCTAAAAGTTGATGGTAAAATCATAGGTTATGCAATGTATTATTTTACTTTTTCGTCTTTTTGGGGTTTAGGTGGGTTATATCTAGAAGATATTTATATACAAGCAAAACATAGAAAAAAAGGCTATGCAAAAGCTGTTTTTAAATATTTAGCACAAATTTGTAAAGAAAAAAATCTTAAAAGATTAGAATGGGTATGTTTGAACGATAATGATTTAGGGATTGAGTTTTATACTAAATTAAATGCAAAGCATATGAATGAGTGGAGAACTTATCGTTTAGAGGGTGAAAATTTAGAAGCATTGATGTAATGAATAAGCGTAATTTGTATTATTTAAAAGCTTTTGGTTATGAATATTTTAACGAGCAAAAACAAATTAGGCATTTTAATTTAAGTTTTAAAGAATTAAACGAAAGGGTAAAAACCTGCAATCTTTGTCATTTTTCTAGACTAAGAAAGCATAGTTTAATGGAAAAAGAAGCCAAAAATGCTAAAATTTTGATTTATCAGGCCTTTATTGACAAGGAAGAGAATGAAAGTGGAAAGTTTTTTGCTTCTAAAAATAAACAAGAACTTTTGAAATTATGCAAGGAGCTTTTAAATTTAAAAGATGATGAGATATATTTTTCTTATATGTTTAAATGTTTTAGTAATTTTAAAATAGACGATCAAGCATTAAAATTATGCTTGCCGTATTTTTATAATGAGCTTGATTTTATAAAAGCAAAGATTATTTTATGTCTTGGCCAAGAAGCTTTTGCAAGTTTGGGTTTTGAGAATTTTCAAAAATATAAAGGACAATGTATGTATTATAATAATGCCTTATTTTTGCCAAGCTATGATTTGAATTTTTTGAGTAAAAATCCTAGCTTTTATGCTGAATTTATAGAAGATATTAAAAAAATAAAAGGTTATTTATGAGAAAAAGTTTAGTTTGTTTGATGATGAGTTTTGTTTTAACTTTAAATGTCTTTGCGAAAGAGCAAAAACCATCGCCCATAGAACCTAGTGAGTCTTTTTATCCTAATTTAGAATTTCAAAATTGTGATAATGATTGTTTATTTACTTTGTTGGAAACAGGACTTTATTTTAATTTTTTATCAAGATTTAATAATGATAATGCAAATGAGCTTTTAGTCAATATCTATACCAAACTTTTAAATTCTATTATAGATTTTGAAAAAAGAATTCAAAAAAATGCTAGCATAAAACTAGCTATTATTATACCTGAGCAAACGATTAAAAGTTATTCTAATACTATTATAAATTCAAGCATAGCGTATTTATTAAGACAAAGAGCGCAAATAAAAGTAAAGGTGTTTTTAATAGGTACAGAAGATGAGAGCAAGATAACTAAAGCTTTTAAACAAGCTCAAGATGAGAAATTTAATTATATTATCGCAGGTTTTACAGATAAAGGTGTGAAAAATTTATTAAAAGAAAGCCTTGATTCTAATGTAAAAGTTTTTATTCCTACTGCACACAAAAGAAATTTTGATACGCAAAATGAAAATGTGTATTTTGGAAGTATAGATTATCAAAAACAAATCCAAAAACTTTTGGAATACTCCAATGGTAAAAATATTATTTTTTCAGATGGAACACCTTTGGCAAATCGCTTAGATGAGAATGTTTTAAACGCAGGTAATGGTAGTGAGAAAATTTATACTATTAATAGTTCTAAATTTGATTTTAGAAGTATTTTAAATCAAAATAGAAGTTTTCAAGATTCTAGTATTATTTTAAATACTTCTTTGATTAAAACAGCACTCATAAGCTCACAAATAAGAACTTATGATATAGAGCCTTTTGTATTATTATCAACCCAGATTAATTATAATCCTATTTTGCTAAGTTTAACGCAAATTAATGATAGAAAAAAACTTTTGCTAGCAAATTCCATTTCTAATGAGGATCAAACTCTAAGCTATCTTAATGAGCTTTTTTCGCAAAATATTAATTACAACTGGATAGCTTATGCAACTAGCGTGGGCCTTGATTATTTTTATACGCAGTTTTTAGATAAAGATTCTCAAAGAATTTTTGATGAGGGTTTAAATGATAATCAATTTGACTATAAGGTTAAAATCATTCGCTCGCAAGGCTTAGGTTTTACTCCTTTGCAAGATCAGTAAAAACCTTAGTTATAGTCTCATCTATAGGGGCTACTTTTTCATTTTTTAAAAAAGCTAGGGTAAATTCAGCTTCAAAAAGCTTGGTATTTTCTTTATAAATCTCTTGTTTTATACAAACTGAGGCTTTTTTAAGCTTTGTGATAAATGTTTTTACTTCTATAAGATCTCCAAGTTTAGCGGGTTTTAAAAAGTTACAATTTGCTTTTGTAAGTAGAAAATGTCCTGTATTTTTATCAAAAATTTTTGCATTTTTTTGAAAAAATATCTCACTTCTTGCTCTTTCGCAAAATTTTAAGTAGTTGCTATGGTATACCACTCCACCTGCATCGGTATTTTCATAATAAATTCGTATTTGCATTTTAGACCTTTTATTTTATTATATATTGATCGGAAAATATCGCTTACAATCAACTTTTTTTATTGATAAATTTGTTGAAATTCTACTTAAAATGTCATAAGAAAAGCATAAAATATTCTTGATTTTATATCTTATGTTAAAATTGTATTTTATATCATTGAAAAAAGGAAAATCATGCAAGTTTTGCAAAAAATGTTTAAATTGCTAGCTATTATGGCTTTTGTTTTTAGTGTGAGTGCAAATGCACTTAGTGAGGGTAAAGAGTATATTACTTTAAAAACACCTATTCCAAATGCACAAAATTCTCTAATAGAGGTATTTTCTTATCGTTGTATTCATTGCTATAATCATCATCAATTTCACACTCTAGCAAAAGTTAAACAAGCTTTACCAAATTTAAAATATGATCTTTTCTCGGTAAGTTCTATGCTCGAGTACGGTGGTGCTTTAAATGAGATGTTTGCTTTAGCTTCTTTTAAAGAAAAAGCTTTAGGTTTAGATGTTACTAGTGAAAAAAGTCTTACTTATAAGCTTGCTGATGTGTATTTTGTAAGTCATTTTGAAAAAAAATTAAATTTAAATAATCTTGATTTGTTTTATAAAATAGGTTTAAATGCCATTGGTGCTAGTAAAGAAGAATTGCAAAAATTTTTACAAACTAAAGAAGCCAAAGAGCTTTTAGTTGCTTATGATGTAGCTAATGAAATTTCAAGAAATTATGGCACGCCTGCTTTTGTAGTAAATGGCAAATATCAAATCAATCCTGAGTATATCACTTCTTTAGAAGAACTAATCCGTATAGTTAAAGAACTTTCTACCAAGTAATGCTTTTTTAAGCATTACTTTTTGTAATTTTTGTGATAAAGTATTATTATTTTTTATTTTTTTAATAATTATATTTTCATTTTGAAATTTTTTCTTATTGTTTAATTAATATTTAAGTTATATTAATATAACTTAAGCATGTTTATAATAAATTGCAAATATTTATTATATATAAAATACAAATAGGAGAAATAAAATGAAATTCAACTTAAATAATTTGTCAAAAGCAATGGCGGCAGCTGCTTTTGTTCTTGGTGTGAGTGCAAATGCACTTAGTGAGGGTAAAGAGTATGTGGTTTTAAAAACACCTATCCCAAATGCTCAAAATTCTTTAATAGAAGTATTTTCTTATCGTTGCACACATTGTTATGATCATCATAAGTTTAATACCATGTCAAAAGTCAAAGAAAAATTACCACAATTAACTTATAAATTTTATCCTGTTAGCTCTATGGGTGATTATGGTAAGCAAGCTAATGAAATTTTTGCTTTTGCTGCTTTTAAAGATGAGCAAAATAAAGTAAGTCAAAGCGATAAAAATAGTTTAACTCATAAAGCTTCTGAAGCATATTTTAATGCTTATTTTAAGAAAAAACAAAGATGGGGAAATGGAGCCAATCCTGAAGCGTTTTATGAAGTAGGATTAAAAGCAATTTCAGCAAGCAAAGAAGATTTAGATAACTTTTTAAAAACTCCTGAGGCTAGTGAAATTTTAAAATCTTATGAAAATGCTAATGATATCTCTAAAAACTATGGTACACCTGCATTTGTGGTAAATGGTAAATACCAAATCATACCACAAGCTATCACATCTCCACAAGCTTTAATAGAAATAACAGAAGAATTAAGCAAGATGTGATTTGAGGTATTTTATGAGTTCTTGTCCTATTAGTAAAATCACCACTTGGCAAAATACAAGAGTTCCTTGGTTGATAATGGTTATAGCTATGGTAGGCTTAACTTTTATAGCACACTTTTTGTTTCAAGAATACCTTTATATGGAGCCTTGTGAGCAGTGTGTTTATATAAGATTTGCTATGTTAACTATGGCTTTTGGTGGTATTTTAGCCTTGATAGATCCTAAAAATGATTATCTAAAAATTTTTGCTTATACTTTTGTATTTTGGGGTATATGGCTTGGTATAGAGTATTGTATTACTCTTAATCATATCCATGAGGTAGTACATTCAGAAAATCCTTTTGCTGGTGTTGATGGGTGTAGAGAAATTCCTATATATCCTTTTAATTTACCATTGCATGAATGGGCACCAGGATGGTTTTTACCAACAGGTGAGTGTGGTATGGATACACCTATAGTGCCTGAAGATGTTTATGGTAGTTTAAATGCTTTTCAGAAATTTTTTGTTGGAAATCCTCCAAATTTTGAAGATGGTTTGTATAGTAATGGTTGGTATTTGATTCCTAGTATGGAATTTATGAATATGGCGATTTGTTGTTTGTTGGCTTTTGTTGTTTGTTTGGTGATTTTAGGAAGTATGTTTGTTTCTTATACATTTTCACATTCTAAGGCTAAATTTTATGCTTTGATTGTTTTAATATTAGTAGTTTTGCTAAAAATTTTAGGTGAGCCAAGTGTGCAAATAGCTTAATAATATAAAAAAGGAGAAAAAATGAAGATTAGTAAAATTGTAAGTAGTATTTTGCTTGCTGGTAGTGTTGTTATGGTAGTGCCTAGTGTTTCTTTGGCTATGGGTGGACCTAGTGGTGCTAAAATTGATTGGGAAATTCAAGGCAAAATTGGCGCAGTAAAGATGAATCCTTATGGTCTATCTCCGCTTAGTGCTGTAATTATGGATGGTGGATATAAACTAAGTGATGTAAGCGTAACTATAGTTCCAAAACCAAATGGGCAAACTATATCTTATAAGGTTAGCCCTAGTAAAATTAAAACTTATGGAGGAATTCCTGTTTTTGGACTTTATCCATCATATTTTAATACAGTAAAAGTAAGTTATACCAAAACTGCTTTTGGAAAGAGTGAAAAAGTAGTAGATGAGGTATATAAAATAGCAACTGGTGGAGTTAATATAGAGCCAAGTGGAAGTATTATGCAAAGAGGTGTGCCTTTTGAAAAAGTAGAAGTGATTAAAGTAGATAAAGGTTTTGAAGATAGGTTGTATTTGGTTAATAATGCTCCAGGGAAACAAAGTGGAAAAGGCTCTCAATCTGTTTGGAATAACCCAGCAGGTGGTGCAATGGAATGGGATGAGAATTCAAATGCATTTATCATTGATACAAAAGGTGAAATTCGTTGGTATTTTGACAATGATAAATTAATGGATTGGAATAATATTTACAACCGTGGTATTATGATGGGATTTAGGCAAAATACTGATGGGGCTTTAACTTGGGGTTTTGGACAAAGATATGTTAAATATGATTTAATGGGTAGAGAAATTTTCAATCGTCTTTTACCTTCTTCTTATATAGATTTTTCTCATTCTATGGATAATATGCAAAATGGAAATTATCTTTTAAGGGTGGCTTCTGCCAATGTTAAGCGTCCTGATGGTAAAAATGTGCGTTCAGTGCGCGATGTGATAGTAGAAGTTGATAAAAATGGTAATGTAGTAGATGAGTGGAGATTGTTTGAAATTTTAGATCCATATAGAGCAAATGTAATCAAAGCATTAGATCAAGGTGCTGTTTGTTTAAATATTGATGCGAGTAAAGCAGGGGTTACTTTAAGTGATGAGGATTTAGCTAAAATGGATGCAAGTGATTCTTTTGGTGATATAGCAGGTACTGGAGTAGGGCGTAACTGGGCTCATGTAAATAGCGTAGATTATGATCCAAGTGATGATAGTATTATTATTTCAAGTCGTCATCAAAGTGCTATTATAAAAATAGGACGCGATAAAAAAGTAAAATGGATACTAGGAGCACACAAAGGCTGGGGAGAAAAATACAAAAAAACACTTTTACAACCTGTTGATAAAAATGGCAAAAAGATAGTTTGTGAAGATGAGTATAGTAAATGTCCAGGATATGAAAACGAAGAAGGTGGTTTTGATTTTACATGGACACAGCATACTGCTTTTAGAATAGATGAAAAATCTGACAAAAGATATATTTATATCACAGCTTTTGATAATGGCGATGCAAGAGGTATAGAGCAACCTGCTTTTGCTTCAATGAAATACTCAAGAGCAGTTGTGTATAAAATAGATCAAAAAAATAAAACCGTAGAACAAATTTGGGAGTATGGAAAGCAAAGAGGCAATGAATGGTTTTCACCTGTCACTTCTTTAGCAGAATACCATAAAGATAAAAATTCCATCATGGTTTATAGTGCTACTGCTGGAATGTCATTTGACTTAAGTAAGGGTGCTGCTGTAGGTGAGCCAAAACCTGAAATAGATGAATTTAAATGGGGAGCTAAAGAACCTTCAGTACAAATTCGCTTTAGCGGAGCAAGTACTGGTTATCAAGCTATGCCTATTGATTTAGAAAAAGCATTTAAATAAGAAAAAAGGGCTTTTTTAAAGCCCTTTTAATTTTTATAAATATCCTGCACCTAAAGCTAAAAAATAACCTACTATACAAGAAACAATCACACCAATTAATCCTGGTAAGATAAAGCTATGATTGATAACAAATTTACCTATTTTTGTAGTACCTGATCTATCAAATTGTATAGTTGCAAGATCGCTTGGATAAGTTGGTAAAATGTAGTATCCATAGCAAGCTGCTGCAAAAGCAATGATAATACCTGGTTCAACACCAATTCCTAGTGCAAGTGGCACAAAAGCTGCAATTGCTGCTGCTTGAGAATTAACAAATTTAGAAATAAGTAAAAGCATAATAGCATAAGTCCAAGGATGTTCTATAACGATATTACCTAAAGATTCTTTCATCATAGGAGTATGCACTGCAAACATTGTATCTGCCATCCAAGAAATTCCAAAAACAGCTACTAAGGCTATCATACCGGATTTAAAAATTTCATTTTTTGCAATTTTGCTTGCATCAAGTTTGGTAAAAATGATTAGCGCTGCACCTGCTAAAAGCATAAACATTTGAATAGTTGCTACCATATTCATAGGTTTGGTAACGCCTTTTGAGGTAAATTGCGGTCTAAGCTCTGGAAAAGCTCCAAGTATAGCTACCATAGCAATAGCACCTAGGAAAATCCACATAGCTACCCATTGGATAGTTGGAAGTTTTTGTCCAAGAAGAGTTTTACTATCACCATAGATATATTCTCTTTGTTCTGGATTTTTAATCTTAGCTTGAAAATCCTCATCTTTATCAAGATCTTTTCCCCTAAACCAAGAAAAAATTCCTATAGCCAAAACACCTACTAAGGTAGAAGGTATAGTAATAGCAAGTAAATCTACATAGCCATCAAATCCTGCTAAAGGATGTTTATTAATTTCTGGATTTAAAAGTAGGGCTGTTAAGCTTACAACTGCAACTGAAACAGGACTTGCGATAATACCAAGTTGTGAAGAAATACTAGAAGCAGCCATTGGTCTTTCTGGGCGAATACCATTTTTAATAGCAATATCATAAATAATAGGCATCATAGTATAGACAACATGCCCAGTTCCACAAAGCATGGTAAGAATGCAAGTTACAAATGGCGCTAAAATAGTTAAGAATTTAGGATTTTTTCTTAGAACTTTTTCTGCAATTTGCAACATTACATCCAAACCACCACTAGCTTGCAAAGTTGCACTAGCAACAACAACAGCTAAAATGGTAAGCATAACATCAATAGAAGGTTTTCCAGGTGCTACAGCAAAACCAAAACTTAAAACTAATAAACCTATACCGCCTAATAAGCCTAGAGCGATACCGCCTTTTTTTGCCCCATAAAAAAGACAAATAAGAACAACAATTAGTTGAATACTAAATTGAACATCTTCGCTAAGGCTAGTTAGTATTTCCATACTCTCTCCTTATTTTTTGAAATATGTGAGAGTATAATCCAAGTTTTATTAATAGTAAATAAAATTTTTATTATTTAAATAAATATTTACCAATATTTTGAATTTATTTATCAAAATATTGGTTATTTTATATTTATTGATAATATTTTAAGATTGCATAAAGAATTTTACTGATTTTTTCAATAGAAGCTATTTCACATTTTTCATCTGTTGAGTGAGGGCTATGGATATTTGGTCCTATTGAGCAACATTCTAAAGGTTGTTTTTCACTTATAATACCACATTCTAAACCAGCATGTATAGTGTAAAGCTTCGCATTTGGGTTTTCTTTTTTAAAATAACTTAGAATTTCTTCTCCAAATTTAGTATCTTTATTAGCCCACGGTGGATAAAAATTTGCACTTGAAACTTCGCAGTTTTGCATCTTAAAATAAGTTAAGGTTTCAAATTCTATGTTTTTAAGTTCTTGTAAATCATTAGATCTTGCAAAAAGCTCAAAATGAAATTTGCTATCTTTTTCATAAGCTAGTGAAAGATTGATACTTGTTTGAACTAAATTTAATTGATGATTAAAAGTTCTAACTCCTTGTGCAAAAGCATTAATGAGATTTAAAATAACTTGAGAATTTTTATAATATGTTCTTTTGATTTTACCTATATAATTTACTTTAAAATGATCATTTTCTTTTGGAGGATTTTTAAAAAATGCTATAACTTTAGCA
This sequence comes from Campylobacter sp. CNRCH_2013_0671h, assembly GCF_025773055.1. Lineage (NCBI taxonomy): Bacteria > Pseudomonadati > Campylobacterota > Epsilonproteobacteria > Campylobacterales > Campylobacteraceae > Campylobacter > Campylobacter sp. CNRCH_2013_0671h. Next base: position 41,860 of record NZ_JAKMTG010000001.1, read on the forward strand.
TGTTTTGGTATAGAATTTATTCTTTCACCTGCTTTAAATTCGCAAAGTTCTCCTTGATTTTGAGTGATAAAATAGCTCACTTCTTTAATAGAAGATTTAATATTTTTAACAATATCGATTCCCGAGTGCCCACCTTTAAAATCAATTGCTTCTATCTCATAACAATCTTCTTCTTTTTCATCTATTTCTAAGTTTAAACTAGCAAAAATATCTACCCCGCCAGCACAACCTATAACAACTTCATCATCGCTTTCGTGGTCTAAATTTAAAAGCTTGCTTGAGATCAAAGTATGGGTGAGATTGTTTGCTCCACAAAGTCCAACTTCTTCATCATTAGTAAAAAGACATTCTATATTTTCAAAATCTTTTAAAGCTTGCATCATTAGTGATACTCCTATGCCATTATCTGCACCTAAGCTTGAATTTTTAGCCTTTAAATATCCGTTTTCTTCATATATTTGTATATTTGGAGCTTCTCCCATGCAAACCATATCATAATGACTTTGTAAACAAATTTTAGGATTTCCTTTGTGTGCGTGGATATTACCTGCTTCATCAACGCTTACTTGGCAATTTTGACTTTTAGCAAAATCAATGAGAAAATTTTTCAATTCTTCGGTTTTGAAACTACAATGAGGTATTTGAGCAATTTGTTTAAAATTTTGTATAATTTCTTGCATAAATTCTCCTTTTTATTGTAATTATGGCATATTTTTATATAGATGAGGTTTAAATGAAATTTTCTAGGAAACAAATTAAATTATTTATAAACTTATTAAAAGATCCGAAGAAATTTTTAATCGCACTTTTTTTAGTTGCTTTTGCTTATGTTTTAAACTATGATAGTGGTTCATATATCAATGCTAAAGTAAGTCGTGTAGTAGATGGAGATACTATTGAGGCTAAATTCGAAAATGAAAAGCTTAAAATCAGACTTTTTGGTATAGATGCGCCTGAGAGTGATCAAGCTTATGGAAAGATGGCTACGCAATTTCTAAAAACTATTGTATTAAATAAAGAAGTAGTTTTAAATGTAAAAGATGAGGATAAATATGGTAGAATTTTAGCCATTGTGTATTTAAATGATAAAGATATTAATCAAGTTATGGTTAAAAATGGTTTTGCTTGGGCGTATGAGCATTATAGTGATTTATATATAAATGAGCAAAATTATGCCAAGATAAATAAAAAAGGATTATGGGAAAGTGAAAATCCTATAGAGCCTTATAAATGGCGTAAGCAAATAAGATTAAAATAGGATATAAGATGTTTAAAAAAATATTATTGTTTGGATTTTTAGTATTATTTTTTAGTGGTTGTTTTGTCAATGAAAGAGGGATCTCAAATCGATTTTATGATGATTGTAAAGAATATTATGATGCAAGTGGGACTTATCATAAAGAATGTCCAAAGAATTGGGTGGATTTACCTTTAACCCCCGATTCCTTTTAAGACTGCATTAAGTTCTTCTTGCATTGATTCTTGTTTAGTTGTTTCTTGCTGATTTTGATTATTATTTGTAGCGGCTTGATTTTGTTTAAGTTTAAATATATGATCATCTGTAGTAATAACTTGAAAAGATGCGTCAAAAATTTTAATCTCATTTACAAAACCAGCTACTTTAACCTCTCTTTTTCTTGAGTCATCGCTAAATAAAGCACTCGCTTCAAGATTTAAAATATCTCCCACTTTTAAAGGAGCATAAAAAAAGCTTCTTGAGCCTATTAAGACGCTAAATTCTTTATTAATTGCAGCTTGTGCTATGTAATTTGCTGCATTAAATACAAAGCCACTATGCACTAATCCTAGTTCATCTACTGCCATATCATGGGTTGTGATTAAAATACCTTTGGCGAAATTTTTTTCTATATGAGAAATACTTCCTGCTAAAGTATTGTTTATCCCTGGACAAGTGATAAGTTCTGATTTAATACGATTTAACTCTTCTGGGTCTATTAATTCTTCTATAGTAACAGCACTTACTGTTCTTGCCATTTTTACACCTTTAATTTAACATAAACTCTTTTTGGTGCTTCATAGCCTTCGCAAGTTAAATTTGAATCATTTTTATCTAAAAATTGATCTAAAGAATAAGAATCAATCCATTGTGTTTTTCTTTGTTCTAAAAGATCGGTTTGTTTAGTTGTTATAACTTCAAATTCACTAAATCCAGCCCTATAACACCAATTTCTTAAACCTAATATCGACGGAATGAAAAAAATATTTGGTATTTTTGAGTAAGTTTTTTGAGGAATAAGTGCTATTTCTCTTTCATCTTCTATATACATAGTGTCTAAAAAGACTATGCCATCTTTATTTAAAGATTGTTTGAGTTGTTTTAGCATGGCTATGGGATCACTACGATGATAAATCACTCCAAGACAAAAAATCACATCAAATTTTATGCCATAATTTGGTACATCAGCTACGCCTAAAAGCTTATATTGTATAGGAGTTTTTGCAATGGAGTTTAAAAGTAAAAATTGCAAATAATACTTAATAGAAGGATCAAAACCTATGAGCTTTGAAGGATTAAATTCAAGCATTTTAAACATATAATAACCATTGTTGCAGCCAATATCTGCTACTATTTTGCCTTTTATTTCTTGCATATAAGGCTTTAAAATATTAAATTTGATAAAACTTTGCCATTCTGTATCTATAAATAAATCATTAATTTTAAAAGGTCCTTTACGCCAAGGTTTTAATTCTAAAGTGATATTCTTAATCTCATCATCTAAACTTTTATCACAAAAAATATCAAAACTTTCATTTATAAGGTAATTTGAATTTTGAATTTTTTCACTAAGTTTTTGAATTTTTTCATATAAAGGATGTTTTAAAACTTGCTTAAATAAAGCATTATTTTGCATATTTTTCCTTGAAAAACTCCCTTATTTGGGAGTTTTTATTATTGAAGTAGGCTTGCCAGTTTAGTTTGTAACATTACATTTGAATGAGCATTTGCAAATAAAAATGCATTTTCTTTTAGGTAATTTGCATTAAAATCATTGATATTTTGAGCTAAGTCATTATTTTGTAATTTGCTTTCAGCTTCTTTAGTGTTAATACTAGTTTGCAAAGATGAGTTGATATTAGAATGGATAGCGTTAATTCCAGCACCAATATCTGCGCGTAAAGAACCTACTTGATCTTGAAAATCACGAATTCCGTCTTGATTTTCAAGGCTTAAATTTGCTGTGCTTGGTTGATTTAAATTAATACTTTCAACCCCAGTACCAACAACAAAATCCATACTCTGAAATACATTTTTTCCATTAAAAGTCGCATTAGAAAAAGCATCATTGATTGAAGTTACAAGTTTGCTTGCTTCAGAATTTAGCATACTTTTTTGTCTGTCATTTAAAGCAGCATTGTTTGAGCGCACTGAAAGTTCATTGAGTTTGTCTGCAGTAGCTGAAATGTTATTTAAAGTTGAATCAGCAATTTGTAAAACTCCTATGGAATCATAGGCATTTAAAATACCTTGATCTATAGTGCTATATTGACTTCTTAAAGAATCAGCTATGGCTAAATTTGCTCCATCGCTCCCATCTATAGCACGGATTGCAGCTATGTTTTCTAAAGCTTTTTCTTGGCTTTTTTGAGCTTGATTTAAGTAGTGATTTTGTTGAGTTGTTCCTATATCGCCTATTTTCATCTTTGACTCCTTTTAAAGACTTATTTTATTATATCATTTTTTTGTTTTAAAATTTAAGAAAAACAAAATTACTTGTGATAACATGATAATTTTCATCACAACTTCACTTGCACCATGAATTTTTATAAATTCTTGAGTTTTAGTTGCTTCTTCTCCTAAACTTTGTGCTTCTAAAACATAAGCAGTGAAGTAAAATATAAAAAGCAAACTTAGTGCCAAAATGATCAAAGAAAGCATAAATTTTGAAAAATTTATTTTAAAAGTTAAATTTTTGTCTTTAAATGAAAAAATTTCTATTAAAATAGACAAAACACTCACACTTAACAAAACATAGCCAAATTGTACAAAAATGTGTGTCATTAAAAGCCCACTTTGAAAATGAGTTAAAACCCCTTCACCTATGAATTTAGCAGGATAAAATATAGTCGGAGCTAAAAATACACCTATGCTAATTTCAATCCCAATTAAGCTTGCTAGTAAAAATAAATATATTGATTTCATATTTTCTCCTATAATAAAGATAATTATAGTCTAATTTTTTAAATTCCATGCAACAAAGGCTCTATCAAATCCATTATAATCTTGATAAAAAGTAGCTTTAAAATCATTTTCTTTTAAAATTTTATTTAAAATTGTTTTTTGATCATAGCCAAACTCACATGCTAAGACTTTTGTGTTGTGATTTTTGGCAAAAAGAATAATTTCATGTAAAATTTCCCAACCTTTATCTCCACCAAACAAAGCATTGTGTGGTTCGTTTTGAACCCATTTATCTAAAGGATAGTCATTTTTTATGTAAGGAGGATTAGAAAAAATAAAGTCAAAATTTCCTTGTATATTTTTAAAATCACAAAGTTGAAAATTGATTAAATTTGAAACATTATGAAAATCTGCATTTTTTTTAGCAAGCTCTAATGCTTTTGGATTAATATCGCAAGCTTGTATAAAAATTTGTTTTAACTTTGCTAAGCAAATACTTAAAATTCCACTTCCAAAGCCAATTTCAAGTATATTTTTAAAAGAGTTATGATCTAAAATTTCTAAACATCTTTCAAGTAATATTTCACTATCAAAACGCGGTATCAAAACCCCTTTTTTAGTAAAAAAATCAAAACCATAAAATTGTGTTTTTTGAAATAAATACTCAAAAGGCTCACCATTTAAAAATCTATCTATATATTCTAAAAAAACTTTCTCATTGATTTGAAATTCAGGATTTAAAAAAATCCAAGCTTTATCTTTTTGCAAAAGTTCACAAAGAATAAAAAGTATATATTCTTTGTGAGTAGGATCTTTTGCGTAAGCTTGCTTTAAAGCTTGTTTGATTGAAATCATTGCAAAGCTTTGATTCTATCATAAATACAAGGATGACTTAGATGAAAGAAAGTATAAATTTTACTTGTTTTAACAAAGGCTTTGTTTTCTTTTGCTAAAGCTATGAGAGCATTTTTCATATCTTCTTTAGAGCTTAGTTTTGCTCCGTGTAAGTCAGCATTAAATTCATTTTTTTGACTCATTTTATTAAGCAGTGGAGAAATAATAAAAGTAAAAATATTTCCAAAAATCAATAAAAGTGCAAAAACTCCAGCATTCACTTCATCTAAATGACTTTCAATATAAAAAAAGCTTGGTAAATGTGCAAAGATGAAAAATAAAACAAAAAGCATCAAAGCACTAGCAAATAACATTTTTAGCAAATCTTTATACACAAAATGTCCTAGCTCATGACCCAAAACAGCAATGAGTTCTTTTTCTTTTAAAGCATTTAAAAGTGTATCAAAAAGTACTACTCTTTTGCTTTTAAATAAGCCACCAAAATAAGCATTTAATCTTTTATCTCTTTTGCTTGCATCAATAACATAAACACCATTTGCACTAAAGCCACATTTTTGCATTAAATTAGTGATTTTTTCTAATAAATTTTCATCTTCAAGTTTTTTCATTTTGTTAAACATAGGTGCAATAAGTGTAGGGTAGATGAGATTTATAATAAGTATAATTATAAAGCTTAGAGCAAAAGCCACTACCCACCAGTATGTGTTAAAAAATTCAAAGCAAAATACTAAGGCATAGATGATTAAAAAGCCAAAAACAAGCATTAGAGCTAAAGATTTAATGCTGTCTTTAACAAAAAGTGCTAAAGTCATATTTGAAAAGCCGTGTTTTTTATCTTTTATAAAGCTTTCATAATAGCTAAGTGGTAAATTTAAAATACTAATAATAAATAAAAATGCAAGCAAAAATAAAGTATTTTCTAAGGTAGAATTTTCTTTTATAAAAATTTCTTTTAAATACAAAAAGCCAAAGCTAATCCAAGAAATGTTAATCATCAGATTATAAAGATTAGAAAAGATTTTGTATTTTTCATTTTCTATGGCGATATTTGCAGCATTTTTATAATCTTGTTCATTTAAAATAATTGCTTGTTTTTCTCTTTCTTTTTTTAAAAAAGAAATTTGCACATAAGATATAAAAACCAAAAAAGCTGTGTAAATACATAAAATAGTTATCAAAGTCATAGTTTTTCCTTAAATAAATTTGAGTAATTTTATCTTATTTAAAATATATAAAGTTAATCAGTATTTTCACTTTTTTCTAAAACCTCAAAATAAGCTTCTTCTAAAATACTAAGTTCACTTTCTAATGAATTTAGCTTTTCATAAAGGGTATTTATACCTAGCTCTTGATAGATTGTAGGATTACTTAGAGCATTTTTTATTTCTTTTATTTCTTCTTCTAATTTATGAATTTTATCAGGATATGAGTTTAAAATTTCATTTTCTTTATAGCTTAGTTTTTTACTCGATTTTTCTTTTGTTTTTACGCTTGCGGTGGTATTTGTTTCTAAGCTTTTAGAAAATTCTTCAAAGTCTTTGTATTCTTTTTCATTTTCTAAATATTCACTATAAGAAAGAACTTCTATATTAATATTTGCATTATCTTCAAAAGCATAAAGTTTAGTTGCTATTTTATCAACAAAATATCTATCATGTGAGACAAGCAAAATCGCACCTTCAAAAGAAAGTAAGTATTCTTCTAAGATATTAATCGTAGCTATGTCTAAATCATTTGTTGGTTCATCTAAGATTAATACATCATATTCTTTGGTAAAAAGCAAGGCTAGAGCAACTCTGTTTTTCTCACCCCCACTTAGCACACTCACGCTTTGCTCTAAAAATTCTTTTGGAAATAAAAATTGTTTTAAATACCCATAAACATGCATATTTTTACCACGCACTTGAATGTGATCGCCACCATTTGGGCAAAAAATTTCTAAAAGTTTTTTATCAGTGTTTAATAAACTCCTGCTTTGATCAAAATAGCCTATTTTAACTTCACCTCTTTTAATCTCTCCGCTATCAAGTGGAATTTGGTCAAGTAAAATCTTTAAGAAAGTAGATTTCCCACAGCCATTTTTACCTACTATGGCTATGCGTTCACCTTGTAAAATTCGTGCATTAAAGTCTTTAAAAAGCGTCTTGTTGGCAATAGACTTTGAGATATTTTTAAATTCAAAAAGCATTTTTTTGCGGTTTTGGCTTTGAGTTTGGTTAAAATTTTTACTTGCTCTTTTGATTTCAAGTTGTAAGCGTTTGATAGCTCCTGGGTTTTTCTTAGCTTCTTCACGCATTTTAAAAATGCGTTCTTTGCGTCCTTCGTTGCGTTTAAGCCTAGCTTTGACTCCTCTTCTTAGCCATTCTTCCTCACTTTTTAGTTGCTTAAGCAAGGTTTCATGGCTTTTAGCTAAGGAAGCTAAAATAGCTGCTTTTTTTTCTAGATATTGCGTATATCCACCCTCAAAAATGCTTAATTTTCCCGCTTCTATTTCTACGCATTTTTGCGCTATAGCATCGATAAAATACCTATCATGAGAGATGAAAATAACACACATTTTAGAGGTTTTTAACCTTTCTTCTAAAAAGTTACTCATATATACATCTAGATGATTAGTTGGTTCATCAAGCAATAATATATCAGGATTTTTTAGCAAAAGTGTGCAAAGCCCTACGCGTCTTATTTCGCCCCCACTTAAAGAGCAAAGTGTTCTGTCTTTGTATTCTAATAGTTTAAATTCTTCTAATATTCTTTGTATTTTTTGGTCTAAATTCCATGCGTCTTTTGAATCTATAAATAAACTTAATTCATCTACTTTTTTTAAATATTCTTTATTTTCAGGATCAAAAGCTAGTTTTTCATTATAGCTTTCAAATTCTTTCAAGGCTTGATAAATTTCTTCAAGTTCTTTTTTGATGGCTTCGCTCACGCTTAAGGTACTTTCAAAGCTTACTTGTTGGCTTAGCATACCTATGCTAGCGTTATTTTGTTTAATTACTCTACCGCTATCTAGTTTTAAAGTTCCCATAAGGGCTTTTAAAAAGCTTGATTTTCCTTCGCCATTTTTGCCTATAATGGCGATTTTTTCTCCTAAATTTGCACTAAAATTTGCATTTTCTAAAACTATTTTTGTATTAAATTTCTTATTTGCATCGATTAAATCTATTAAAGCCAAATTTCTTTCCCAAATGTTTTTTACGATTTTACTTTAAAAAGTATTAATTTTGCTTAAATAAAATTACGCCATGAGAGCATTTGTTTTTTTTACTTTATTAGTTTTATTTTTTGCTTTGGCAAATTGGTATATTTATAAAAGATTTTTAAGTAGGGTTGATTTTTTAAAACCTTATAAGAAGTTTGTATTAGCTTTTATTTTAATAGTTTTTGCATGTGAATTAATCTTTTTTATAAATATGCGCGGGGACTTTTTACATGAAAAGCTTTATTATATTTTAGCTATTTTTCCTACTATTACTTGCTTTTTCTTGCTTTTTGGAGTGATTTTTGAAATTGGCTCTTGGATTTTTTTTAATGAAAATAAAAAAGAGCAAATTTTCAATGTCCAAAGAAGAAAGTTTTTAAAATTAATTTTTGATTCTTGGCTTATTATACTTAGCGTTAGTATGGTATTTAAAGGTTTTATAAATGCTATTAGCACACCTAAGGTTAATGAGGTAGATATTAAAGTTAAAAATTTAAAAGAAGATTTAAATATAGTTTTACTTTCTGATGTGCATTTGGGAAAAAATTTAGGAGAAGATTTTTTAAAAACCTTAATCGGTGAAGTTAATGCTTTAAATGCTGATATGGTTATTATAGCTGGGGATTTAATCGATGCAGATATTGCTAGTATGCCTTATATTAATTTATTAGAAAATTTTAAATCAAAATATGGTACTTATTTTGTTTATGGAAATCATGAGTATTATAATGATATAAATGCAATAAGCAAAAAGCTTAAAACTCTTAAAAATTTCAAAGTTTTGGAAGATGAAAGTATTGATTTTGGGGATTTTACTTTAAGTGGGACTTTGGATTTGGCTGCCAAGCGTTTGGGTTTTAAAGAAAGCAATATAGAAAAAATCAAAACTCAAATCAATCAAGAAAAGGTTAATATTTTAATCACTCATCAACCAAAGTATGTAAAAACTTATGATGTAAGTGGGTTTGATTTGATTTTATCAGGACATACACATGCAGGACAAATTTTCCCTTTTTCTTTGCTAGTATATTTAGAACAAGGTTTTGTGTATGGGCTTTATAAATTAAGCAAAGATAGCTTGCTTTATGTAAGTAGTGGAGCTGGATTTTGGGGGCCTGCTGTGAGATTTTTAGCCCCTAGTGAGATAGCTTTGATTAGATTAAAAGGAGAATGAGTGGGATTTAGCAATAGTGCTTCAAAAATGTTTGGAATCATAGCAAAATATAAATTTCCAAAAATTATACAAAAAAATATTAATAAAGCTTATGTAAATGCTTTTAATATCAATATGAGTGAATTCAAACCTTTAGAAGAATATGAGAGTTTAAATGCTTTATTTACAAGAACTTTATTAAATGAGCGAGAATTAGAAGATGGCTTTATAAGTCCAAGTGATGGTAAAATTTTAGAACTTGGAAGTAGCTTTCAAAATGATTTAAAAGAAAATTTAGCCTTTAGCGTTAAAGGTTCAAGTTATAGTATAGAAGAGCTTTTAAAAAACTCAGCTAGTAAAGAAGAATTAGAAAGTGGCATAGATTATGCAAATATTTATTTGTCTCCAAAAGATTATCATCATTATCATGCACCTTGTAATATGCAAATTTTAAGTGCTACTTATATGAGCGGGGCCTTATTTAGTGTGAGTGAGGCAAAGTTAGCTAAGATTATAAACCTTTATACTAAAAACGAAAGAGTAGTTTTAAAGTGCTTAGTGGAAGGAAAATTTATACTTTGGATGGTATTTGTGGGTGCGCTAAATGTCGGTAAAATGCACTTTAGCTTTGATACTAGCATACAAACTAATGCTGCAAATTTTGATTTTACTCATACTTATGAAGATCTTTTTGTAAAAAAAGGCCAAAGACTTGGAAATTTTGAGCTAGGTTCAACTATAGTTTTAATCACCCAAAAAGGATTTTTAAAATTTAGCAAAAATGCTTATGAGCAAGTTGAATTTTCTAAGAAGATTGCGGACTTTGCTTAGTCTCATCTTCATTAGCAACTTTATATAAAAAGGCAAAAATTTCAGCCACTGCTTTATACATATTAGGTGGGATTTCATCGCCTAAGTCAAGTTTGCTAAGCACTTCTACTAAGTCTTTGTCTTCTTTTATGGGTATGCCATTTTCTTTGGCTAAAGAGATGATTTTAGCAGCGTTTTCACCTTTGGCATTAGCTAGGATTTTTGGTGCATTTTGTTCTTCTTTGTTATAGCCTAGTGCAACGGCTTTTTTTGTTTTTTTAGCCATTTTTAAGCCCTTGTGTCAAAACCCATATTAAAGTCATTATATTCTTCTTGATTGTGAAATTTACTTTTAATTATATCGCTGATGAAAAAATTAGAGCTTAGAAGTCCTACTTTAACTAAGGCTTTTTTTAGTTCATGTGCTCTTTCATAAAGTTTTTTTCTAAAATTAGCATTTTCTATCATCATATTTATATCGATGTATTTATCATTACTTAGAGATAAAAATACATTGATTTTTCCTAATTTTTCAAATTCAAGATTAATTTGTGCATAAAATTTATCTTTTTTACCGCGTTTAAAAACTACATTAGATTTTTCTAAATCATCCCAAAAGAAAGGTAAAAAAGTATGAATGCTATTATTGGCTAAAGATAAAAGTTGGTTAAATTCAAGCTGAGCTATAAGACGATTTGCTTGATTTAGTATGCTTTCATTGTCTAAATTTTTGGCTAGATTAGAAACTTGCAAAAGAGTGGATTTAATATCTTTTTGTAATTCTGAAGAAATTTCTGTGCTATCTTTTTGGGTGATTTTTCCAAGATCTTTTATAGAAAGTTCTAATTTTTTTTCTATATTTTTTATATCATCTAAAGAATTTTTTGCCTCATAATTTTTAGGATCTAAAGCTTTTAAAACTTCATTGAGTTTTCTTCCTATTAAGCCTAGTTCTTTGTTTAGATTGTTTAAAAGCTCTTCTTGTAAATTTTGGCTAAAATTAAGATTTTTGCTTACATTTTGTTTGAAAATATCTTCTAGTAAAATTTTGCCTGAAGTGCTTTTAAATATATCCTCTAACTTAGTATTATTTGTTTGTAAATTTTGACTTTTATTATCATTTTTACTTAAATCTTCAGTATTTTTTTGTAGTGTTTTTGGCTCTTCTTTGGGGTTTTCTTTGATATCTTTACTTTGTGGTATTTTTTCTTCTTTTGTGTTTTGAATTTCTTTATCTTTTGCTATGCTTTCTTGCTTTTGTTGAGTTTCTTTTTTATCCTCTGTGCTTTTTTGTGGAGTTTTTATTTCTTCTTTTAACTCTTCTTTGATGTCTTTAGTGTGTGGAATTTTATTTAAATTTTCTTGTGTTGTTTCGGTTTTGTTTTTGTGATTTTTTATATCTTTTAAAAGTATTATAAAATCTTTTATATTTTGGCTAAGCTCTTTTAGTATATGAGTGTTTTGAATTTTTATGTTTTCTGGTTTAGCTAGTTCTTTGTTGATAAGTGTTAAATTTTTATTAAGATTTTTGATAAAATTATCCGCAATATTTTGGAGTTTTTCTTGACTAATAGAACTTGGGTTTTTATTGATATAATTTTTAAAATTTTCTATTTTATCAAATAGCTTAAAAAGTGTTTTGTAGTTTGTATTTTCCAAAGAAATTTTATTATCTTTTTTGTGATTTTGTAAGATGTGAATAAGCTCTTTTAAGGTGCTTGTAGTATCAAGATTTTTAAGATCTAAATTACTTATATCGTGTTTTAAATTTTCACTTGTAGCGCCTTTTATAGTACTTAAAAGATTAAAAAAACTCTGTGGTAAATTTTGTTCTTTTAAAGAATGATTGAGCTTTGCTTCTAAAAATATGCCTGAATTTTTCACTAAAGATGAAAGATTTTTATTATTAATATCTTTAGCAGGCTTGACTAAATCTTCTAAAATTTTAAGCAGTTTTTCAAATTCAGGATTTTTTGAAAGCTCTACTTGGAGTTTTTTTACTTCATTGGCAAAATTAGGTGCAAAATTTAAATCTTTATGATTTTTTAATACTGCCAAATCAGGATCTTTATTGGTTTTGATTTGATCTAAAAGTTTATTAAGTAATTCTTGTAGTTTTTGATCAATTTTGCTAATATAATCTTTGGGTAATTTAACTTCAGAATCGCTTTTGGAAAATAAAGGATTTTTTAACGCTTCATTGAGCGAGGTTTTTTTGTCTGATTTTTCACTTTTATTTTCTTTATTTGTTTCATTTTTTGCAAACTGATTTTGATTATTAGAGATATTAGTTATCATCTAGCATTACCATATTACCAGGTTTTCTTTTAAATTTGGTAAGTTTTTTAAATTTTGGTTTATCGATGGCAAATAGTATCAAAATACTTAATAAAACTATATAAAAATACATAAAGCCATAAGCTTGAAAATAATACATCAAAGTTCCCAAAATTGCAGGTGCAAATAAAGCACCAAAAGAATAGGTAAAAAGAACTGCTCTGCCAAGTTCAACTCTTTTGCTAGGATTATCAAGCATATCATTTGCTCTTGCTAAAGAAAGAGCGTATAAACAACACATGCCCATGCCTAGCAAAAATCCAAAAAAGTATTTTAGATAAATATTATATTCTAAAAGTAGTATGCAAAGCATAGCGCTTAAAGCAATAAAAGCACACAATATAATGGCAAATTTTCTGCTAATTTTATCAGAAAGAGTTCCGATATAAAGTTGCGAAATAAAGCCACCTACCATAGTAGAGAAAATAAAAATAGAAGCTTCTTTTGCGCCAAATCCTTGTATAAGTACAAATAAAGAAGCCATGGAAAAAAAGCCATTTAAAAGCATGCCCGCTATAAAACTTGTTACTAAGGCTAAAGGCACTATATCAAAAACCTTAGGAATGGAAATTTTTGTTTTTTGTGGCAAAATAGGCTCTTTAATGCGGATTAAAAATAAAGGAATGGAGGCAAACATAATAAAACTAGCGCTTAAAATAAATACTGTATTACTTGGAAAGTCAAAAGACATAAGTAAAATTCCAAAACCTGATGATGAGTAAAATACAACCTCATAAAAGGCTATCACTCTTGAGCGAATAGTGTTTTTTGCTTTTTCATTAAGCCATGATTCTATTACCATTAAAAGCGCATAATAGCAAAAACCTAGCAAAAATCTTAAAAACATCCAAAAATAAAGATTAGAATTTAAACTATGAAGCATGGTGGCTATACCAAAAATAATAGCAAAAATTCCAAATGATCTTATATGTCCTACTTTAGAAACTATTCTATGGGCACTAATTGTACTTACCATAGCACCAAGAAAATAACAACTTCCTATTACGCCTATATAAAAATTACTAACATTATTATGCTTTAAAATAATAGCTATGGAATTTACTGTTAAAGCACTTCCTATGAAAACAAAAATCATACCAAGAAATAATGCTGTTAGTGATCTAATCGTTCTTTTTGAGCTTAACATTTTCTTATTAAAAAATTATATATTAATACCGCTATGGGTGTGACAAACATTGCACAAAACAAGGCAAAAATACTCATTAAACCTTGAAACTCTAAAAATAAAAATCCTGCTATTAAAAACACATAAGCAAAAATTTTAAATAAAGAAAAAAAAGCTAACGCGTTTTTAAAAATACTTTTAAATTTTGGTTTTAAATCGTCATCTATATGGATAAATTTTATAATTTTTGGCAAAGAATATTGTTTTTTAGTAAAAATTTGTAAAGGTCTTTGCGTAAAATCATAATTTTTAGCTGCTTTAAAAATAAAATTTTTATAATTTAAAAAAGATATTAGAATGATTAAATTTTGAGCTAAAAAGCCAAATTCAAAGCTTATAAAGGTTTTAAAGCTTAATTCTTTGTAAAAAAAAACTCCTGCTAAGAAAAGTAAATTTAATCCTAGCAAGAGTTTTAATAAAATTTTAGGCTTTAGGATCATTTTTTAAATCTTTATAGCGATTTTCTTCTTTAAATTCTTCGTAACTTTTTACTTGTGCTTTGTAGGCTTTGTAAACATTTAAAATCGCCGCAGCTACTCCTATAAACACTCCTACCCAAAAAAGCCAAACAATGCCGGTTAAGTTTTTTAAAAAATAGCCTATACCAACTCCGATTAAAACAGCCACAACCATGGATATACCAAGGCTTAATCCATCTGCAGCTTCTATACCTTTGCGAATGATTTTTTGTCTTTTATTCATAATGCTTTAAAACTTTCTTGTGCTGCTTGTATAGTTTTATCAATGATTTTTTTATCCATACATTCACATATAAAACCTGTTTCAAATTGAGATGGTGCTAAATATACACCTTTGCTTAGCATCTGTGCATGAAATTTGGCAAATAATTTAGTATCTGATTTTAAAGCGTCTTGATAATTATTAACAGGGTTTTCACAAAAGAAAAATCCAAACATAGAACCAACGCAATTAACTTGCAAAGGAATTTTGCAATCATTTGCAGCTTCTTTAAAGCCTTGAGTAAGTCTTTTGCCTAGTTTTTCTAATTTTTCATATAAGCCTTCATAATTTCTTGCTTTTTTTAAGCTCGCATAACCTGCAGCCATAGCAAGAGGATTGCCACTTAGTGTTCCTGCTTGATATACCCCGCCCAAAGGACTTAATAAATCCATAATCTCAGCTCTTGCAGCAAAAGCAGCTGCAGGAATACCTCCGCCTATAACCTTACCAAAAGTTACTATATCAGCTTTTATATTATTAATCCCAAAAGAGCCAAGATATGAAGCTCTAAAGCCACTCATAACTTCATCAAAAATTAAAAGAATTTGATGCTCATCACATAGTTTTCTTAACTCTTGTAAAAATTCTATTTTAGCAGGCACTAAACCCATATTTCCTGCAATTGGCTCTATGATGATACAAGCTATATTATCATCATTATTGATTAAGTTTTTAACACTATCAATATCATTATAAACAGCTACTAGAGTATTTTTAGCTACATCGGTTAAAACTCCTAGTGAACTTGGGGTGTTAAAAGTAGCTGCACCGCTTCCAGCACTTACTAATAAAGAATCAGAATGCCCATGATAACATCCTTCAAATTTGATGATTTTATCTTTTTTACTAAATCCTCTTGCAAGACGAATAGCACTCATAGTAGCTTCAGTGCCGCTACTTACAAAACGGATTTTATCCAAATGTGGCCAATCTTTTAAGATAAATTTGGCCAATTTAGTTTCAGCTAAAGTTGGCGCACCAAAGCTCGAGCCATGCTCTAATGCTTTTTTACAAGCTTTTTCAATATCCTCATCACAATGTCCAAAAAGTAAAGGTCCCCAACTTTGCACATAATCTATATAAGTATTTTCTTCTATATCGCTAATATAAGCACCTTTGCCTTGTTTGATAAATAAAGGATTGCTACCTACACTTGCAAAAGCACGCACTGGGGAATCTACCCCACCTGCTATATACTCACAAGCTTCCTCAAAGGCTTTTTTATTGTTTTTCATTTTTACTCCTTTTATTGCTAGTAATATAATCATAAAGTGATTTTATTTCATCTTCTGTTAGCGAGTAAGTTGGCATAATGCTTTTTGCCTCTTGAGGTTGATTTAGAATTTTTCTAAAACGCGTATAAGGAGTGTTTTTAATACTTGGCACAATAAAAGGAATTTTTTCTCCATTTTTAGTGTAATAACCTAGTATTTGTTGACCTCCATCGCCATGACATTTAGCACAACTTATACCTCTTGGATTTTTGTAAAGGGACTCTTGGTATTCTTTAGGAGAGATAAAATCTTCAGCCCAAGCACCATAAATTATAAAAAATAAAAATAATACAATTTTCATTCATTGCCTTTAACAAAAAAAGAAGTTTTGTTATGATACAATTTTTTAAGTTAAAGAAAGCTATAAAATTTAAGGAAAGAAATGACACTTTTAGATGGTAAAAAGCTAAGTGATAAGTTAAAAGAAAATTTAAAACAAGAAGTATTAGAACTTAAAGCTCAAAGTATAGAGCCTTGTTTGGCTGTAATTTTAGTAGGCGAGGATCCTGCTAGTGCTACTTATGTGGGTTCTAAAGCAAAAGCTTGCGAGCAATGTGAAATTAAGTCTTTAGTTTATAAACTTGATGTAAATACAACTCAAAATGAGCTTTTGGCTTTGATTAATACTTTAAATCATGATGATAGTATAGATGGAATTTTAGTTCAACTTCCATTGCCATCGCATATTAATAAAGATATAATCTTAGAAAGTATTAACTTTAATAAAGATGTAGACGGCTTTCACCCCTTTAATGTCGGAAATTTAAATCTTAATTTAAAAGGTGGTTTTTTACCATGTACACCTTTAGGCGTTATGAAAATTTTAGAACATTATGATATAAAATTACAAGGAGCTAGTGTAGTTGTAATAGGAGCTTCAAATATAGTAGGCCGTCCTATGGCTACTCTTTTGTTAAATGCTAATGCTAGTGTGAGTATTTGTCACATTTATACAAAAGATTTAAAAGCTTATACAAAAAATGCTGATATTGTTATCGTAGCAGCAGGTTGTCCAAATCTTTTAAAAGAAGATATGGTTAAAGAAGGTGTGGTGGTAATTGATGTTGGGATTAATAGAGTTGATGGAAAAATAGTAGGCGATGTCGATTTTGAAAATGTTAGTAAAAAAGCTAGTTATATCACTCCTGTACCAGGTGGAGTAGGGCCTATGACTATTGCTATGCTTTTAGAAAATACTATAAAATCAGCTAAAAATAGGATAAAAAAATGAAATTTTTGAAGAAAATTTATAAATTTACACAATCTTGGACGGGAACTTTAGTAGTTGTTTTATTGATTATATTTTTCTTTATACAAGCTTTTACTATACCAAGTGGTTCTATGAAAAATACTTTATTAGTAGGGGATTTTTTATTTGTAAAAAAATTTTCTTATGGTATTCCAACCCCGCATATTCCTTGGGTGGAAATTCCTGTTTTACCTGATTTTAATAAAAATGGACATTTAGTAAGTGGTGAAGGTCCTAAAAGAGGGGATATTGTGGTATTTAGATATCCGCATGAGCCAAAAATCCACTATGTAAAAAGATGTGTGGCCAAAGGTGGAGATGAAGTAGTTTTTGCAAATAAAACCTTATATGTGCGTATGGTTGAGGGTGATGAATATATGAAAGATTATTATCCTAATAAAACAAAAATTATAGGCGGAAGACTTTTTGTAAAAGAGCCTTTTGTGGAAAAAGGAATACATTATGATTCTAGAGTGGATATAGACAGTGTATTTTTTCGCTATTTAAATTTGGGGCAATTTGCTATGAAGCCTGCTTCTTTTGATGAATTAGGTGCTAATAATATTTATGGTTTTAATGCTTATTATTATAAAGTACCTGAAAATGAATATTTTATGATGGGCGATAACCGTGATCATTCTAGCGATAGTCGATTTTGGGGAAGTGTAGATTATAAATATATAGTTGGGCAACCTTGGTTTATTTATTTTTCATGGGATGAAAATAAAAAAGTTAGATGGGAAAGAGTAGGGCGTTTAGTTGAAACTATAGAAAAAGATGAACGCTTTATTCATCATAATGAAAGCGACATAGAAGCTTTAGAATAATTACCCAAAGAAACAAATAAAAATAGTTTGTGTAGAAAATGTATAGTTTCTACACAAAATTTTTTAAAAATATATAATCTTGATTTTACTCGTAGAATTTTTTAAGCTCCAAGTTGTAACAATTACAAAAATTAAAATTAGTATAAGATAAAAGGATAGAAAATGCTAAGCCAAAGATCTCAAAATTTAGGAGAATCCTTAACTTTAGTAATGACTGATATAGCCAAAACTTTAAAAGCAAATGGTGAGAAAGTTATTAGTTTTTCGGCAGGTGAGCCTGATTTTGATACTCCAGAAATCATTAAAAAAGCAGCAATTGAAGCTATTGAAAAAGGTTGTGGAGCTTATACGCCAGTTGTGGGTATAAAAGAAGTTATAGAGGCTATACAATATAAATTTAAAAATGATAATAATTTAGATTATAAAACAAGTGAAATCATTACCAATGTTGGTGCTAAACATTCTTTGTTTATGGCGATTGAGTGTTTAGTCGAAGAAGGTGATGAGGTTATCATTCCAAGTCCTTATTGGGTGAGTTATCCTGAAATGGTAAAATTTGCAGGCGCAACTCCTGTGTTTATAGAAGGTGAAGCAAAAAATGGATTTAAAATCACCCCAGAACAATTAAAACAAGCTATTACTTCAAAAACTAAGGTTTTGATGTTTAATTCTCCATCAAATCCTACAGGAGCTATATATTCTAAAGAAGAAATAAGTGCTTTAGCTAAGGTTTTAGAAGGAACTAAAATAGTAGTTTTAAGTGATGAAATTTACGAAAAATTAGTTTATGATGGAGAATTTTGTACTTTTGCACAAGTTAGTGAAGATGCTTTAAATAGAACTGTAAGTATTAATGGTCTTAGCAAATGTGGTGCTATGCCAGGGTGGCGTTTTGGATACATGGCAAGTAAAATGAGCGAGTTTAATAATGCTGTTAAAAAACTACAAGGGCAAAGTACATCAAATATTTGTTCAATCATCCAATACGCAGCTTTACCAGCCTTACTTGGAAAAGCAGATAATGATATTGAAATGATGAGACAAGCCTTTTTAAAGCGTAGAGAATTAGCTTGTGAAATTTTAGCCAAAAGCGATAAGTTAAAATTAGAACAAATTCCACAAGGAGCTTTTTATTTATTTATATCTTGCAAAGAAGTTGATAATGATTCTATGAGATTTTGTAAAAGACTGCTAGAAGAGCAAAAAGTAGCTTTGGTGCCAGGTATTGGTTTTGGCATGGAAGGGTATTTTAGGCTCTCTTATGCAACTAATGAAAAAGATATTATTGAAGGTTGTGAAAAAATCGTTGAATTTGTAAAAAACTACTAATTTCTTAAGCCTGTTAAAAACAGGCTTTCTTTCAAAAAAACTTATAAGCAAGTCTTTGGTATGATTATGCAAAAAATATAGGAAAAATAATGGAATTTGAAGTTCAATATAAAAGTGCAAATGCTAGAGCTTGTCGTATAAAAACTACACATAGTGAAATTTTAACTCCTATTTTTATGCCCGTTGGAACTTTGGCTGCGATTAAAAGTTTAGATGCTGTTGATATGAGTGAGATTTTAAATGCAAAAATTATTTTAGCAAATACTTATCATTTGTATTTAAGGCCTGGTTCTAAAGTGATTAAGCAAATGGGTGGTCTGCACGGTTTTAGTAAATTTGAAGGCTCTTTTTTAACAGATAGTGGAGGTTTTCAAGCTTTTTCTTTAAGTAAAAATTCAAAACCTGATGAAAAAGGTATTCAATTTAAAAGTCATATCGATGGAAGTTTGCACTATTTTACCCCGCAAAGTGTTTTAGATGCACAATATGATTTTAATTCAGATATTATGATGATTTTAGATGATTTAGTGGCCTTACCTGCAAGTAAAGAAAGGATAGAACTTTCTCTAAAACGCACTATAAAATGGGCAAAAGAAGCTATTGATTATCATAAGTTAAAACAAAGTCAAGGTGTGGGAATAGGGCAAAATATCTTTGGTATTATCCAAGGTGGGACTGATTTTGAAGCTAGAAAAATTTGCTCTCAAGCACTTTGCGAGATGGATTTTGATGGACTTGCTATAGGTGGATTAAGCGTGGGAGAAGAAAATGAGGCTATGTATGATACGGTTGAAGCTATGATGCCTTATGTGGATAACAATCGCCCTAGATATTTAATGGGAGTTGGCACGCCTGAAGATTTAGTAGAAAATGTAGCAAGAGGTGTGGATATGTTTGATTGTGTGATGCCAACAAGAAATGCAAGAAATGGTACTTTATTTACTAGCTTTGGAAAATTTAATATCAAAAAAGCAGAATTTATCACTGATCATGCTCCTATAGACGGCAAATGTTCTTGCTATACATGTAAGAATTTTTCAAGGGCCTATTTAAATCATTTATTTAAAGCCAAAGAATTAACCTTTTTTAGACTTGCAAGTATTCATAATTTACATTATTATTTAAATTTGGTCAAGCAAATGCGTGAAGCTATTATTAAAGATGAATTTGAAAATTTTAGAAAAGAATTTTATAGGCAAAGAATGTGTTAAATGATGTTTTAAAACAAATTATTAGCAATATTAATATATCAAATGCTTATTATGAATTTGATGATTTTGATATTTTCACTCTAGATATAACTAAAAATTCTAAAAGTGTATTTGTTTTTAAAGAAAATCAAATTTTTGAGTATAAAGATGAAAATTTGATTTTATTTTCTAATACGGAATTTATAGCTATATTAAAAGAAATTTTGCAAAATGAAAAAGAAAAAAATAATACCATTAACCTTTCTATAGAAAAAAGAGAGGAGTTGATTTTAGAAAATAAAAAAGTAAAGAATTTCTTGACAAAATATTTTATATTAAAAGTTAAGCTTAGTAAAAGTTATAACATGGTTTCTTCTGTTTTAGAGGCTTGTAAAATTTGTCATAGTAAGCATCATTTTATAAAGAAAAGTTTAAAAACAATTATTTTAAATTTAGCTGTTTTGGAAAAAAATATTAAAGAAAATATATCAAGATTAGAAGGGATTTACACTTATATTAATACCGCAAGAAATGAAAAAATAAATAAAAATATTTACTTTTTAAGTATTATGTCTGCAATTTTTTTACCTTTAAATTTAATCGTTGGATTTTTTGGTATGAATACCAAAAATTTATTTTTATCTGAAAATGAATACGGAACTTACTATGTTTTGGCTGTGATTTTAACGATATTTTTTATTTTATTTTTATGGTATCAATTTAAAGATAAAAAAGAATTGGATTTGGATGAATTTTCTGTAAAAAAGAAGTAAGTGGTACGCCCAAGAGGATTCGAACCTCTGACCTTTTGAACCGCAATCAAATGCTCTATCCAGCTGAGCTATGGGCGCAAAAATAAAGAGTAATTCTATCAAAAAATTCTTAAAATTAGCAAAAATAAATATTTTTATAGAATTTTTATATTTTTATGCTAATCTTCTTTTTAATATTTTAGCTTAAGGCAAAGTCCATGATACATAAGATTTTAATAGCCAATAGAGGTGAGATTGCAGTAAGGGTGATCCGTGCTTGTAGAGATTTGCATATACAAAGTGTTGCTGTTTATACTGAACCTGATTATGAGTGTTTGCATGTAAAAGTTGCTGATGAAGCATATAGAATAGGAACTGATGCCATAAGAGGGTATTTAGATGGTAAAAGAATAGTTGAGATTGCTAAAGCTTGTGGAGCTGATGCTATACATCCTGGATATGGTTTTTTAAGTGAAAATTATGAATTTGCAAAAGAATGCGAAGAAGCAGGGATTATCTTTATAGGTCCAAAATCAGATGTTATCCGTAAAATGGGTAATAAAAACATAGCAAGATATTTAATGAAAAAAAATGGAATCCCTGTAGTTCCAGGTACTGAAAAATTAAATCATTGCACATTAGAAGAAATCAAACTTCAAGCTTTAAAAATAGGCTATCCTGTAATTTTAAAAGCTAGTGGTGGTGGTGGCGGTAGAGGCATACGCGTAGTACATAAAGAAGAGGATTTGGAAAAATCTTTTGAAGCATGCAAAAGAGAAGCACTAAGTTTTTTTAAAAATGATGAAGTTTTTATGGAAAAATATGTTATTAATCCAAGGCATATTGAATTTCAAATTTTAGCAGATAATTATGGTAATATCATTCATCTTTGTGAAAGAGATTGCTCAATACAAAGAAGACATCAAAAAATCATTGAAATAGCACCTTGCCCAAGTATTTCAGAAAAACTAAGAAAAACCATAGGAGTTACTGCAGTAGCTGCTGCAAAAGCTGTAGGTTATACGAATGTTGGGACGGTTGAGTTTTTACTTGATGATTATAATAGATTTTATTTTATGGAAATGAATACAAGAATTCAAGTAGAACACCCAATTACTGAAGAAATTACGGGGATTGACCTTATTACAAGACAAATTCGTATAGCAAATGGGGAAATTTTAGATCTTGAGCAAAGCGATATAAAACCAAGAGGTTTCGCGATAGAAGCTAGGATTACAGCAGAAAATGTATGGAAAAATTTCATTCCAAGTCCAGGCAAAATTACAGAGTATTTTCCAGCTTTAGGGCCATCTGTGAGAGTGGATAGTCATTTATATAAAGACTATACTGTACCACCTTATTATGATTCTTTACTTGCAAAATTAATTGTTAAGGGTTCAAGTTATGATAGTGCAGTTAATAGACTTGAGAGAGCTTTGAAAGAATTTGTGATTGATGATATTAGAACAACTGTTCCATTTTTGATTGCAATTACCAAAATAAGAGAATTTAGAAGAGGGTATTTTGATACTTCTTTCATAGAAACACATATGGAAGAGCTTTTGGAAAAGACAGAAGATAGACACCAAGAAAATAAAGAAGAAGTAATTGCTGCTATAGCTGCAGCCTTACAAAAGATAAAAGAAAGTAGGCAATCATGAGTTTTTTAGATGAATTAAAAGATATAAAAAAAGCACTCCAAAAAGAACAAGGTCAAACAAAAAAAGAAAAGGTTAAAGCGAGTAAAAGCGGAGTTAGTATGAAAAATACTGACTTAGATGCTATACAAAAAGACTTAGCTAAGCAAAATGAAGATAAAAAGCAAGAACAAGAATTTGAAGATATGTTTTTAAAAGAAGAGCGTTTAGCTAATGAATTTATGGAATTTGTAAAAAATAGTGATATTAAAAAGATCTAATGAATAATATTATTGGTTTTTGTACTTTAGAAGAAGAATGTCCTTATCTTGAAAATAGATATTGTAGAAATGAGTATAATTATATATCTTTTATTAACAAAGCGCAAAATCAAGAATTAGTTTCAAGAGGTTGGCGTCGCTTTGGATCATATTTTTCAAGACCAATATGTAATGATTGTAATGAATGTCAAAATTTGCGTATTTTGGTAGAAAATTTCCATTTTAGCAAAAGCTATCGTAGGGTTTTAAAAAAAAATATAGCTACTAAAATAATCTTACAAAAACCTTCTTTAAGTGATGAGCATTTATTGCTTTATGAAAAATACCACCATTATCAAAAAGATAAAAGAAATTGGAAAATTTATGATTTAAATTTTAGAAAATATTACAATCTTTATGTAGATAATGCAGGTACTTTTGGATATGAACTTGATTTTTATATAGATAATAAGTTAGTGTGTGTTGATTTGATTGATATTTTAGAAGATGGAATTTCTAGTATATATTGTTTTTATGATCCTGATTTTTCACATCTAAGTCTTGGAAAATACTCGCTTTTAACAGAAATCAAGCTTGCACAATTAAAAAAATTAAAATATATTTATTTAGGATATTTTGTAAAAGGGTGTCAATCTTTATCGTATAAAGCCGATTATAGTCCAAATGAAATTTTAAAACACACTAGTGCTTTAGATGAACAGGCATTTTTGTGGAGTTAGGTTTATAGAGAGGATTTTATGCAAGTAGTGCAAACTTTAGAATCTGTTAGTGTTAATACTGATGATTTTTTAATGTTTAAATATTTTCAAGATCTTATCCGTAAAAATTTTTCTAAAGTTATAGGTAATAAAAATAAAACCCTATCTTTTTTTGTGGAAAATGAAATTCCTCAAAGAAGATATTTTTTAAAACTTGTTAATCACAAGTATAAAAAAAATACTGGAAACCAAATCGATAATCTTGCTTTTGCGCATTATAAGACCTTTAAATTAAATCTTGCTCAAGCAAATACTTTAAAGCCTGTAATCTTTGCTAAAATAGGTTTTGCACAAAAAAATATCTTAATAACTTTAAGTTCTAATGAAAAAATGTTTGCTGTATATTTAGAGCAATATTTTAAAGATCATAAAAGCATGTATGATGAGAAAAATTGTATTTTTTCAGTAGAATACAAAGATGATAATACTTTAAATCTTTTAGAAATTTTAGCAAGCGTAAATGAGCATTTAAAATATTGTGTGGATTTTACAATCAATGAAACTCAGCTTTTAGAATTTAGAAATAAAATGAAAAATAAAGCCAATACTAATTGGAAATTTAATGCTTTGGCTAAACTTTTTGAGAATTATTTCCAAACTTTAGGATGTAATTCTAGTGATGATTTTGCTACTATTAGACAAAATTATCTTAATTTAGTTAAAATTTATCATCCTGATCGCCATCAAGGTAAAAGCAAAATCGAACAAGCTTATTGTCGTGAGGAATTTGAAAAAATTCAGCTTGCTTATGAGAGTTTAAAATCTTTATATAAAAACAATACATAATCTCCAAATAACATCATTTTAAGTTGCAATTTATTAAAATTAATTTTTATAAAATTCTAGGAAGAAATTTTGGTTGCTGATAGAAAATTATTTTTTTTAAGTTGCATTCTAATAACTATAGGGATACTTTTTTCATATTCTTTAAGTGCTTTTACTGTGCTTTATTTAGAATATAATGAATTTCATTTTTTTATCAGACAGCTTTTTTTTGGACTTAGTGGTATAGCTATTATTTATTTTGTTTCAAGATTAAATCCTGATAGTAAAATGGCACATTATTTAATGATAAGTGTTTTGTTAATCTCTTTTTTATTTATACTTATTTTGCCTTTTTTACCTACCTTTCTTGCTACTGCAGCAGGTGGTGCTAAAAGGTGGATCAGGCTTGGTCCTTTATCTATTTCTCCTGTTGAATTTTTTAAGATAGGTTTGATTTATTTCCTTGCTTGGTCTTATACAAGAAGAATTGATGATAGCAAAAAAGCAATCAAACACGAAGTTTTAATTTTAATTCCTTATTTTATTTTAGCTGCTTTTGTTATTGGCTATATTTATATGACACAAAATGATTTAGGCCAAAGTGTTATCTCTTTTTTCTTGGTTTTTGCTTTAGCATTTTTTGCAGGAGCTAGTAAAAGACTTTTTGCTTTTGGCGTGGTTATTGTTGGAATGATTGGGGTTTTGGTGATTTTAAGTAATCAAAGAAGAATTCAGCGTATTTCTGCTTGGTGGGGAAATATCCAAGATGCGTTTTTACCTTTTTTTCCTGATTGGCTAGCAAGTGCTTTAAGAGTAAGCCATAACTCAGAACCTTATCAAATTTCACATAGTTTAAATGCTATAGCTCATGGTGGATTTTTTGGAGAAGGGTTGGGTCTTGGAACTTTCAAATTGGGATTTTTAAGTGAGGTGCATACGGATTTTGTTTTATCAGGGATTACTGAGGAAATAGGATTGTTGGGATTGAGCATTATATGTTTGATTTATTTGATGGTTATACTTAGAATTTTTAGAATTGCTGGGCGCTGTGAAAATAAGGTCCATTTTTTATTTTGTTCAGGTGTAGCTTTACTTTTATTATTTTCATTTTTTATGAATGCTTTTGGAATTATTTCTTTAACTCCATTAAAAGGAGTTGCTGTGCCACTTTTAAGTTATGGTGGCAGTTCTATGTGGTCTATTTGTCTTGGAATAGGTTATGTTTTAATGATTAGCAAGAAGGTAAAAATTTAAACTCATTAATTAAAATATATAAAAATTAACTTAAATAAAAAATATTCTATAACAACTCTTTACAAAAAACTTTTTTCTGCTATAATTATGCTCACATTTATTATAAAGGAGGCGGATATGAAGAAATACAGGCGTTTAAACACATTATAATCATTTATCAATTTTATTTTAATTTTAACAAAGGAAAAAAATGAAAAAAATATTATATGTTGTTTTAGCGTTATTTGGTATATTAGCTTTAGGTGCTTGTTCAAGCGATAAAAATCAAGCTAGTGCTTCTGGTGAAAAAGTTTATAAAGTAGGTATAGCTGCAAATTATCCTCCTTTTGATTTTATTAAAGATGCAAAAATTACCGGCTTTGATGTTGATTTATTGGAAGAAATTGCTAAAAGAGAAAATTTAAAACTTGAATGGGTAAATATGAGTTTTGATGGTTTAATTCCTGCCTTAAAAGCTGGAAAGATTGATATGATAGCTTCTGCTATGAGTTCAACTCCTCAAAGATTAGCAAGTATGGATTTTAGTGATACTTATTTCAATACTAAAAATTTATATTTAAAATTAAAAACAGATTCTAGTATTAGCGATAAACAAAGTTTGGAAGGTAAAAAAATAGGTGTTCAACTTGGAACTATTCAAGAAAGTGCTGCTAAGACTATTCCAAATGCTCAAGTGGTTGCAAGTGAAGAAATGTTAGCAGCAATTTTAGCTTTAAAAGCTGGCAAAGTAGATGCAGTTTTAACGGATAAAGATATTGGTAAAGGTTATTTAAAAACTAATGAAGAGCTAGAAGCATTTTTAGAAGAAAATGATGGAAGTTCAGGGTTTTGTATAGCTTTTGATAAAGGAAAACAAAGTGAGCTTGTTCAAAAAATTAATGCAGGCTTAGAAAAAGTTAAAGCTGATGGTACTTACCAAAAAATCGTAGAAAAATACGATTTACAATAATTAACTTAAAGCCTTGATACTTATATTCAAGGCTTTAAAAAAATATTCTATATCTTCTTTTGTATGCGTATAATGAAAACCCACTCTTAGCCAACCTGGTTTAGATTTTAATTCTTGATTGTCTTTTAGATTGAGTAAATCATGTCCATAAGGTCCTGCACAAGCACAACCTGCTCTTGTTTCTATCTTATAAGTTTTACTTAGTTTATAAGCTAAATCAAAAGGAGAAATTCCTTCTATATTAAAAGCAAAAATAGGTAATCTATTAGTGATATTTTTTGCATATAAGATCATTTTTGGAAAATTTGTACATTGTTTGAAAAAATATTCACAAAGTTCTTTTTCTTTTTTTTCTATATTTTTTAAACCTATTTCATTGCGTATTTTAAAAGCCAAACTTGCTCTAACAAGCTGAATAATTCCAGGTGTGCCACCTTCTTCTAAATTTTCAACTTCGCATAAATATTGTTGAGATGTTCTTGAAACATAGCCCACAGTTCCACCTGCCGCAAAGCTAGGGGTATTGCCACATAGATTTTTTTTGATAACAAGTAAGCCACAAGATCCTACACCTCCAAGTAGTTTATGAGAACTAATAAACACTGCATCATAAAATTTAGGATCTAAATTAGCATAAGGAGCTAAAGTGGAAATATCAAAAGCAACTATACCGTTGTGTTGTTTGACTAAAGTGTAAATTTTTTTATAATCACTTAAAATTCCTGTAACATTAGAAGCTGCATTAAAGCTTGCTATGATTTGTCTGTTTTTGGATTTTTGTAATAATTTTTCTAAAAAAATAAAATCTAATTCTCCATTTTTATCTAAGGGCACTCGAACGCATTCACACAAAGCTTCTCTAAATGAAAGTTCATTAGAATGGTGTTCATAGGGTCCAACTATAACCAAAGGTAAGGTATTTTTGCCTGTATTTTTAAAATATTTTTCTTTAATAAGTGGTGGTATATATAGACCTAAAAGTTCTTGAAATTTTTTTATAGCTGCTGAAGATCCACTCCCACAAGCTATAAGAGCAAAACTATCATCTAATTCAAGGTATTTTTTTAAATTTATTCTCGCGTTTTCATAATGCTGTTGTGTGATAAAAGAATTTAAAGAGCTATCTGAATGTGTATTTGCATAGGTGGTAAGAATTTTTTTAATTTCTTTTTCTATGCTTTTTAGTGCTAAAGCGCTAGCTGTAAAATCAAAATAATGTATTCCTTTTTTTAAAATAATATCTTGTTTTAGTTTTTCAATATCCAAAAAAAATCCTCTAATTTTTTGTTAAAATTATAACATACAAAATATTTATTTTAAGGATGTGATTATAAAATTTGGTGATTTTTCAAAACGCTGTGAAACTTTGGAGCTTGAAAGTATTTTTGACTTTTATAGTATTTTTGATGAGTTTGAATTTGATTTGAAATTAAGTTTATATGAAAATATCTTAAATGTTTTTATTTTGAAAGCCTTTGATATTTTAGCTTCTTTAAATTTAGATGAGAATGCTTTAAAAGCTTTGAGTGTTTTAAGTAAAAACGATAGAAAACGCTATTCTATTAATAAATCTATTCCGCATTTTCAGGCTCTAGGGCTTATTAATAAACTTTTAGAGAAAAATATTTTGATCTTAGAAAAAAGTCAAGAAAAGCCAATTATAAAAAACAAAAGACAGAAAGTTAAAAAAGAATTACGCTCTTATAATATACAAGATAAGGTTGTTTTTAAAAATCAAGGATTAAGATTTTTCTTTTATTTTATATATCCTAAACTTAATTTAATCGCGATGAAAAAATACAATGAATTAATAGAACTTATCCAAGAAAATTTGGAAAAATACCAAAGTTTTACTTTTGAACTTTTATGTAAAGAATTTTTAGCAAAAAAACTTAAAGTGGATCAAGTGTATAGTTTTTGGAATTATTATCATGAAATAGACTTGTATTATCATGAAAACAATTTTTGTGTTTTAGGTGAAGTTAAATTTAAAGAAAGAAAAATATGTAAAAATGTTTTAAATATTTTAAAAAGTAAAGCAAAACAGTTGCAAATTCAACCTAATTTATATGTGCTTTTTTCAAAGAGTGGCTTTAGTAAAGAGCTTATTTTAAATAAGGAGCGTAATTTGCTTTTATATACTTTAGAAGATTTTCAATTTTTAATTAAGGATTAAGTGTGGATGAGAATATTTTAAAAAGTTTAGATTCTAGTGAAAAAGAAAACTTACAACAAGGATTAAAAGCCTTAATAGAGCAAACCTATGTTATAGAAAATGAATATAAGCAACTTAATGAAAACTACACTGCATTAAGACAAATGGTAAGTGAGATTATAGAGGTTTTGCCTATGGCTTTGTGGATTTTAGACGCAAATAAAAATATTATTTTGCAAAACAACCTAGCTACACAAAAGCCAAAGCTTTTAGAATGCATTGATCTTGATAAAACACATTATGAGCTTGAGTTTGATCATAAATTTTATCTAATCAAAATCACCTCTCATACTGATAAACTTATAGTAAATGCAACAGATATTAGTGATGAAAAAAGAAATGAAAGGTTAGCTAGCATGGGAACAGTTGCAGCACACCTAGCACATGAAATACGCAATCCTATAGGTTCTATTTCTTTATTAAGCTCTACTTTGTTTGAAAGAAGTGAGTTAAAAAATAAGCATATAGTTTTAGAAATCCAAAAAGCAATTTCAAGAGTAGAGCGTATTGTAAATTCTACTTTACTTTTTACAAAAGGAGTACATGTTAATTTAAATGAGTTTAATTTACAGGAGTTACAAGATGAGTGTGAGCAAGCTATTGGAGCTTATAATTATCTAGCTAGCATCGATTTTAAATTTGAATTTTTAGATTTAAAAATCAATGCAGATAAATCTTTACTTGCTTTAGTTTTGCAAAATTTACTTTATAATGCCATAGATGCTATTGAAGAAAGCGAAAATGATGATGGTTATATAAAGGTTAAGTGCGAACAAAAAGAAGATAGGGTTTTTATTAAAGTTTATGATAATGGTATAAGTATCAAAGATAAAAAAATGGTTTTTGAGGCTTTTAAAACAACTAAGTTAAAAGGTAATGGTTTAGGTCTTTCTTTATCAAAACAAATTATTGATGCGCATAATGGAGTTTTAGGTTTTGATGAAAATCCAAAATGTTTTTTTATAGACCTTAAAATTTAAGCTCTATAAAATAAATTTTTTCTTAAAATAATAAAAATATTTGTCCTCATAGCTCAGCTGGATAGAGCGCAGAATTCCTAATTCTGAGGCCGCAAGTTCAAACCTTGCTGGGGACACCATTTCAAGGAAAAAGATGTTTCATATAGTCTTAGTTGAGCCTCGCATACCACAAAATACAGGAAGTATAGGCAGAATGTGTTTTAATGCAGGTTTTGCTTTACATATTGTCAATCCGCTTTTTAGTATTGATGAAAAGGCAGTTAAAAGAGCAGGACTTGATTATTGGAAAAAATTAAATCCTTTTTTATGGGATAATTTAGAAGATTTTTTAAAAGAGTATGAAAAATTTCAAGATAGATTTTTCTTTGCGACAACTAAAACTACTCAAGCTTATTTTGATGTAAATTATCAAAAAGGTGATTTTTTATTTTTTGGAAGTGAAAGTTTTGGCTTACCTATGGATTTAATGCAAAAAAAATGGGAAAATGCCATTACTATACCGATGAAAGATTGTGGTAGAAGTTTAAATTTAGCTACAAGTGTAGGCATAGTGAGTTATGAAGCTTTGAGGCAAAATTTTGCCTCTTTTGAAAAATTTTAATGATTTAAAACTTGATTTAAAAATTCTTTCAATCTTTCATTTTTTGGGTTTTCAAAAGCTATTTTAGGACATTCATCTACTGCTATAATGCCTTTATCCATAAAGAAAATTCGATTAGCTACATTTCTTGCAAATCCCATTTCATGTGTAACTACAAGCATGGTTAGACCTTCTTTAGCTACTTCTTTCATGATATTTAAAACCTCACCTATCATTTCAGGATCTAAAGCTGAAGTTGGCTCATCAAATAAAATCACATCAGGATTCATCATTAATGATCTTGCTATGGCAATACGCTGTTTTTGTCCACCTGAAAGCTTATGAGGAAAATAATTTTCTTTATCACTTAAGCCAACTTTTTTGAGTAATTCTCGTGCTTTTTTTACTGCTTCATCTTTACCCATGATTTTTGTTTGTACTGGCGCTAGGCATAAATTTTCCAAAACATTTTTATTATTAAAAAGATTAAAATGTTGAAATACCATGCTTACTTTTTGTCGAATTTTATTGATATCTGTTTTTTTATCAAGTATATTGATATTATTGATATAAATATTACCACTATCTGGTGTTTCAAGTTTATTTAAACAGCGTAAAAAAGTACTTTTTCCACCTCCACTAGGCCCTATAATAGCAATAATATCGCCTTTATGCACTTCAACACTAATATCTTTTAAAACTTCCAAATCTCCATATTTTTTAATCAAATTTTCTATTTTAATCATGTTTGTTTAATCTCATTTCTATAAATCTTGCAATTAGTGTTAAAATTTTAACGCTTACATAATATACAAGTCCTGTAAAAATAATAGGTTTAGGGTTGTAATAAATTGCTTGTAAGCTTTTACTTTGCATGGTAATATCCATAACGCTAATATAGCCCACTATTGAAGTTTCTTTAAATAAAGAAATAAATTCATTCATTAAAGAAGGTAAGATATTTTTAATCGCTTGCGGAAAGATGATTAGTCTCATAGAAGCAGAATAATTAAGTCCCATTGCTCTTGATGCTTCCATTTGTCCTTTGTCTACACTTTGAATTCCACTTCTTACGATTTCAGCTACATAAGCAGAACTATTAAGTCCAAGTGCAATAATAGCTACATAAAAATTATCACTCCAAGTAGCAAAAATCACTACTGAAAAAATCAAAAGCTGTAAAAGCAGAGGGGTTCCGCGTATAATGTCTATGTATTCATCTATGATGAAATTTAAACTTTGGATTTCTAAAAATCTTAAAAATGCTAGGAAAAAACCAAGTGCTATTCCTATTAAAATTCCACCTACTGTTAAACCAAGTGTTGTGAAGTAACTATGAACATAAGCTTTGGCTTCTATAGTATAAGCATATTCTCCTGTAGCTAAGCCATTTTGATCTTTAACTTGTAAAATTTCAATAGGAAATGAAAAATAAGCCCAAAAAACAATAATGGCAAAAAATACAAAAATTTTCATCGTATTTTGTTTCAATTTAAACACCTTATAAAATTTTAAAAAAACTAAGTGTATAAAAATTAAGTTTTCTTTTTACTTAAAAGCATTTTTATGTGTTTTTTGGTAAATATCGTGAGTTAAATTTTCACATAGCTGTAAAAAATAAAATAAAATTAATATAAAATTATATTTTTTTGTAGTAAATTCATTTTTTTATGATAAATTTACACTCGATTAAATTATAAAAAGGAGATAAATATGGATTTAATATCCCAATTTGTTGGCTTTGTAAATAATCAGTATTATTCCATTTTGGTTATTTTGCTTATTATTGTAGGGTTTTATTATAGTTATTTGACAGGTTTTGTGCAATTTCGAATGCTTCCTTATGTGTTTGACATTTTGACAGAAAAGCAAGAAAAACATGAAAAACACCATATTACTCCTTTTCAGGCTTTGATGATTTCAACAGCTTCAAGAGTTGGTATAGGAAATATTGCAGGTATTGCAGTAGCAGTTGTTTTGGGCGGACCTGGTGCTTTGTTTTGGATGTGGGCTATGGCATTTTTTGGTGGCGCTTCAGCTTTTGCAGAAAGCACTTTAGCACAAGTTTATAAAAGTCGTGATGGAAAAAGTTTTAAAGGTGGCCCTGCTTATTATATTAGTAAAGCTTTAAATTTAAAATGGCTTGGAGCTGTTTTTGCGGTGATTTTAATCATTACTTATGCTTATGGATTTAATGGACTTCAAAGTCAAACTATGACTTCAGCATTTGAGTTTTATTATAAAGGTATGGTTGATGCTAGTGAAGTGAGTTTTGCCCAAAGTTGGTGGCCTATTGTAATAGGGGCTATTTTGGCTGTTTTTGCAGCTTATATGTTTTTTGGTGATCATACTAAAATAGGTAAAGTAAGTTCGGTTATCGTTCCTATTATGGCGATGATTTATGTTGGTTTATCTATCATAGCAATGTTTATGAATTTTGATAAAATTCCTGAAGTGTTTTCTATGATTTTTAAAAGTGCTTTTGATTTTGAAGCTATTTTTGGTGGATTTGCAGGTTCTGCTTTAGTTATAGGTATAAAAAGAGGATTATTTTCTAATGAAGCAGGTATGGGTTCAGCACCAAATGCAGCAGCTTCAGCTCTTACAACTCACCCTGCAAAACAAGGGGTTATTCAAGCATTTTCTGTATTAATTGATGTGATTATTTGTACAAGTTCAGGATTTTTAGTGTTATTTTCACTTGCTTATGCTAATAATATTGGTGTAGACGGTAAGCCTATTTTAACAGCACTACCTTTAGTACAAGAATCCATGAAAGAATATTATGGAAATCTAGGTGTACATTTTACTACTGTTAGTATAGTTTTATTTGCTATTACTTCTTTGATAGGAAATTACTATTATGCTCAAGCAAATATTAAATACCTTACTCAAAATCCTATTATTATTAATCTTTTTAAAGCAAGTGCCGTGCTTATGATTTTTATTGGTGCAAATATGGATTTAAAATTTGCATGGGATTTAGCTGATACTACTATGGCGTTTATGGCTACGATTAATATCATTTCTATTTTATTGCTTGGTGGTATAGTGAAAAAGGTATTAAAAGATTTTAGCGAGCAAAAAAGACAAGGTAGAGATCCAGTGTTTAGTGCTTCAAAGCTTGGTATTAAAAACGCAGAGTGTTGGGACTAATGATAGATTATATTATTATTGCTTTGTTTGTAGCTTTTATGGTTTTTCTTGTGTTTGGCTTTAACCGCCAAATGCAAGAAAAAGCCAAACAAAGAGAAGAAAAATTAAAAACAAAGAAAGATTTTAAAAAAAATAGGTAAAATACACTAAAAAATTTTTAAAAAAGAGTGTAAAATGAAATTGTTAATAGAAATAGGTACAGAAGAACTTCCTGCTATTCCTTTATTAAAAGAACTTCCAAATATTACTAAAAAATGGGAAAAGATTTTACAAGAGTATCATTTAGAATCTGAATTTAAATTTTTCTATACTCCTAGAAGATTAGTTTTTATTCATGAAAATTTTAAAGAAAAACAAGATGATTCTTTTGTGGAATTTATAGGTGCACCTAGGGCGATAGCTTATAAAGATGGAAAGCTTACTCAAGCAGGGCTTAGTTTTTTAGAAAAAAGTGGTTTAAAAGAAGAAGAGCTTGAATTTAAAGAAATTAAGGGTAAAGAAGTATTGTATTGTCAAAAACAAGTACAAGGCTTGCAAAGCAAGGTGGTTTTAGCTCAAATGATCGAGGCTTTTTTAAAAAGCTTGAGTTTTGGTAAAACTATGAGATGGGGTGATGGTAGCTTTGAATTTATCAGAGCTATTCGCTCGCTTTGTTGTATTTTAAATGATGAATTGATTGAATTTGAAAGCTATGGCGTTAAAAGCGCAAAAAGCACTTTTGTTCATAGAAGTGTTAGTTATGATTTAATACCTTTTTCAAATATTGATGAGTATCTTAAAACTCTAGAGCAAAATTATATTATTTTAGATCAAGAACAAAGAAAAAAGCTTATTATTGAGCAGTTAAAGACACTTGAAAAAGAAAATGATATTACTATTGCAGAAGATGATGAGCTTTTAGCTGAAGTTGTAGCTATCACAGAGTATCCAAAGGCATTATTAGGGCATTTTGAAAAAGAGTATTTAGAAATCCCAAGCGAAGTGATAATTACTTCTATGAGAGAAAATCAACGCTATTTTGCAGTATTTAAAAACAATACTTTAAGCAATCATTTTATCGTAGTTTCTAATGCGGTTTGTAAAGATTATTCTAAAATCATTAATGGAAATGAAAGGGTTTTAAGAGCAAGATTGAGCGATGCGATGTTTTTTTGGAAAAATGACTTAGCACAGGGCTTAAATAATGATAAAATAAGTCAAATGGTATATCTTGAAGGACTTGGAAGCTTAAAAGATAAAATCATTAGAGAGCAAAAAATCGCTACTAAGCTTTGTGAAGTTTTTGCTAATACTCAAAAAGATGAAATCTTAAAAGCCATAGAATACTCAAAAGCTGATCTAAGCACTCAAATGGTGTATGAATTTACTGATCTTCAAGGTATTATGGGATCTTATTATGCTAAAGCTATGGGTATGAGCGATGAGCTTGCTTTGGCGATTAAAGAACAATATCTTCCAAATGGCGATAATTCAGCTATGCCAAGTAATGAATTTAGTTCTATTGTAGCTTTAGCTTATAAATTTGATACACTCATGGGGCTTTTTTCAATGGGGAAAATCCCAAGTGGTACAAAAGATCCTTATGCTTTAAGAAGAGCAGCAAATGGTGTTTTAAAAATTATTCTAGCTTTAAATAAAAATTTTGATCTTAAGATATTTTTAGAAGTAATAGCTAGTGAATATAAAAGCTTTGATTTGAAAATTTTACTAGACTTTATCTTAGAGCGTTTATATACTTTTTATGAGGTTAATGCTTCTTTTGTTAAAGCTGTGCTTAGCTCTAAAACTTATGATGTTATTTATATTGATTCTTGTATTAAAGCTTTAATACAAAGTGCAAATAAGGCAGATTTTAGTCAAAATTTTGCTACTTTTAAGCGCTTGGCAAATATTGCAATATTAAGTGAAGTTCAAATTAATGAAAATTTGTTTAACACTCAAGAGGAAAAAGATTTATACCAAGCTTTTATGCAGTGTAAAACAAAAGAAAATAACACCCAAGAGCTTTTAGAAAGCCTTTTTGCACTAAAACCACAAATTGATGCTTTTTTTGATAAAGTAATGATTAATGACAAAGATGAAAATATTAAAAACAATCGTCAAGCTTTAGTATGTGCAATTTATCGTGAGTTTTTAAAAATAGCTGATATTAAAGAGCTTAGTGTATGAGAAAAATTCTTTTTTTACTTTGTTTTTTGGTATTTGCATTAGAAGCTAGAGAGATTGAGCTTGTAAAAGGGCAAGTAATTTTTTTAGAATTTGATAAAAATAATTTTTTACAAATTAGCTCAAATTCTAAAAAACTTCCTTTTTTTGAGTATAAAAATAAAGTCATTGTTAGTATAGCCATACCTTATAAAAATCCTAAAGATAGAAAATTAATAGCTGAATTTAAAGATAATTCCAAAGAAGAAATTAACATAAAATTTAGCGAAGGAAACTATAAAAAAGAATTTTTAAAAGTTAGTGCTTCTAAGGTTAATCCACCTAAAGAAACACTTGATCGCATTAGCAAAGAATATCAAGAAGCTATTAAGGTTTATAATACTTATACCAATATGGCTTTATTTGAAGGCAATTTTACATACCCTTTAGAAAGTAAAATTACAAGTGCTTTTGGAAAAGCAAGATTGTTTAATGATACTCTTAAAAGTTATCATAGCGGAACTGATTTTAGAGCAGCAAGTGGGACAAAAATTTATGCTAGCAATGATGGTATTGTAAGGATTGCTTCAAATCGTTATTATGCAGGAAATTCAGTGGTAATTGATCATGGATATGGGATTTATTCTCAGTATTATCATCTATCAAAACTTAATGTAAAAGTAGGACAAAAGGTAAAAAAGGGTGAGCTTATAGGTTTGAGTGGAGCTAGCGGTAGGGTTACAGGGCCACATTTGCATTTTGGAATTTTAGTTAATGGTGTGCAAGTTGATCCACTTGATTTTATAGTCAAATTTAATGCTTTATAATGATAGCTTTTAGTGAGTTTTTTCAAAATTGGATTGATAAATATTACTCCCAAGCTGTGAGTGTTGGTAAAAATGGAGATTTTTATACCGCAGTTAGCGTGGGAAATCTGTTTGGAACACTCTTAGCTAATCATTTTTTAAAACTTATAGATGATAAAAAGCTAATTTTACCGGTTGAAGTTGTAGAAATAGGGGCAAATGAAGGGCATTTAATGCTTGATTTTATACAAGCTCTATACACTCTTAGGGCTGATATTTTAGAGCAGATTGAGTGTTTTATCGTAGAGCCACATGAAAAATTAAAATGTGTTCAAAAAAAACTTTTTGATGAGTATGATTTGGATGTAAAAATTTATAATTCTTTAGAAGAATGTCATTTTAAAAACGCCTTTTTTTACGCTAATGAATTATTTGATTGTTTTGCGTGTGAGCTTATAAAAGATAGAACAATGGCATATGTTGATGATGATTTAAACATTGTTTTTAAAGCTATGAATGAAGATCTTTTAAAAGAATGTGAAAAATATTCTATCACTAATAGCGAGCTTTGTATTTCTTATAAACCCTTTTTATCCAAATTAAAACAAACCTGTGAAAAACTAACTTTTGCATGTTTTGATTATGCAAAAAAAGAAGAAAAAATTAGTATTAGAATGTATAAAAATCACCAAGTGTATAATCTTTTTGAAGAAAACTTAAAAGATTTTTTTGCTAAAAGCGATATTACATATAATGTAAATTTTGATCATTTTTTACAAGTTTTAAAAGAAGAGGGCTTTGAGGTGTTAGAATATAAAAATCAAAATCAAGCTTTAATTGATTTTGGCTTAGAAGAAATTATCGAGCAAGTTAAAAATATTAACCTCCAAATTTATAAAAACTTTATCAACCAAAGTAAAAATTTGATGTTTAACTTTGGCGATAAGTTTAAGTTTTTAGAATTTAAGCTTTAAAATCACTGCTTGTAATATCAAGCCCAAAGCCTTTTAAGCCTATAAATTCTTTATCGGTATTTTGACTTAGAAGTTTGATTTTTGAAATTTTTAAATACCTTAAAATTTGCGCTCCTATGCCATAATTTTTAAATTGTATGTTTTCTTGTTTTTCATTTTTCATGAAAATGATTACACCACCTTTTTGACTTAAAAATTCAATTTGTTTTAATAATTCATTAAATTTATTAGAAGTTAGAAGCTCAAAGTCGCTTCCACTAAGATAAAATTTAACATTCTCGCATTCTTTCAAAGTGCCAAAACTAAAAGCTATGTGTTCATTTTCATTGTGATCTTTAAAAGTCATTTTTTTAGCTTTAAAACCTGCTAAAATACTTTCTTCTTCTTTAATTAAAGAAATCAAACTTTCATTTTTTAAACGATACTCGATTAAATCTGAAATAGTAATCATATTAATATTATGTTTTTTGCAAAACTCAAGCAAATCGCTTCTTCTAGCCATATCTCCATTATCTTTAACAATTTCACATATTACGCATGCTTCTTTTAATCCTGCCAAACGACATAAATCCACTGTTCCTTCTGTATGGCCCGTTCTTTCTAAAACTCCACCTTTTTTTGCTATCAAAGGATTAATATGTCCAGGACGCACAAAATCACTCGCCTTTGCATTATCATCAGCAAAAATTTGTATAGTCATATCTCTTTCGTAGGCACTTACTCCTGTTGTTGCATTTTTTGCATCGACAGTGATGGTAAAAGCTGTTTCGTGATTTGATGTGTTTTTAGGTACCATTAAAGGTAGTTCAAATTTTTTAGCTAAGTTCTCACTTAATGCTACACATACCACACCTCTTGCGTGAGTGATGGTAAAATTTACTTTTTCTTGTGAGCTAAATTGTGCAGGGAAAATCAAATCCCCTTCATTTTCCCTATCTTCTGCATCCACCATTACTAACATTTTACCATCTTGAAGTTCTTTTATAGCTTGTTCTATACTTATATATCCCATAAAATCATTCCTTGAAAATATTTTAAAAATATTATAGCATTTTTCTTGACATTGTATAAAAAATAATATATAATATCACTTTTAATTTAAATAAAAAATTTCTATTGGGGTATCGCCAAGCGGTAAGGCAACAGGTTTTGGTCCTGTCATTCAGGGGTTCGAATCCCTTTACCCCATCCACTTCATATGATGCCGCGAAGTAGAGCAGTGGTTAGCTCGTCGGGCTCATAACCCGAAGGTCGGGAGTTCAAATCTCCCCTTCGCAACCATTATATAAAAATAATTTATAATCTATTTCAACAGATATTTTTTAGCAATATTGAAATCAAATTAATTTAAAATTTCTAAAATTATTGAAATTTTAAAAATACAATACAAAGAATAAAATAGATAAAATATATTTAACAAGAATAAATGGCGAGTTTAATAGGCGTATGATTTATTAATTAATATTGCACATGCTTTGTATTTTATTGTAAAAATGTAAAAAAATGATATTTTTTGTTAAATAGGTAATGTATTAAAATTTTTAGAGTGCAAGAAAAACAATATTGATTTAAAGTCTAACAAATAAAAATATTTCTTAATTGATGAAGAGCAAATGAGGAGACTTTATATTTTAAAGCTGGATATAACAAGATAGTATTATAAGCTGCTAACTACTTAATCGTTTCTTGATTAAATTCTTTAAGATCTATAAATAATAAATCTTTATAATGATTAGCAAATGCTTCTTTTAAGGTTTTATTAAATATTTCATTATGAATATTCATTCTAAGATTCTTTAGATAAGTATAATAATGAGTAGTGTTAAGTTCCTTTAATAAAACATTCATAGTTTTTTAAATTCACAGCCATTATCTGTGAGTATGCTAAATTCTTTTATGAATATTATTAGTTTTTAAGATAATAACAAAACTTTTAAGATATGCTAGTATATCTTGTCTTTTTAGGAGATAAAGCTACAGTATAATCAATTCTTGTAACTAAATCTATCATAGTAAGTATATATTTTTATTTTATTATCGACATATTTTATAGTATCTATTGCCCAAGTATTCATAGGAGTTGTTTTAAGATTTTTTTAGTTATCTATTTTTAACTCTCTCTTGTAGCTTTTATTTTGGCCTAGATAATTAATTCTTGTAAGTGTTATTCTCATTTTATCTTTAGAGATGATTCTTCTTATGGTGGAAACACTAGGAGGTTTTATTATAAAAAAGGCTTTAAAAAATAATACAATCTTTCTTTATCTAAATTTATATAAATATGCCTAAGTATTTTAATATTTAAAGTAATTTCCAAATCAAAAGAACTTCTTATATTTTTTACTTTAGTGTATTTTGTATTTAGGGTATTTAAATTATCATTATTTTTGTGATAAATTTCTTGTTTTCTAAAAAGTGTCTTTTTATCTATATTAAAAGCTTCTAAAGTAGCTTTTAAACCATGATGCTTATGAAAGATATAATTTTTATTCTTTGTTCTATTATTTTATGTTTTATTTCAAAAATATAACTATATTCTCTTAATTTAGCAAATCCTTTTATACATCTAAATAAATAATCTGTTTGGATAAATATTCCTTAGTTAGTTTTATTAATCAAATATTTCTTGATTGGTAAATAAAAGATAGTAGTTTTATTAACTAAGAAAGTGCCAAATGTGTTCGAACTTGTGTGATAATATTTTATCTTGATGTTTTTAATCTTCACATTGAAGCAATATAAAATAAGTATAAGAAATTAATTTTAAAATATTTTGTATAATTATTCTAAGGTATATTGTAGCAATTATTATGTTATTGTAATAATAATCAAGATTTATTTAATGATTACTCTCTCTTTTTTTATGAGTCATTAAATGATATAAGAATAAATTATACTCTTGTTTTCTAAGTTGATAACATGAAATAATATTTATTTTATACTCTTCTTGAATATTAAAGATAATAAATATCTAACCACTGCAATAATCTTTAAAAAATATTGATTAAGTTTGATGTTGAAATAATGTATGCCGTACTGCCTTCTATATAGTATGAACTACAAGTAAAATTCTTTCTTTTTTTAAAAATATGATCTTCTTCATCACTTGATTGATATAACTAAGCCATATTTATATGTAAATCACTGATTTGATCTTGTTAAAACCAATTGCAATGAAACTTAAAATAAATATGGTAGTTTTGATTTTTAAACATTTGAAGAAATGGAATAAAAATCCTGAAAAAATTATCAATTATTTTAAAATAATTATAGACAAACATGACAATGAGATAAATATATAGTATTAATTTTAAAATCCAATTTTATACAAATCCAACATAATAAAGATTTTCATCACTTAGTTATTTTAAACAAACAATTGCGTTAAAAAATGAAATCATAAATAATGCTATGAAAAATATATCAAACTTATAGGATAAAATTTTTAAGTAAAAAACTATAAATGGAGTGCGGTTGTAAATATCAAAGAAACTACACCAATGAATGATTTAGAAAATCTTTTTTAAACACTTTTAAAAATACGGCTTTTAATGCCATTAAATAGCAATCACCGTGATGAAGAAGAGAAGAAGCAAGATAAGGTTTTCAAAAGAAGCACCTTTTCTTTTCTTCTCTAAATAAAATACACCTTATAGGTGCTATATGTTTTGTACTAAAATGGGTGCTAGGGTTGTCTAAGTGTGTAGCACGGAAAGCGGACAAAGTCTGCCGCTTAATATTAAGATTAAACAGATATATCTAAAAGCTGATCTTTTTTATTGTCTGCTTTATCTGTATTTGTAGAATTACTTTGTTCTTCTTTTTTAGCTTCAGCTTCTACTTTTTTTGTATTATCATTCTCAGCTTTTTTTTCTTGTTCAAATTTAGCTTCTTCAAGTTTTAATAGTGGTTTTGCTGTATAACGCAAGCTTGTATCAATAACTTGATTACAACATTGAGAATATACTAATCCCATCATTATCCTTTAGTGATTTATACAAATACCTAATTTAGCACAAGCTTGATGCTGATAAATAGGCTGATGTATTGTCTAGCAATTATGAAAATTTTCACAAGTTAAAATTCTATCTTGTTGTTGTGAATTATTAAAATTTTTCTTGCTATGATAACTATGATTTAAAGCTAAAGCAACGCTAGATAATGAAGCAATAACTGCTAAACCTAAGATAATTTTTTTCATTTTTGAGTCTTTCTATGATTATTTTTGATATATGAATAATTATAAAAGTCAAAAAATTAATTTAATATTAAATAACAGAAAAAACAAAAATTTGTTTAAACATTGAAAAAAAATTACTCAACTTTTTTTGTTTTTTCTCTCGCGTATGCGTATGTATTTTTTTATATATTTTTTAAAAAAAGAAAGGCTGTCTGAGTGCGTAGCACGGAAGATGGACAAAACCCACTGCCCTAATATTAAGATTAAGCAGATATATCTAAAAGCTGATCTTTTTTGCTAGTATTTGCTTGATTATCAGCATTTGTAGAATTACTTTGTTCTTCTTTTTTAGCTTCAGCTTCTACTTTTTTTGTATCTTCTTGTTCCATAAGCTTTAAGGTGTCATATATTTGATGAACTTCCTTAGGCATACACTTGTGGAAGCGAATATTTGAATTAGGATTTAACATATTTAACATTAGAAACAATATCCAAATTTACAAAGTACTTTATGCCCAGCTTCTTGGTAAATAGGTTGATGTATTGTCTGGCAATTATGAAAAGTTGCACAAGTTATACTTCTACCTTCTATATATTCTTGTTGTGAATTATTAAAATTTTTCTTGCTATGATAACTATGATTTGAAGCTGAAACAAGGCTAGATAATGAAGCAATAACTGCTAAACCTAAGATAATTTTTTTCATTTTTGAGTCTTTCTATGATTATTTTTGATATATGAATAATTATAAAAGTCAAAAAATTAATTTAATATTAAATAACAGAAAAAACAAAAATTTGTTTAAACATTGAAAAAAAATTACTCAACTTTTTTTGTTTTTTCTCTCGCGTATGCGTATGTATTTTTTTATATATTTTTTAAAAAAAGAAAGGCTGTCTGAGTGCGTAGCACGGAAGATGGACAAAACCCACTGCCCTAATATTAAGATTAAGCAGATATATCTAAAAGCTGATCTTTTTTGCTAGTATTTGCTTGATTATCAGCATTTGTAGAATTACTTTGTTCTTCTTTTTTAGCTTCAGCTTCTACTTTTTTTGTATCTTCTTGTTCCATAAGCTTTAAGGTGTCATATATTTGATGAACTTCCTTAGGCATACACTTGTGGAAGCGAATATTTGAATTAGGATTTAACATATTTAACATTAGAAACAATATCCAAATTTACAAAGTACTTTATGCCCAGCTTCTTGGTAAATAGGTTGATGTATTGTCTGGCAATTATGAAAAGTTGCACAAGTTATACTTCTACCTTCTATATATTCTTGTTGTGAATTATTAAAATTTTTCTTGCTATGATAACTATGATTTGAAGCTGAAACAAGGCTAGATAATGAAGCAATAACTGCTAAACCTAAGATAATTTTTTTCATTTTTGAGTCTTTCTATGATTATTTTTGATATATGAATAATTATAAAAGTCAAAAAATTAATTTAATATTAAATAACAGAAAAAACAAAAATTTGTTTAAACATTGAAAAAAAATTACTCAACTTTTTTTGTTTTTTCTCTCGCGTATGCGTATGTATTTTTTTATATATTTTTTAAAAAAAGAAAGGCTGTCTGAGTGCGTAGCTGTAAGGGGTATTTTAAAAAGAATATGTAACTATCTATAGCTTTAAGGTTTGGAGGATAGTTACATAGAAAACTTAAATAATTTTATATAATTACATAAATATTTTATAGGAGTGTATAATGAATAAGATTGACACTATCGCAAATTTTTTAGATAACAACTCTAAAAAATGTTTAGCTATAAATGGGTCTTGGGGTATAGGTAAAACTTATTTATGGAAAGAAGTTGAAAATAAACTTTCTAAAGATAAAAAAGTTGTTTATATAGATCTTTTTGGCAAAGAAAGTTATAAGCAAATATTAGAAGAAATAGTTGTAAGCCTACATGGAGATTATAATAAAATTACCAAAACAACTTTTAAAGGTTTAGAAGGTTTGGTTAAAAGTATAAGTGGCGGCTTAATAGATATAGATAGTGATGCTATTTTTTCCTTTTTAAAAAAGGAAGACTTTTATAATATTATTGTGTGTTTTGATAACATAGAAAGAAAATCTGACAATCTTTCTTTGAAAGAAATTTTAGGACTTGTAAATTTACTTAAAGAAGAAAAAGAATGTAATGTTGTTGTGATTTTTCATGAGGAAGAATTAAAAGAACAAGATAACAATCTGGCTAAAAACAATAAAGAAAAACAGACTAAACAATACAATAGTAAAAACTGGTATCAAATATACAAAGAAAAAGTTATTGATATTGTGAAATAACGATAAAAGACAATGATGAAGTAGCAAAAGCAATCATAAAAGATAGAATAAATAAATATACTAAAATTACAGATGAGATAAGAAATATTATTGAAAATATTATTTTCGAAAGATATAAAGAACAATGCAATGGAAATCTAAGATTATTATATCATGTGTTAGAACATATAGATTATTTTAACAAGCAATGTTTTTTATTATTTTGCAAGTATGACAATAAAAAAACATTTTCAGATGCTCTAAAATTAAATTATATCTCATTAATATTTCAAATTAAAAAATACCTTTCTATTAAAATAGAGAAAATAGATTTAGCTTCAGGCTATTATCATCTTTATGAACAATACCTAAAAAATATGTTTTATTTAAATAAAGAAGAAAAATACCAACTAAGACGCGATTTTTATCAAACTTTAAAAATCGATCTTTATTATAAACTTCAAAACTGCAAGATAGAATATTTGGTAGGTAATTTAAGTGATGAGCAATTTGTAAAAGGTATTGAAAATTCACTCCTAAAAATAGACTTTTATTCAAAAAATGGAATGACACATT
This sequence comes from Campylobacter sp. CNRCH_2013_0671h, assembly GCF_025773055.1. NCBI lineage: Bacteria > Pseudomonadati > Campylobacterota > Epsilonproteobacteria > Campylobacterales > Campylobacteraceae > Campylobacter > Campylobacter sp. CNRCH_2013_0671h. Next base: position 86,440 of record NZ_JAKMTG010000001.1, read on the forward strand.
ATTCTTATGGTTTTTATCAAATTTTACTTTCAACCTATGCGCAAATTACAAAGAAAAAATTAAGCAACATAGAAGAAAAAATTAATCAGCATTATATAGAAGCTCTTGTTATAGAAGAATTTAAGTTTGATCTTAATCATGATTATAGATCTGACATAGCACTTTTAAAATTATTAAAAGATGAAAAATGGAAAGATTATTATGAAGATACCAAAGAAAAATACAAAACAAGTAAGTATGAAAGTATTAATGCTTTTATTAATAGCTATGAAAATATAGAAAGTAGTTTTTATCCTGAAGCAATCAAACAGTATAATTTTTTTAAAAAAGAAGAATTAGTACAGCTATTTAAAAATAATAACGATTTTTGTAAGAAATTTTTTAATCATTTTTCTATGAATATAGTTGCAAGTCATAAATTTGATGATGATTTAAATAATAATTTATTTCAAGCTTATTTAGATTTTTTAGATTTAGATGAAAATAAAATAAAAAAAAGTGTTGTTTTAGAATATATAAATTCACAAAATAGTGTATTAAGAAAGCTACTAATAGAATAATTGCGTTAAAGATATTCAATAAAATACTATTAAATTTACAAAAATTAAAAAGTTCTTATGCGTTTATAATTTACAAACATTAAAAATTAAACTACTTATCTCTTTTTAATTTATCGATAAAATCACTCAACCATTGCATTAACTCTCTTCCATCATCAAGTCTTAAGCTTCTATTATATACTGCTTTTACTTTATTTCTTTCTCTATGATCTAAACATAGTTCTATAACTTCACTATCTTGTTTATGAATATTTTTATACTCATAAAGAAAAATTGAAGCAGTAGCTCTAAAACCATGATATAGTATTTTATCACCAAAACCTAATCTTTTAATGGCTTGATTTAATGTGTTTTTACTCATTGTTTTAGATTTACTTATATTACTTGGAAAAAAATATTTTGAATTTGAGTAAGAAAAATTTTTAACATATAAAAGCAAGTCTAAAACACTCTGACTTAGCGGAATAATAAAATCCTCTCTTGCTTTAACTTTATTAGCACGAATAATAATTTTTTTATCAAAATCTATTTCTTTCCATTCTAAATTTATAATATTAGTACTTCTTAAAATAAATATGGACTAATTTGCAAAGCAACTTTTGTAAAAATACTTATTAATCGCAAGCAGTAATTCTTTAAATCTTGCTTCATCTGTGAAGTTTTATAACTTTGAACTTTATTAGTACCATAAAGTGCTTTTTTATATTTTGATTTTTAGTATTTTCTTTTTGAATATGTTCTTTTGGATTAATGCCTTATGATAGCATGTCGTTATAATCATTTACAATCTCTCTTGCCCGTGTTAATATGGTTATAGGATATTTTCCTATTTTAAAAGAATACCCTTTTTATTAAGTTTATATCTAAAATAAAAATTCTTATCAATATTTCCATGAAAAACCCTAGCTTCAATATATAAATTTTTAGTACAAGCACTTTGATATAAGTTTTTTATCAACAGTTAAATTTTTAAGCTCTTAATTGCTGATTTTCCTTTAAAGTGTGTACAAAAAAATATTTTTTTAATTTGTCAAAAGATTTTAATTGTAGTAATAATTCGTGATAGAGAAGTAATGGTGGATTTAGAAAGCGTGTGGTTTATTAATCAAACACCTAAGTATCCATACTTTAGAAATTAAATATCTAAATAACATATACTTTTGAAAATTCAATAATTTGTATAGTTAAATCTCATTTTAAAGATTTAACCCCTGATATAACTTTAGCTATTTCTTCAATGGAAAATAATACATAGCAAGATACTTCCATAGATTGTATTTTTCTTCTTAGATTATCAATAGTTCCTGAAGAAACGCCTAATACTTCAGCAAATTCTTTTTTACTTAAAGTCATTTTTTATATTTCTCAAAAAATTTTTGTTTCTAAATAATTCTTGGTTGTGCCAATCTTGCTTAATTGTGAAATATGTTTGTTTTAATTTATAAAAATAATATATAAAACTATAAATATCTTTATATATCTAACTTTATTTAATCACTTTTTATTTTCTGTTAAATATTATATATATTCTTTTACCTATTATCCAAATTATAAAAACATACAAATTATAATTAAATATATTTTTTTAATAAGTAATTTTAAGATTATAACAACTATTATCAAATTTATACAAAAACGCTATATTGTAGTTATCTAAAGAGTATAATAAGGTATTTATACTCTTTATTTATTACTATATATAAGCTTAGTATTTATACTTTATATACCAAATATGATAAATACACCTTACACTGTTATCTAAAATACTAAATGCTAATACTTTTAAAAATGTTAAATAGTATAATAAAATATAAATATAAAAATTCAAAAAGATTATTTTTCATTGTTTTTAAAAAGTAAATGATAAGTTTTTTTCATATATATTTAAATAATAATAAATCTATTTGCATTTTTTTAATAAAAAATAAAAGTAATTTTGATTATAATTTATAAATAATTATTATATTTATTAATTTTTTGGCTATTTTTCAATATTTTTATAACTTTTTTATCACTTTTGTATTTTTTGTGTTATCATATTCTCATCACAAATAAAAAATTTTATGCAAAGGATTCGGGGGGGGGGATATGAAAAAAACACTTTTACTTGTTTTAATCATTCACACTTTTCTTTTTTCTCAAATAATGATTTTAAAAAATCAAGATAAAATCATTATAGATGACAATCAAACTCTTGCACTTAATCATGTAAACCATGATCAAAAGCAAATACTTAAAGAATATGATAGCATTGACCCAAGAGTCAAAAAGCTATTAGAAGAAAAATCAAAGAAAGATTCTAATCTTAGTAAAGAAGATGAAGAATTATCTAATAATGTTATTGGTGTTATTCAAACTATAGGCAATGTATATAATGCCAAGGATAGTAAAGAAAGAGATGAACTTATAAGAGATTTAGCAAGCAATTATTTAAGCTTACAAGCTAATACTTTAATCCAAGAATATTTACATGCTCTTAATCACTCCATTAATAGTGAGTTTAATTTAAACTATAATGATAGGGGTGGTTTAAGTGGTAATGCTAAAGTTCTTTTACCTATTATGAGTGAAGATAATCCAAAAATATCTTATTTTTTACAAAGCGGTATAGGTGGATATGATAATAATAGAATCATAGGTCATTTTGGTGGTGGTATAAGATATTATCCTAATGCATTAGCATTAGATAATTCAGGAAATATCATGCTAGGATTAAATTTAGTTTATGATCATGATTTTAGTAGAGAGCATAAAAGAATATCTTTGGGCTTTGAAAGTATGTTAGATACACTAGCTTTCCATGCTAATATTTATCAAAGATTAAGTGATTGGATTAATAGTTATGATTTTAAAAATGCAAATAATGATCTAACTTTCTTAGAACGCCCTGCTAATGGCTGGGATATGGGTATTAAATATGCTTTTCCTTCCATGAGTAATGTAGCTGTTTTTGCTAATATGAGTAAATGGTATGGAGAAAAGGTAGCTCCATTTGGCAATGTAAACTGCTATGAAGATTTAGAAAAAAATCCTTTAGTGTATGAAGGAGGTATTACTTACTCACCCTGTCCTGCATTAACTTTTTCGCTAAGCCATAAAAGAAGTAATGAAAGTGATAAACAAGGCACAAATATAGCTATGAATTTTAACATACCTTTAGATAAAGATGCCTTCAAACACGCTTTTGATACAAAATTAGCAGGTATAAATAATACCATTGAAGGCTCTAGAACTCATTTTATAGATAGAGATTATTCTATGGTGCTTGAATATAAAGCTATTAACAATACTTATCATATTTCTTATTGCGGAAATTTGGGAGGTAATACTCATTGTATTATGCTTAAAGATGGCTTTAATCAAGCAGTTAAAAATGTTGCTATGAGTGTAACTCCTGAACAAAAAAGTGTAATCTTAAAAGATGGAAATCATTATATTACTGATAGTAATGGAAAAGTTTTTGTAAAAATAATCCACTCTTATGGAGTACGCCAAACCAATTTAATTGCTAAAGCAGGGAATGCTCAAGAAAGTTTCCCTATTACTATCATAGCTCCAAAAGAAGACTTTAGGATATTTGCTAAACCTTCTAATATACAAAGATATGAAAAATCTCTAATCACATTTACAGGAAATGATTTAGCAGGCGATTTGGCAATTCATTGGAAATTAAATGGTAAAGGAAGTTTAGAAAAAACGCCAAATTCAGATAAAACTGATAAAGATGGAAATTCAAATATCATCTATAAACCTGATGTAAACATGAAAGATAAAGAAAAAGCTGAAATCATTGCTAATGTATTGGGAGTTACTTTAAAAACATTTGTTCAAATAGCAATTTATGGAGATAATGATATTATCTTAGATAAAGCTATTATAGGTAATAAAGAAAAAACTCATGCAAGTTATAAAAACTTAAAAGCTAATTCTACAAAAGTTAAATGGAGTATACAAGGAGATAATGCTTTATTTGTTGATAAAGATAAAACTACTAAGGAGCTTAATTTAATAGCTGATGATAAAGGTGAGAGTAGTGTAGAAATCATAGGACTTAGTGGAAATGAAAAAGTAAAAATCATTGCTAAGAATATGAGTGATGAATTAGTAAAAGAAAGAAGTAAAGATTTAGAGATTAAAAATTATACAGCCACTATGGAGCTTCCTGCTGGAAAAGATCCTGTGACTCATCAAGACTTTGAAAAAGGAATGATTGATTATAAAAGCGACTTTGAAGTAAAACTTAAAGGTTTAATGCCAAAAACAAAAGTTTTATGGAAGGCTAAAGATATACAAAGCAATAAAACTTTAAGAATTAGTAACGATAAAGAAAGTACAGCTGATGATAAAGGTGAGAGTAAGGTAGTATTTGAAGGAGTAAAAGATTTTAATATTAAAAGATTACAAATCATTGCTACTTGTAATCAAAGCGCAGCTAGCACTCAAGAAGTAAGTGGAGAAATCAAACTCCACCAATATACCCCAAGCATTAGTTTTAGTAAAGATAAAATTCATGCTTATGAAAGTGATAATAACAAAGCTTTAAAAGATCCAAAACTTGATCATGTTGAAGTAACTTTAAAAGGTGGTAAACCTAATGAAAAAATAGAATGGAGTTTAAGTGGAGACGCTACTTTAAGCAATCAAGAAGCAACATTTAATGCTAGTGGTGAAGCTAAGGCAGTTATCACTTCTAAAGCTCCATTTAAAGTTAATCCAAATTTAGAAGTTAAAACTATGACTAAAGATCTTAAAAAAGAATTGCCTTATGAGATTAAAGAATATACTCCTAAAGTAGAATATCCAAGCTTTAAAACCCAAGAAAAAACTATAGATTATATAGATGATTTTAATATTAAAATAAGCGGTTTATTACCAAATTCCACTATTGATAAAATCAGTGGAAGTAAAGGAGTAAAAGCTAAAAAAGAAAGCTTTAATGTTAATGATAAAGGTGAAGCTACTTTAGAATTTAGTGGTATTAGTGATTATAGTGTTAAAGATATTGCTATTAAGTTTAATTATATCAAACAAGGTAGTATTAAAAAGGAGCTTAATTTAGATAAAATCAAACTTTATCAATACGCTATTTCCTTTAATGCTGATCCAAGTACTATCATTGCAGAACCTAATAAAAATGCCGAAGTAACTTTAAAAGGTGGTAAGCCTAATGAAAAAATAGAATGGAGTTTAAGTGGGGGTGCTACTTTAACTAAGACTGATAAAGTATTTAATGTTAGCGGTGAAGCTAAGGCAGTTATTACTTCTAAAGCTCCATTTAAAACTAATCCTATAATTAATGTAAATACCTTAGGCCAAAACCTCACTAAAACATTAACTTATATAGATGGAACTATATATACTCCAAAAATAGAATATCCTTCTTATAAAGTCAGTTTTTGGAAAAAATTAGATAAAACTATAGATTATGACTCAGATTATGTATTAAAAATAAGCGGTTTATTACCAAATTCAACCATTGATAATATCAGTGGAAGTAAAGGAGTGAAAGCTAAAAAAGAAAGCTTTAATGTTAATGATAAAGGTGAAGCTACTTTAGAATTTAGTAGTATTAGTGATCCTAGTGTTAAAGAACTTACTATTAAGTTTAGTTATATGAAATCAGTTATTACTAAGGCTGAAATAACTGCAGATAAAATTAATCTTTATCAAAGAGAATTGAATTTAGAACTTGATAAAGAAACACTTTATACTCAAGAAGGAGAAGTAGTACACGCTGTATTAAAAGGTGGAAAAACAGGTTCTAAAGTAGAGTGGAGTTTAAGTGGAGACGCTACTTTAAGTAATCAAGAAGCAACATTTAATGCTAGCGGTGAAGCTAAAGCAACTATTACTTCTAAAACCCCATTTAAAAATAACCCTGTAATTAGTGTAAATACTATTGGACAAAGTGTTAGCACTACTATTGCATATGTAGATAAAGAATATATCCCTAGTATTATTTATCCTAGCTATAATGGTTATAAGCAAACCATAGAATTAAATCAAGATTTTCATCTTGAGGTAAGTAATTTAATCCCGAATACAGAAATTGAAATATATCATGATTTTTTATCAGCGGCTAAACCAAAGCAAGATCATGTTAGAGTAAATTCTAGTGGTAAGGCTACTTTGGAATTTTATGGAGTATCGAATCCATTGTGTAGTAATTTCAATATTCAATTTAAATATATGAAAACAAAAAATAAGTCAGCGGATTTTTTTACAGATGAAATTTATATATATAAACAGCTTACCTTGATTGTAGATAAGAATTCCTTTAATGCTCAAGAAGGAGAAGAGGCACACGCAATATTAAAAGGTGGAAAACCTTATGAAAAAGTAGAATGGAGTTTAAGTGGAGACGCTACTTTAAGTAGTCATGATGCAACATTTAATTCTAGTGGTGAAGCTAAAGCAACTATTACTTCTAAAGCTCCATTTAAAGCTAACCCTGTAATTAGTGTAAATGCTATGGGTCAAGAAATAAGTAAAACTATTACTTATAATGGAAAAACTATTCTTGTTTTAGATATAGATAAGAATTCCTTAAATGCTCAAGAAGGAGAAGTAGTACACGCTGTATTAAAAGGTGGAAAAACAGGTTCTAAAGTAGAGTGGAGTTTAAGTGGAGACGCTACTTTAAGTAATCAAGAAGCAACATTTAATGCTAGTGGTGAAGCTAAAGCAACTATTACTTCTAAAGCTCCATTTAAAGCTAACCCTGTAATTAGTGTAAATGCTATGGGTCAAAATTTAAGTAAAGAATTAAATTATAAGAAGATTCCAATTCAATTAACTCTTGGTCAAACAAAGCTAAATCCATATTTGTTTGAAGTTGTCAGTATATCGGCAAAAGGCACCCCTTATGCAAAAATAAAATGGAGTATTGCCGGCGATGGAGTACTTCCAAAAAAAGAAGATCTAATTCCAAAATATTTTGATAGTAAAGGTGTTGCACTAACTAAGTTTAAAACAATTAATCCTACTGCTCATCCGGTAAAAGTAAGCGTTGAATATGAAGATGGAAGTGAAAAAGCTACTGAAACAGCTGTATTTGATGGACCAATTCGTCCAAGAATAAATATGAGATATATTCCATTTGATACAGGAGCAACTATAGAGCTATATGGATTAACTCCAAACTCTAGTGTAGATGTTCAACCAGATCAGTATCTTGGTTATACTAATTTTGTAAATAAAGGCAAGCTTCATACTGATGATGAAGGTTCAGTTTATTTAAATTTTAAACCTATTGGAAAAGTTACTCAACACACCGGTAGAATTTTTAGTCTTAAAGTGAAATATAAAGAATGGGATGGAACTGATCATGAGGCAATTGTAGGAAGTATTGAGGTGCAAAAACGCATTCATGCAATATATGATACTTGGAAAGATCCTGCTTCATGCTATACCAGTGCAACTTTAACATTAACCGATGGAATTGCAGGAGAAAAAGTTGATTTTGATGGAACCAAACTCGATGTTGGCCATGGTCAAACTCCGCCAAAAATACAAAGATGGGATAAAGAATTTGATAATTCCGGTGAAGCGAAAGTTGTAATATCAACTACATGGTGCACTAAACCATTGACCGAAACTCCTACTTTTACAATGAGATTTAATACTTTAGGTGCAGATGTCACAAGAATACGAGATGTTACTTTTGGTGGTGGAGATCATGAAATAATTTATTAGTCGGATATATAGGCACATTTTATAATGTTATGGAAAAAGAAAGAAATATATGCCACTGTATAATTTTGAACAATTTCTATCTCTGTTAGCCCAGCTTTCAGAGGTAGATATTAAAACTCTTATGGAATATAAAGATTTATTGTTAAAAGCGTTATCACCTTTAAACGAAGTAGAAAGATTTAATGCAAAAGAATGTATACAACTTATTAACACTCTTGAAGAAACTTTTTTAGATAAACTCCAAATAGAAGAAAGCAAAAAGAAAGAAATTTGCAAAAATATCATAAAAATACTAAAAATTCATTGGAAAATGTTTTTTTTGAAAATCAAGTTGTAATGCAAAATAAATGGTGGATTTAGCAGGACTCGAACCTGCGACCAACCGGTTATGAGCCGGTTGCTCTAACCAACTGAGCTATAAATCCGCCAGAAGTTAAAATAAAAATGTTATTATATCTTTATTTCCTTAATTTAAATTTAGAATTTTATTTTTACCGCTTTTTCTATTGCTAAATACCTAAAAGTTATTAAATTTTGTAAAATTCCAAAGAAAATCATAAAGGTAGCAAAAGAACTTCCCCCATGACTAAAAAATGGCATAGGTATACCAACAACAGGAGCAAAACCTATAGTCATTGATATATTTACCGCTACATATATGAAAATAAATAAAGCAATGCAATTTGTCACCACTCTTGTAAAATAATCATCTTTGAGCTTATAATTTAAACTCAATAAATGAAAAATGAGTAAGGTGTAAAGTAGTATGATTACAACTGCGCCGATAAAACCAAATCTTTCAGACAAATATGCAAAGATAAAATCACTCGTAGAAATAGGTAAAAATTTAAAATGTGTTTGTGTAGCTTCATCTGCTTTTTTTCCGCTCAAACCACCGCTTCCTATAGCGATGATGGATTGTTTTACATGGTAACTTGGCTCTTCAGCTAAGAAATCATGAATTCTTTGTTTTTGATAAGGCTTTAAAAAATCACTATAAATAATAGGTGAGGCTATAGCTATAGCTAAAAAAATACTAAGCCAAATTTTATAATTTACTCCTATGATAAAAAGCGTTCCAAAGCCTACTATTAAAAGCACTAAAGCTGTTCCCAAATCAGGTTCTCCTGCTATAAGCAAAAACGGAAGCAAAATATAAAAACTTAGCTTTAAAAATTGTTTTAAACCATAGCCATTAGGCGGTGGAGGATTTTGATAAATCAAATAAGCTAACATTAAAATAAAAGAGGGCTTAAAAATTTCAGAAGGTTGTATGGTAAAATGCGTAAAAGGTATTTCAAGCCATCTTCTAGCTCCAAGTTTTTCAACACCAAAAATATCCACACTTAAAAGTAAAGCTATATTAATCCAATATAACACAGGTATAAGCCACATTAGTCTTCTTAAGGGTAAAAAGAAAAAAAACGCAAATCCTGCAAAACCCACTAAAGTATAGATAAATTGTTTTTCAGCTAAGCGCGTATTTGCCTCATAAATTAAAAGAAAAGATATAGCTATGATAGGTAACACTAAAAGAGGTTGTACAAAGTCAAAATGTGTTAAAATTCTTCTATCAAGTTTTATCAAAGCTACCCTTTTTATAAAATATTACATAATTATATGCTAAAATTGCAAATTTTATCACAAGGAAATATAATATGCTAAAAATTTCATCACTTTGTGAAGAAAGATTGGATGTTTTTTTATCAGATATACTTAAGCAAAGTCGTTCGCAAGTTGCTAAACTAATCAAAGAAAACTGCATATATATTAATGAAAAAATAGAAAATAAAAGTTCTAAAAAAATAAAACAAAAAGATGAAATAAGTATTTTTTTACCTTTAGTAAAAGAAGCCAAAGAAAGCTACACGCCTGAGTTTGATATAGAAATTTTATATGAAGATGATGATGTTTTGGTTTTAAACAAAGCTCCTAATGTTGTCGTGCATGGTGCAAGTAGTGTTAAAGAAGCGACTTTGGTGGATTGGCTTTTGCATAAGGGCTATGCTTTGTCAAATTTAAATGGAGAACATAGAGCAGGGCTTGTGCATAGACTTGATAAGGGCACAAGTGGAGCTATCATCATAGCTAAAAACAATCAAGCACATCAATTTTTAGCAAATCAGCTTTTGGATAAAAGTATGGGTAGATTTTATCTTGCTTTGAGTGAATTGCCTTTGAAAAATGATAAAATGAGTAATGAAAAAGCTATTATGCGTTGTCCTAGCAATAGGCTTAAAAAAATTACTACAAATACTAAAAACCCTTTAGCAAAAAATGCAAAAACAGATTTTATAAATTTATTAAGCGCTAAAAATTGCTCTTTGATAGCTGCTAAGTTATACACAGGAAGAACTCATCAAATCAGGGTGCATTTAGCAGATTTTAATCGATATATTTTAGGAGATCAATTATACGGATATAAAGGAAAAATAAAGTATAATAGAGTAATGCTTCATGCGTATTTGATTTATTTTATTCATCCTAGGACTAAAGAGTTGATGTTTGTAAAAGCTCCTATGTTTGATGATTTTTATCAAATTTTAAAAGAAAATTTTACACAAGGAGAGATAGATGAAAAAACTTCATTGGATTATCTTAAGTTCTGCTTTAGCTTTTAGTGCTTGTAGCGTAAGTTCACCGCAAATTGCTCAAGTAAATGATACTTTACCAAAAATATCAAGTATTAAAAATATAAGTGATATTACAAGTATAGCGTTTGAATGGGAACCTTTGTATGATCAAAATATAGCAGGTTATTATATTTATAGAGCAAATGCAGCTGGTGCACCTATGGAGCTTATAGCAAAAATCAAAAATAAATTTCAAACTCACTATACTGATACAAATTTAGCACCAAATACAAGATATTATTATTCTATGAAAACCTTTAATGAACTTGGACAAGTTTCTCAAGATGGTGTAAGTATAGAAGCTTTTACAAATAGAGTGATTGATCCAGTGCCTTTTGTGCAAGCTATTGTTGGTTTGCCAAATCGTGTAAAAATAGTTTGGAGACCACACCCTGATGTAAGAGTAAATTCATACATCATTGAGCGTGCAAATATGAAAGATATGAAATTTAAAGAATTAGCTAGAATCAAAAATCGCTTAAGTGCTGAATATATAGATGATTCGCTAAAACCTGATGAAAGTTTTCAATATAGAATCATAGCTTTAACTTATGATGGTATTAAAAGCACTCCAAGTAAAATAGTAGAATCAACTACCAAAGCCCTTCCTCCTATGGTAAGTAATTTACAAGCAAGTAAAGACGCACCAAGAAAAATTATTTTAACTTGGGATAAAATTGATTATGCTGATTTTGCTTATTATAAAATTTATTCAAGTTCAACTACTTTTTTACCTTTTAGTGTGGTAGCTAAAACTTCTGAAAATACTTATGAAGATGTGGTTAAAGGTGTGGCTGAAAAAAGATATTATAAAGTTAGTATGGTCGATAAAGATGGCCTAGAAAGTCCTATAGCAAGTGAGCCTGTGGAAGGTATTACCCTAGGAGCACCATTAGCGCCAAGTATTGTTTTGTGTGCTGTTGAAGATGATGGTATTAGAGTAGAGTGGATTGATAATGATGATAGAGCTAAAGAATACATAGTTAAAAGAAGTGGTGGTGGAAGTAATGCTGTGTTTAAAGAGATTAAATCTAAACAATTAAAAGATATTACTGCAGCTCCTGGAAAAGTATATAGTTATGAAGTTATTGCTATCGATGCAAATGGCATAGAATCAAAAGCTTCTGATAAATTTACAGCAGTAAAATAATGCCAAATTTTAAGTGTAAAATTTTAAAAGAAATTCAACTTCCTTTTGAAAAAGATGGAGTTGAATTCTTATGGCTTGCTAAAGGTGAAAATGTTGATTTGCTTTTTACGCGTATAAACCAAGAAAAATTTTTTTTACAAATTAAAAAAGATGAAAAAAGTCAAGAATGGCTTATAAAGGGTGAAAAACATACTAAGCCTTCGCAAATTGGGTATTTGCAAAAGGCTTTACTTGTATTTAAAGAAAATTTTACTCAAGATGTAGTTTGTGAAGCTGTGGCGCTAAAACACACAAGGTTAATCCAAAAAACACCTTTAATTGCTAATGATTTAAAAGAAATTTTAGAACAAATAAAAAATAAAAAACAAATTTATATTGAAATAGGTTTTGGAAGCGGTAGACATTTGCTTTATCAAGCTAGGCAAAATCCTAATGTACTGATAATTGGTATAGAAATTTACACTCCTGCATTAGAACAAGTAGCTAAACTTGCTTTAAGTGAAAATTTAAACAATGTTTTATTAATAGAAACTGATGCAAGATTATTATTAAGCGTACTTGAATCTAATCTTGTGGATAAAATCTTTTTGCATTTTCCTGTTCCTTGGGATAAAAAGCCTCACCGTAGAGTAGTGGGGTTAAATTTTGCAAATGAATGCGCTAGGGTTTTAAAAGAAGATGGACAATTTGAACTTAGAACGGATAGTTTTTTGTATTTTGATTTTACTTTGGAGACTTTTTTAACTTTCTCACATTTAAAAGCTTTAATCAAAAAAAATGAAAATTTAGAAATTTCAAGTAAATATGAAGATCGTTGGAAAAGACAAAATAAAGATATATATGATTTAATCATTAGTGGTTTTAGCAAGAGTAAAAGCTTGAATAAAAATCAAAAATTTGCTATTGAGGATTTAAAATTAAATACAAAAGAATTAGCTTGTATAAAAAAGAATTTTAAAAATGAAGTTTTTAAAGGCGAAGATTTTTTCTTGCATTTTGAAAAAATGTATATTAAAGATGAAGAACTTGTTATTAAAATAGCTTTTGGTGCTTTTTATAAACCTGAACATGTTTATATAGTATTAAACTTACAAAAGATAGAATTTATCTTTGAGCAACCTTTTAAAACTAAAGAAAATTTAAAAGCTATAGAAAAATTAAGAGAAATATTGTATTCTTATATTAAATAATAATGATTTAAATAATTATCAAACAAATGATAAGGAAAAAGCAGTGATGATAGAAGCCAAAAAGCTTTGTCTTGGTTATGATGAGCTTGTTATAGAAAATGCTAGTTTTTCGCTAAAAGATAATGATTTTGTTTTTATCACAGGAAAAAGTGGTAGTGGAAAATCAACTTTGTTAAAATCTTTTTATGGGGATTTGGAGCCAATAAGTGGAAATTTAAAGGTTTGCAATAATGATTTAGTGGATATTTCTAATGCTGAACTTTTGCAGCTTAGGCAAAAAATAGGAATTATTTTTCAAGATTATCGTTTGGTTCAAGAATTTAGTGTAGAAAAAAATGTAATGTTACCTTTGATGATTAAAGGTTATAGTAAAAATGTATGTAAAGAACAAGCTGCAAAGCTTTTAAAGCATGTAAATTTAACTTTCAAAGCTGATAAAAAGCCAGCTCAACTTTCAGGTGGAGAGCAGCAACGCGTGGCTATGGCAAGAGCCCTAGCACATAATCCAAAATTACTCTTATGCGATGAGCCAACGGGAAATTTAGATGAGTATTCTTCAGATATTATATGGACTTTATTAAAATCAGCTAGAGAAATACTTGGAACTTGCGTGGTAGTTGTCACACATAGAATTCCTACTAATTTAAGACTTGATTATCGTCGTTTTAATATAGAAAATGGGAGAATGAATGAAATCTTTTAAAAATCATCTTTCTTTGATATTTGCTTTAATGGTGATGATGTTTGCTTTTGAGTTTTTGATTATCACAAATAAAACTATTGAATATTATGAAAAACTTTTAAATAAAGACTATAATATCATTTTAGTAGGAAAAACTCACTTAGATAAAAAAAGCATAGAAGAGCAGGTTAGTCATTTTCAGTCTTTAGAAATTTTAAATCCAAATGAAATGATAGATAGACTTAAAAATGATATATCAGCTAAAAACATAGAGGTTTTAAAGGCTACATTGCCAAAATTTTATACTTTGAAGCTTAATAAGCTTTTGTCAGAAGATGAGTTAAACATTTTAAAAGATAAACTTTTAAAAAATCCTAACATTACTAGAGTGGAGACTTTTGCAAAAACGCATACAAAAATTTATAAACTTTTAGTTTTAGTGAAATTTTTATTATGGTTTTTCTTGTTTATTATAATATTGCTTAGTTTTGTATTATTGCTTAAACAAATGAAAATTTGGCTTTTCGAGCATACTCAAAGAGTGGAAATCATGTGCTTGCTTGGCGCCCCATTTTGGTTTAGATCTTTTATGCTTTATAAGATAGTTTTTATTGATTGTTTTATAGCATTTTTATTGCTTGTATTATTTTTTACCCAAGTTTATGATCTTGAATCCATTAAACTAGCTTTACAGAGTGTAGACATTAGCTTACCTAAAATAAGTATTTTCACGCATTTATTTTTGATTTTTTTAGCAATGCTTTGTGTTTGTTTTGCTTGTGTGAATTTTGTGATGTTTAAGGTTAGAAAATGAAAAAATGCTTTTTGCTTTTTTTATTTTCCTTTTCTGTTTTATTTGCAAATGAAATTGCACAAAAGCAAAAAGATATTAAAGAAAATGAACGCATAGTAAAGCAATTATCTAAAAAATTAGAAGATTTAGCTAGTGAAATTTTAGATAATGAGAAAAATTTAAAAAAAATTGCTTCAGAAATTAGCACCTTAACTTCAAAAACTTCTAAACTTGAAGGATCTGTGAAAACTCAAATAAAAGCATTAGAACAGCTTAATGCACAAAATAAAGATCTTTTGCAAAATAAAAATAAGATCGAAGGAAAAATAATTGATTTAATTGCTAAAGATTTTGCTTATGATTTAGCAATCCCTAAAAATTATATTGAAAGTGAAGATAGTATTATTGCTTTGGAGTTAGTTGGGGTTTTGGATAAAATTTTCAAAGAAGAATTTTATCAAATTTCAAAAGATTATGAAGATGTGAGCAAAAAAATAGAAGAAAAGCAAAGACAAATTACTACAATTAATAATAATTTAAAAGTTTATAAAGATCAAATTGATGAGCTTAAAAATCTTAGAAAAAAACAAGAGCAAGAAATAGCTAAACAAAAAACTGATAAAGAAATTTATACTAGAAAACTTTCTAATTTGCAAGCCCAGCAGCAAGAATTAAGAAAAACACTCAATAAATTAAAAATTATCAAAGAAAAAGAAGAAGAAAAATTAGCACAAAAAAAGGATGATCAAAAGCCAAATTCAAATATAAAACAAGTGGGTTCAAGCTATCAAACAAGCAGTGTTAAGCGATATAATGGTCCTAAGACAATAGCTCCTTTAGAATCTTATACAGTAAAGCAAAAATTTGGAAATTATATAGATCCTATTTATAATATTAAGATCTATAATGAAAATGTAGTTTTAAAAAGTGATAGTGCTAATGCTGCGGTAAGAAATGTCTTAGATGGAAAAGTAGTTTTTGCAAAAGCAACTCCAACTTTAAAGCAAGTTGTGATTGTTGAAAATAAAGATGGTATACATACTATTTATGCACATTTAGATAAAATTGCTCCTGGGGTTAAAGTAGGTAGAAATATCAAGAAAGGTTATATTATAGGTAGGGTTGAAAGTGATTTAACTTTTGAAGTAACCCAAAAGAATTTTCATATCAATCCTTTGGAAATGATTAAATAAATTAGTTTTTTTTAATGCGAATTTTGATATAGTTTTAAATCAAAGGAGAAATTTAATGAACAATAAAAGAAAAAGAGTATTGGTTAAATTTTCTGGAGAAGCTTTGGCTGGAGAAAATGGATTTGGTATAGAAAATTCTATTTTAAAATATATAGCTTCTGAAATAAAAAGTTTGATTCATGAAAATGTTGAAGTAGGTATTGTAATAGGTGGTGGTAATATCATTAGAGGGGTATCTGCTGCAAGAGATGGACTGATAAAAAGAACAAGTGGCGATCATATGGGTATGCTTGCTACTGTAATTAATTCTATAGCTATGCAAGAAGCATTAGAAAGTGCTGGACTTGATGTGAGGGTTCAAAGTGCTATCCAAATGGAAGCATTTTGCGAAACATATATTATGAGAAGAGCACATAGACATTTAGAAAAAGGACGCATAGTTATTTTTGCTTGTGGTACTGGCAATCCTTATTTTACTACAGATACTGCTGCAACTTTAAGAGCGGTTGAAATTCAAGCAGATATGATCATTAAAGCAACTAAGGTAGATGGAATTTATAACAAAGATCCTAAAAAATTTGATGATGCTATTATGCTTAATGAGTTAAGCTATGAAAGAGCTTTACATGATAATATAAAAGTTATGGATGATACGGCAATAGCCCTAGCTAAAGATAATGCTTTACCTATTGTGGTATGTAATATGTTTAAAGAAGGAAATTTATTAAAAATTATCCAAGGCGATATGAGCTTATGCTCTATTGTTAAAAATCAAGATTAAAGGTAAAAAATGAGAGTAGAACAAATAGCTGCAAAGGCATTAAAAAAATTAAAAGATGATAGATACAAATTAGCTCTTGTAGTAGCTAAAAGAGCTGAAGAGCTTGCAAATGGCGCAGAACCTTTAGTAAATTTAGATAAAAATAAATATAAATATACTGATATTGCTTTATATGAAATAGCAGAAGATAAAATCGTATTAGAGGGATTTATTGAAGCTGGTAAATGATGAGTTATTGCTAGATAAACTTGTTGATGATGTAAAAAATTGCAGGGATTTACAAAGAGCAAAAGAAATTCTTTTTATGGTTTTTCCACAATCTGCTGTTTTGGAAAAAGCAGTGGAGTTTTGTATCCAAAAACACGAAGGACAATTTAGAAAGAGTGGAGAACCTTATGCGGTTCATCCTATATTAGTAGCTTCTTTTGTAGCTTTTTTAAGTCCTATACAATCTATGATTATAGCCGCATTATTACATGATGTATTAGAAGATACAAATTGTAATGAAGAAGAGTTAAATGCAAATTTTGGCGAAGAAGTAACAAAATTAGTTCAAGGTTTAACTAAAATAGTTAGTATTAGAGAAGATCATCTTACTCATTCCAATTCTAATGAGAAACTTGCAAAATCTGCTCTGACTTTTAGAAATATGCTTTTAGCGGGTGTTGAAGATGTGAGTGTGCTTGTAATAAAGCTTTGTGATAGATTGCACAATATGCTTACCTTAAATTATTTACGAGAAGATAAGCAAAAAAGAATTAGCGAAGAAACCTTGGTGGTATATGCACCTATAGCTCATAGACTTGGAATTTCAAGTATAAAGAATTTACTTGAGGATTTAAGTTTTAAATTTTTGCTTCCTGATGAATATGCACAAATTGATAATTATATAAATGCAAAAGATCAACAAATTCAACTTGGATTTAATGAATTTATTTCAAAAATAGAAATGTTATTTTTGGAAAATGGGTTTAGACAAGGTAGTTTTGTTATACATAAAAGAATTAAACATAATTATTCTATTTATTTAAAGATGCAAAGAAAAGGTGTGGGGCTTGATGAAGTTTTAGACCTTTTGGGTGTAAGAATTTTGGTTGAAAAAGTTTATGATTGTTATTTGGCTTTGGGAATTTTACATACGCATTTTAATCCTTTGATTTCAAGATTTAAAGACTATATAGCCTTGCCAAAACAAAATGGTTATCAAACCTTACATACAACACTTTTTGATGCAAAAAATATCATAGAGGCTCAAATTCGCACCTTTGATATGCATAAAACTGCTGAATTTGGCGTTGCAGCACATTGGAAATATAAAGAAGGAAATATTGCAACACCAAATTTAGATTGGCTTGAAGATATTTCTATGCATGGTAAAGAAGAAGGAAATAATATACAAGATTGTGATGCTATTGAGCTTTATGAATATGCAAAGGATAGTTTATATATTGAGGATATAGCAGTATATTCTCCTAAAGGTGAAATTTTTACCTTACCGCGTGGAGCTACGGCTTTGGATTTTGCATATGAGGTTCATACTAAAGTAGGACTTCATGCAAAAACCGCCTTTGTAAATCGTATGAGAGTTCCGCTTTTAACTGTGCTTAAAAATGGAGATATAGTTAGTATTGAAACTTCAGAGGAAGAATTTTTTAGATGCTCTTGGATAGATAGTGTTAAAACAGGAAAAGCTAGAGCTAGTATAAGAGATTTTTGTAAGCAAAAGAAAAAAGAATTAAACAATAAAATCGCCATTAATCTTTTATCTACGGCATTTAATAAAGATTCTAAACTTATAGAAGAATGGCTTGAAAAAGAAAAATTTAATAAAAAGCTCAGACAAATTGCTTTAGATTTTAATTATTTTAAAGAGGTAATTATAGCTCTTAGAAAATATGTAGGACAAAATCAAGCAGCTAAATTTGAACAAAATGAACAAAAATTTGAAAGCATAGTGATTGGTTCTAATTATAAAATAACTACTATTAATTTTGATTATTGTTGTAGACCTAAAAGAGGAGATGAAATCATCGCTTTTAGACATTCAACTAGTGCTACAATACACCATAAACTTTGCGAACAAGCAATGAAGATGATAGAAGATAACAAAGAAATGGTTTTTGTTTCTTGGAATGATAGCTCGATAAAAAGTTACAAAATCATTGTTTCTATAGAAAATAAAAAAGGCTCTTTAGCGGATTTTCTAACTACTTTGGCTAAAATGCAGATTAATGTTTTAAGTATTAATTCAGCCGATTCAGAGCCTGTGGTGGCAAATTATTTTGAAGTGCAAGTTGAATTACCTAATAATATAGATGTTGAAAATGCAAAAGAAAGATTAAAAGCTAGGTATAAAATTTTAGATTTTACATCTTTAAATGATGCATATAATAATCACTAAAAAAGGTTTTATAATGAATATTGAAGAAATTATTAAAGAAATTAAAAGAGGAATAGCAGAAATTATTGATGAGGAAAGATTGATTTCTTTGGTAAAAAATTATTATGAAAAAGGTGAAAACTTTTTTGTAAAAGCTGGTTTTGATCCTACGGCCGCTGATTTGCATTTGGGTCATACTGTAGTTTTAAGCAAGATGGCTTTACTTCAAAAGCATGGAGCTATAGTACAATTTTTAATAGGTGATTTTACTGCTCAAATAGGCGATCCAACAGGAAAAAGTGTAACAAGAAAAAAACTTGATAAAGAAGAAGTGCTTAAAAATGCTAAAACTTATGAAGAGCAAGTTTTTAAGATTTTAGATCCAAGTAAAACTCAAATTCATTTTAATTCTAAATGGCTAAATGAGCTTGGTGCTGCTGGTATAGTAGAACTTACTTCGACTTTTAGTGTTGCTAGAATGCTTGAAAGAGATGATTTTACTAAGCGTTTTAAAGAGCAAAGTCCTATATCAATTTGTGAGTTTTTATATCCACTTTTACAAGGTTATGATAGCGTTGCATTAAAAAGTGATATAGAAATGGGTGGAACGGATCAAAAATTTAATCTTTTAATGGGTAGACAGCTTCAAAGAGTATATAATTGTCAAAAAGAACAAGCGGTGATGATGATGCCATTGCTTGAAGGTCTTGATGGTGTAAATAAAATGAGTAAAAGCTTAGGAAATTATATCGGTGTGACTGAAAATGCCAAAGATATGTATGCTAAGGTTTTGAGTATAAGTGATGAGTTGATGTTTAGATATTATGAGCTTTTAAGTGAAAAAAGCTTAAATGAAATTTCACAAATAAAAGATGATATTAAAAATGGCTCATTGCATCCTAAAAAAGCTAAAGAAAATTTAGCTTTAGAAATTACTGCGCGTTTTCACTCAAGCGAATGTGCTTTAAAAGCTAAGGAGGAATTTGACAAAGTTCATAGTGCAAAAGAGCTTCCTAGTGATATGTCAAGCTTTACTTTAGAAGGTAGTATTTGGCTTGCAAAAGCTATAGTGGAATGTAAAATGGAAAGCTCTACTTCAGCTGCTAGAAGATTGATTAGTTCTAATGCAGTAAGTATTAATGGAGAAAAAGTTCAAAATGAACAATACCAACTAGAAAGTGGAGAATATATTATACAAGTTGGAAAAAGAAAATTTGCAAAATTAAAGGTAATATAATGAGTTTTAAAGCTTTAAAAATTGGAAAGCATGAGATAAAATATCCTATTTTTCAAGGTGGAATGGGGCTTGGTATAAGTTGGGATAAGCTTGCTTCTGCAGTTTCTTTAAATGGTGGTTTAGGGATTATTTCTTCAGTGGGAACTGGGTATTATGAAAATAGAACACATATAGATAAAGAACTTAATGCAAAACCTTATGGTAGTGATAATTTTTACTCAAAAGCAGGCTTAAAAGCTTTGATAGATAATGCTAGAAAGGTTTGCAAAGACGCACCTTTGGGCTGTAATATTTTATATGCAAGTAATAATTATGCGCAAATTGCTCGTAATGCTTGTGAGGTTGGTTTTAATGTGATAGTTTCAGGAGCAGGACTTCCTACAAATTTACCTGAATTTACACAAGATTATCCTAATGTTGCTTTGGTACCTATTGTATCATCAGCTAAGGCTTTAAAAATTATTTGTAAAAGATGGCAAGGTAGATACAATCGCTTACCTGATGCAGTTATAGTTGAAGGACCAAAAAGCGGCGGACATCAGGGTTTTACTTATGAGCAATGTTTAATGGATGAATATCAATTAGAAAATGTGGTGCCACAAGTTGCGCAAGAAATTAAAAATTGGGGTGATATACCACTGATTGCTGCAGGTGGAATTTGGGATAAGCAAGATATAGAAAAGATGATGTCTTTAGGAGCAAGTGGCGTTCAAATGGGAACTCGTTTTATAGGAACTTTTGAGTGTGATGCGAGTGATGATTTTAAACAAGTATTACTTGATTGTAAAAAAGAAGATATTGAGCTTTTAAAATCCCCGGTTGGTTATCCTGCAAGAGGAGTAAGAACTAATCTTTTAAATTTAGTAGATAAAAGAATGGGGCCAAAAATTTCTTGTGTGAGCAACTGCGTTGCACCATGTGGTAGAGGCAAGGAAGCTACTAAAGTAGGTTATTGTATAGCGGATAGATTATACGATGCTTGGAGTGGCAAAAAAGAAACAGGTTTATTTTTTACAGGAGCTAATGGATATAGATTAGATAAACTTATTAGTGTAGAAGAACTAGTGAAAAAATTAGTTTATGGTGAAGATGCTTAGAATATTTTTTATTTTTTTATTATTTTATATTGGTGTTTTTGCTAATGTAGAGGTTAAAAAATTTGATCAAAACTTTTTAACCTCTAATGCAGAAGAAAAATTGCAATTACATCAACAACTAAAATCTTTATATATACAAAGCGTAATTAATGATAATAATGAAGAAAAAAATGAGATTTTAAAAAGATTAATCATTAGTTCAAATTTTTTAGGTTTTGATGATAAGGCTTATGTGCAAGAGCTTAAAGAAAGCGGAGTAAATGAAGAAGAAATTTCGCGTTTAAAAAATGCTTTAAAAGTTATACAAGATCAAAAAATAAAAAAAGAGCTAGTAAAAAACGAAACTAATACTACGGCTTTTACTAATAAAAAAGAAGATAAAAAAGAAGATAAAAAAGAAGATAAAAAAGAAGATAAAAAAGAAGATAAAAAAGAAGATAAAAAAGAAGATAAAAAAGAAGATAAAAAAGAAGATAAAAAAGAAGATAAAAAAACTTCGGCACAAAAAGAGCTTTTTATTCTTGATGTTAAAAAATTAGATAATGGTATTTTGCTTGATTTGAGTGAAAAAATTAGCCAAAAAGATATAAAAAATTTTACTTTAAAAGGTGATAATTTTCGTTATGTTGCAGATTTTGATGGAATTTTAAAAGGGCCAAAGAGAAATTTTGAATTTAAAGATTTTGATATTATTGTATCACAATTTAATCCAACTAGCATGCGTTTAGTTTTGAGTTCTAAAAAAGAGTTAAAAGTAAAAATAGAGCTTAAAGATCAAAGTCTTTTTATGGGACTTGAAAAAATAGAAAAAAAAGAAGAACCTAAACCTATAGTTAAAAAACAAAGCGAGATTAAAAAAACAGAAGTTAAAAAAGAAGTTGTTAGAAATGAACCTTTATATATTTTAAAATCAAGTAAAGATAAAAGTGGTGTTAATTTAAAATTAAATAATGATATTGATATTGAAGATATTAAAATCAACTCTTTTAAAGATGGTAAAATGTATCGCTCTATTGTGAGTTTTGAAGCCATTCTAGAAGGCGATAGAAAAAAAATTGATATTAATAAAAATCAATCTATCACAATAGTGCAGTTTAATAAAACTACAGTAAGAATTGTTTTAAATTCTACTAGTGATTTTAAGACTAGTCTTGATTTGGATGATGATGAGCTATTTGTAGGATTTGAGAAAAAGATTAAAAAAACGCCAGTAAAAAATACTTCAAAAGCAGCAAAAGCTACTATCAAAAAATCAGGCAAAATTATAGTAATTGACCCAGGTCATGGAGGTAAGGATCCAGGAACTTTAGGAGATAAGGGTGTTAGAGAAAAGGATGTAGTTTTAAGTGTGGCTTTAAAACTTGGAAATGAGCTAAAAAAAAGAGGATATAAAATTTATTACACAAGAAGTACTGATAAATTTATAAACCTTAGAGATAGAACTTCCATGGCTAATGAGAAAATGGCAGATTTGTTTATTTCTATCCATGCAAATGCAGCACCAAATAAACAAAGAGCTAAGACTTTACAAGGAATTGAAACTTTCTTTTTATCTCCTGCAAGAAGCGAAAGAAGTAAAAAAGCTGCTGAAGCAGAAAATCAATCAGATTTTGAAGAAATGAATTATTTTTCCAAGCAAACATTTTTAAATTTTTTAAATCGTGAAAAAATAGTTGCTTCAAATAAATTAGCTATCGATGTGCAGAAAAAAATTTTGAGCAATGTAAGAAAAAAATATAAAGTTGTTGATGGCGGGGTTAGAGAGGCTCCGTTTTGGGTTTTAGTAGGAGCACAAATGCCAGCGATTTTGATTGAAACAGGTTATATTAGCCATCCTAGTGAAAGAAATAGATTGACAAATAAAAATTTCCAAGAATTATTAGCCATTGGTATTGCCAATGGAATTGAAAGTTATTTTTATAAGAATCAATGAAAAAAGCAAATATTATTATAAAAAATAATGCGCCTTTTTCTTTGGATTTTGATGATTATTATTTTAATTCTAGTGATGGTTTAAGTGAAAGCAAATTTATATATACAAATGCTTTTGACTTTGAAAACAAACAAACTATTGTAGCAGAACTTGGTTTTGGTGTAGGCTTAAATTTCTTTCTTACATTAAAGCGTTTTTTAAAAGAAAAAAAACATAATCAAAGACTTTTTTATCTTAGCTTTGAAAATTTTTATATAGAAAAAGATAAATTAAGAGAAATTTATAAAAAACTTGGTTTTTATGAGGAATTTAAAGAAGTTTTAGAGCAATTTTTAAATTTTTATCCTCCATGTAAGGATGGAGTTTATAGGTTTTATTTTCAAGATTGTTTTTTAGATTTGGTGTTTGGTGATGCTAAAGAAAATCTACAAAATTTAGACTTTAAGGCAAATATTTGGTATTTAGATGGTTTTTCACCTTCTAAAAATCAAGATATGTTTGATGATAATATTATAAACGATGTTGCTAAAAATTCAAAAATAAATGCTAAGGTTTTAACTTTTTCTTCTGCTAGTGTTTTAAAAAAGGCTTTAATTAACAACAATTTTCAAGTACAAAAGATAAAAGGTTTTAGAAAAAGAGAAATGATACAAGCCATTTTTAATGGTTTAGAATTTGAAGATAAATTTGCATATTTTAATACCCCATCTTTAAAAAAAGAGATTCAAAAAATAGCTATTATCGGAGCAGGTATAGCCGGAGCAAGCATGGCTTATGAGATTTCTTTAAGAAATGTTCAAGTAGATGTTTTTGAAAAAGAAAATTCATTAGGAAAAGGCGCTTCTGGAAATATCAATGGAATTTTAAGCTCTTTGATTTTAAAACCCGATGTTTTATTGGGTGAGTTTTCACAATATGCTTTTTTAGAAGCAAGTAGATTTTATAGACAAATTTTAAATTTAACTCCACAAGGGGTTTATGAATTTGCTCATAATGAGCTTATGCAAGAGCGTTTTGATAGTCAAAAAGATAATGTTTTATTTGAAATTATTAACAATCAAGCCTTTTTAAAAGATGGATTTTGTATAAAACCTCAAGAGCTTGTGAAGACACTTTTGCAAAAAAGCAAGGCTAGGGTATTTTTTGAGTATGAATTTAAAGATTATTCTTATAAAAATGAAAAGTTTTCTTTAAATTTTAATAATCAAAAAATTTTAAAAGATTATGATGTGTTAATCTATGCTCAAGGTGCTGATGCTAAGAAATTTTTAGAGTATAAATATATGAAATTAAGTAGTGTAAGAGGTCAATGTACTCATTTAAAACCATTTTTAAAAAACCCGCATGCCTTATCTTCTAAAGGATATATTTGTCCTATTAATGAGGAGCTTAATTTACAACTTATTGGCGCAAGTTATGATAGGCTTAATCAAGATACAACGCTTTTAAAAAATGATGATTTGCAAAATATTGAAAATGTAAAAGAGTTTTTGCACGATGAAAATTTAGAGATAATGGGCGGTAAAGTAGGATTTAGATCATATTCTAGTGATAGATTTGCCATAGCAGGTCAAGCCTATGATGAAAATTTTTATATGCAAAATTATAAAGCACTTTTATGGCATAAAAATAAAAATCAAGTCATACCAAATGATTTTATTCCTTTGTATTTTTCTATTGCTCATGGATCTAGAGCTTTTGCTAGTGCTATTGTTTGTGCTAGAGTGATGAGCTCATTGATTTTTGATGAGCCAAGAATAAAAAAAGAATTTTTATATGCCTTACATCCTGCAAGATTCTTAATTAGAAAGCTTAAAAAAGGACTTATTTAATCCTTGATTTATTAATTTTATATATTGATATATTAAAATTAATATTTTAAGGAGGGTATATGAAAAGAAAAATTTTGCCAAATAATAATCAAAAATTTTTCAATGACGGACAAATGATTATTTCCAAAACAGATACTACAGGAAAAATCATATATTGCAATAGAATCTTTATTTCTCTTTCGGGCTATAGTGAGGAAGAATTATTGGGAAAACCTCATAACATAGTGCGTCATCCGGATATGCCAAAAGTTGTTTTTGAATTACTTTGGGAAAGACTTAAGAGTAAAAAAGAGATTATAGCTTATGTTAAGAATCTATCAAAAGATGGATCATTTTATTGGGTTTTGGCTTTTGTTAGTCCTTCGTTTGATTCCAAAGGAGAAGTTGTTGGGTATTATTCTATGCGTTTAAAACCCAAAAAAGAAGCAGTTGAAAAAATAGAAAAATTATACAAAGAGCTTTTGATTGAAGAGCAAAAAGGTGGAAAAGGTGCATCAAGGAAGAAACTTGATGATTATTTAAATACAAAAGGGATGAGTTATGAAGAATTGGTTTTATCAATATAATATCAATCAATCTGTAAATTATTTTGCTTTATTTTTATTTTGTTTGATGGCAATCTTGGAAATAGTAGAAAATAATATTTTTGGTTTTATTTTTTGTGTGATTGGAACTTTAGTGGTGTTATTTGGACTTGCTAGTGCTTATTATAGAAATAAAGAAGTTTTAAGGATTACTCAAGTTTTAAATGAGCTTACAAAAGGAAATTTGGAAGCAAGAATTACTCATATAGCTGTTCCAAAATCTGGAGTAGGAAAATTAAGTTGGGTTGTGAATGATTTAGCCGATCAAATGGAGGCTTTTAATAGAGAAATTCTTAATGCTATTTTAGCTGTAAAAGAACAAAGATTTTATAGAAAAGCAAGATTAGAAGGCTTAATGGGTACTTTCGCATATAATGCTAAAATTATTAATGAAGCTACTTTAGAAATAGAAAAAACTCAAAATTTATCCATAAGAAGTATTGTCGTTGAAAATGTTTCTAAGGATATGTCAGATTCTTTGCAAAAAGAATTAGCTTTGATTAATGTGAAATTAAATGATAATGCAAGCACTATGCATGATATATATGAGCAAGCAAATGATATTTCTACTCATTCTTCAAAAAGTGCCAAAAATGCAGAATTAATTTCAGTCGATTTGCAAAATTTAGGTGAAAATATCACTCAAATTCATACTTTAATGGATACTTTTTCACAGCAAATTAATAATGTTTCTTCTTTTATATCTATTATAGAAGATATTACAGAGCAAACCAATCTTTTAGCATTAAATGCAGCTATTGAGGCAGCTCGTGCAGGAGAGCATGGTAGAGGTTTTGCGGTAGTTGCAGACGAGGTAAGACATTTAGCTGAAAAAACTCAAGAGGCCGCCAAAGAAATTTCTGTGATGATTAAAGTATCAATAGAGCAAATGAGTAATATTAAAAACATAACTAATGAAGCTTATAAAGTTGCTAAAAAATCTAACTCAAGTTTAGAAGAATTCCAAGAGGTGTTTACCGGTGTTGATGAAAAAGCTAAAATTTTATTAGATGAGATTTCTAAGACAAGTGTTGATACTAATAAAATATTGCTTTATTTAGAGTGTTGTTTAAAAACATATTTAGCTTGCTCTTGTGTGATTAATTCCAAAATAGAAGATATAGAAGATAAAAATTTAGCCAAATTTGATTCTACAAGTAATATTTATGTTTTAAATCAAAATTTAAATTCTTATATAGAAAAATTATTTGATTGTATAAGAAACAATCAAATAGTCAAAGAGGAAAGAAAAATTTATGCACATATTAAGCAAATTCAAGATATAAATGAAAAAATGATAAGCGAAATAGAGCATAAAAAACATATTTAATAAGAGGTTAAATGAAAAAATACATTTTTTTAAGTTGTATATGTTTAAATGCGCTTGCTTCTAATTTAGAAGAAAGCTTAAGTGAGGGTGATGTTAATATAACTAAAGAACAAAAAACAAATGCAATTTCTAAACAAGTATTTTTTCAAAAACCGCAGGAGTATCAAGCTCAAAATGTCGATTTTGGTACTTTTGCTAGTAATTCTTTAGCACAGGTTTTAAATTTAAGCTCAAAGGACAAAACAGAAGCTAGTTTAGATTATAACGCTTTAAATGTAAATATTAAAAATATCAACTCAATTTTAGATTATGATAATGCTACTTTACTTTTAGAAAAACAAGCAAGAATAGGGCAGTTAGAGCAAGCTTATTCTTTGGGAATTATTAATCGTTATGAATTTGATGAAATCAATTTTGGTTTTAATTATTTCAATGATCAATATAAACAAGCTTATGCAAAAAATAGTTTTGGCGCTGAATTGCAATTTAGTCAATATTTTAAAGCATATGCTAATCATTATGATATAAAAGAAAATAATAGTGATGATAGTACAGAGTTTGGGGTTATATTTGATTTACCTTATTTAAATGTTTTAAATGTAAATTCTAACATGAAAGAAACACAAAATCAGTATAACATTACTTATTCTCCAATTTCTATTTTGGATTTATCGCTTAATTATCAAGATGAAAAAACAAGTGCAAAAGATCAAACAGCAATGTGGGTTAAGTTTAGACTAAATTATGAGCAAAGTTTAAGTAAGCAATTTTATAATAGCTTTTATCGTAAAAATAGTATAGCCGAGTTTAATCGCTATGATTTTGCTACTAGGACTTATTAATTGCTCATAAAACGAGTAATGTCGTTGTAAGTTACAAATACCATTAAGCTTAAAAGTAAAGCCATGCCAAAATAACTAAGATATTCAAAACATACTTTTGGTACTTCTTTTTTAAAAATTAATTCATAAAGATTAAAAAGTATATGTCCTCCATCTAGTGCTGGTATCGGAAGTAAATTTAATACTCCAAGATTGATGGAAATTAAAGCTGTGATTAAAAATAAAACTACTATACTAGTATTTGCTGCTTTGGAGGTTATATCCACCATAGTGATGATTCCACCCATATTTTTAGCATCTAATTCCCCGCTGATGATTTTAGCAAGACCTTTAAAAATAAGCAAAGAAGCTTCTATGCTTTCTTCATAAGCATATTTTAAACTGCTAATTCCTGAGTGATAAATAGTAACAAACTCACCCTTAGGTGCTATACCAATAAGAGGTTTTTGAACTTTTTGATAAAACTCATTATAGCCTTGGTCAATTTGCGGTGTTAAAGTGATATTGATAAATTTATTATCGCGTTCTATGTCAAGCAGGGTTGGTTTTGCGTGAACAAGTTTGCCAATTTCTTCAAAACTTTGAATTTTAACTCCATCTATAGCTAGGATTTTATCTCCAATTTGTAAATTTGCTTTTTGTGCAGCTGAGTTTGGCGCTATATCTCCAACAACAGGTGCAAGTTTTTGAACCCCTAAAAAACCTATGGCTATATAAAGTAAAAATGCTAGAAAAAAGTTAAAAAATGGTCCCGCAAAAAGTATATAAATTCTAGCTAAAGGATTTAAAGTGTTATAGCTATTTGGCTCATAATTTTTTTCACTAGGATTTAAATCATCTTGTCCTTTAAGTTTAACATAACCGCCAAATGGTAGGGCAGATAAGCGATATTCTGTATTTTTGTAAGTTTTTTTAAAAATAGCTTTTCCAAAACCTATGCTAAAAATTTCTACATCAACCCTCATATGTTTTGCAGCTAAAAAATGTCCTAATTCGTGAAAAAAAATTAAAAAAGATATCACTAAAAGTGTTATTAAAAAACTAAAAGAATAAAATTTAAAGCCAATAGCTAAGATAATAAATAAAAATAAATATGATTTCAATTTATACCTTTTTTAAATGTTTTACATAAGCTAGTATGTATTCAAAAGCTGAATAAAGTGTAAGCACTAAAGCAATAAATAACAATGTATTGGCAAAAGGCCATTGCATGATTAAAAATATAATAGCTATCATTTGAAAAGTTGTTTTTATTTTACCTGCAAAAGAAGCACTTACATCAATTTTTTCACTTACCATAACCACTCTAAAGCCGGTGATGAAAAATTCTCTTACTAAGATAATGTAAACCATCCATGGATCAGCTTTTTGTGTAAGTAATAACCCTAAAAATGCAGCTAGAATAAGCATTTTATCTGCTAAAGGATCTATAATAGCTCCAAGTTTAGTAGTTTGATTCCAAGTTCTTGCAATATAGCCATCGAAAAAATCAGTTAAAGCAGCTATGCTAAAAATAACACAAGCAAAATAATTTACCCAACTAGGATGGATATTTTCAAAATCATTAATAAGTAAAAAAAACAAAAGTGGAGCTAATAATATCCTTATAAAAGCTAAGATATTGGGTAAATTCATACTTTTAAAATCCTTTATAAAGCACCCTTAAGGTAATATTACTTAAAGGTGGTACCACCATCTACGATCAAAGTATGGCCTGTGATCCAATTTGCCTTATCAGAGCATAAAAATAAACATGCGCCAGCTAGATCTTGTGGCTGTCCAATGCGGTTTAGCGGACTAAGATTGATAGTTGCATTTTTTACCTCTTCATAATTTGTAAATGCTTTAAGCGCGTCAGTATCAATTGGTCCACCGCTAACTACATTTACACGGATATTTTTAGAACCAAGCTCGGTTGCAGCATATCTTGCCATAGCTTCAACCGCTGCTTTAGCTGTACCATGACCAGCATAATTTTCAATATGAACTAAATTTCCTGTTGAAGAAATAGATAATATACTACCCCCATCAACTTTTTCCATTCTTTTTGCCGCTTCTTGCGCTCCAACAACAAAAGCATTTACAGTTGCTGTGAAAATATTATTAATACCTTTTGGCTTTAATTTCATAAATTTAGTATATCCACCTACAACAGCACGACCTGAAATGATAGCATTAGAGATGAAAAAATCTATTCTATCAAAATCTTGATCAATTTTTTCAAACAACTCTTTATATGTTTCTGGTTCAAGTATGTTAAATTCATAAGCTTTTGCTTTGATTTTATAATTATTTTCTAAATCTTTCACAATTTCTTGAGCTAAATCTGCATTAGAATTATAAGTAAAAGCTACATTAGCTCCTGCTTTTGCAAACTCATATACAATAGCTTTACCAATCCCTCTTGTTCCACCGCTAATTACTAAAGTTTTATTTTGAAAAAAAGTATCCATTAAAATCCTTTTATATTATAGTTTTTCATAATCGCTTCTATTTTTGTTAAATTGCAATCACTAGGTTTGCAAAGTGGCAAACGATATTCTAAAGTAGGGGTTAAACCTGCTATATACATTGCCGCTTTAATAGGTATAGGATTGCTTTCACAAAATAAAATTTTATTAATATTATATAACTCATCATTGATTTTTTTAGCTTCAATGTATTTTTCTTTTAAAGCTAGATGAGTTAATTTTGAAATCATATCAGGAAGTAAATTTGAAGTAACTGAAATCACACCCTTACCGCCATTTGAAAGTATAGGATAATTAATCGCATCTTCCCCGCTTAAAAGTATCATTCTAGGTTCATGCGCTAGCAAATCAACGCACTTATCAATGCTTCCACTAGCTTCTTTTACTCCGTAAATATTTTCACAATCTCTAAATAATCTTATAATAGTTTCTGTTTGAAGCTCACACCCTGTTCTTCCTGGGACATTATATAAAAGTACAGGTATATCTATACTTTTTGCTATTTCTTTATAATGAAGATATAAACCTTCTTGTGTGGGTTTGTTATAATATGGAGTAACGCTTAAAATTCCATCAGCTCCATGCTCTTGTGCAAACTTAGCCAAACTTACAGCTTCATGTGTGGCATTGCTTCCTGCTCCTGCTAAAACCTTACAAGAACTTCCTTTGCATGCATCTAGTGCTATTTCTATACAAATTCTATGTTCTTCATGGGTTAAGGTGGCACTTTCTCCGGTTGTTCCAACAGGCACTACTACATCAATTCCATTTGCGATTTGTCTTTTGATGAGTTTATGGTAAGTTTGCTCATCTAATTTTCCATTTTTAAACGGAGTTATTAAAGCTGTCATTGCTCCTATGATGATGTTATTGTCCATTTTCACCCCTTTTTAAGATTATTGTTGTAGATTTGTCTTCATTGAAGTATTTTCTAGCACAATGAATTAAATCATCTTTGCTTAGATTTTCTATATTTTTTTTATAATCAAGCAAAGGTTTTAAATCACCCTTTGCAAGATAAGATCCATAAATATTTGCAACGCTACTTGCATTGCTTAGTGAAAAAATAAAATCACTTTTTACGGTATTTTTGATTTTTTCCATGATAGCATCATCAAATTTGGCATTTTTTACATCTTCAAGAATTTTCAAAAGCTCTTTTTCAACATCTTCTGCTTTTATATCTTCATTACAAACACAAATAAATATAAATAAATTCTCATCTATATTTTCACTTGCATAGGCATAAAATTCATTGATTAGTTCTAATTTATCAATTAAAATTTCACTTATTAAAGAACTTTTTCCATTTCCTAAAAGCTCACTCAATGCGCAAAGTTTTGGCATATCTTCATGATTAAATGCAGGAATTTTGTATGCAAGTGCTAGTAGTTGTGTATCGCTTTCTTTGTGCAAGATCACGCGTTTAGCACCATCTTGTTCAGGTTCTTTTTCATGAACTATAGGGATTTCTTTGGTGTTTTTTATATCTTGAAAATGTTTTTTAGCAAGATTGAAAACTTCATCTTCATTAATATCGCCACTCACAAGCAAAATAGCATTTTTGGGTTGATAAAAAGTTTGATGAAAATCTTGTATATCTCCTATTTTCCAATTTTGTATATCTTTAAAAAAGCCTATTGGAGTCCAATGATATGGATGATGTAAAAAGGCATGATTGTATAATCTAAAATATAAATATCCTAAAGGATTATTATCAGTTCTCCAACGCCTTTCTTCTAAAACTACATTTCTTTCAGGCTGAAACTCATCATCTTTTAAATTTAAATTACGCATTAATTCAGCAAAAAGCCACAAAGATTTGTCTAAATTTTCACTAGAGCATTTTATAAAATAATGCGTATAGTCAAAACCAGTACTTGCATTATCCACTCCACCAAAACCCTTGACTATCTCATCAAATTCGCCTGCTTTTAAATTTTTTGTACTTTTAAAATTTAAATGTTCAAGCATGTGAGCTATGCCGCTTTTTCCCATTTTTTCATTTCTTGAGCCAACTTTATAAAAAATATCTACACTTATAACCCCGCTTTTTTTATTTACAGGTAAAGTGTAAATTTCAAGTTCATTTTCAAGGGTGATTTTTTTATAATTAATCATTTAAAATTAACTCCTATAGCTTGACTAATATGATTAAAACCATCTTGTTTTAAAAGTTCAATTAATCCTTGATTGATATTTTTAACAATGCTTGGTCCTTTGAAAATCATAGCTGTATAAATTTGAACCAAACTAGCTCCATTTTTAATGCGTTCATAAGCAAGTTCAGCACTATCTATACCACCGCTTGCTATTAAAATAGTATCTTGATAAATTTCTTTAGCTACTTCTTTAAAAAATGTCGCACTTTTTTGAGTGATTAATCTACCACTAATTCCACCAAAGGTTCTTGTATTATCAATTAAAGAATAATCTATACTAGTATTTGCCATGATAATACCATCAGCTTTTGCACTAATAGCACTTTTGCAAAGTGAAATTGCACTATCTATACTCATATCTGGAGCAATTTTTAAAATCACAGGTTTTTTTGTGATTTCTTTTGCTTGATTAAATAAGGTGCTTACAAATTCCTCACTTTGTAAATCTCTTAAATTTTTGGTATTTGGAGAGGATATATTAATCACAAACAAATCGCACAAATCTTTAAATTCTTTTAATAAAATAATATAATCATTAATAGCTTCTTCATTTGGAGTGATTTTATTTTTGCCTATATTTGCTACTAAAGGTATGCTAAAAGGATAGACTTTTTTTACTTCTTTTGCGATAGCATCTTTACCTTTATTATTAAAACCCATAGCATTTTGAATACTTTCTTGTTCAACAAGTCTAAAAAGTCTAGGTTTTTCGTTGCCATTTTGAGGTTTTGGGGTGAAAGTTCCATATTCTAAAAAGCCAAAACCTAAAGCACTTAGCGGTCTTATCATAGTTGCATTTTTATCAAAGCCACCTGCTAAGCCCACAGGATTGTAAAAATTTAAATTAAAAATTTCTTGATTTAAAATTTCATCATTTATTATACAATCTTTTGCAAAAAAACTAAGCCCTCCAGGAAATATACAATCTAGCGTTCGCATACTAAATTCAGCTAAAGCATGGGCATTTTCTGGATCTAATTTATATATTAAAGGTTTTAAACTTTCATAAGTCATATTTTTCCTTTTTTACAAAATAGCATATTTTACTAAAAAAATGATAATTCTTAGTTTTCATTTTCTTTAACTTTATCAGTTTTTTGTACTTTTTGTTTTAATTTTTGATAAATTTCACAATGTTGCATTAAATAAGCATCATTTCCTATAGAAGCTATTTTTCCTTTATCAAGCACAGCAATTTTGTCAGCATTTTCTATAGTGCTAAGTCTATGAGCGATGATGAGTATTAAGCGATCTTTTTTTAAGCTTTCTATAGTTCTTACTATGGCTTTTTCACTTTCATTATCAAGTGCTGAAGTTGCTTCATCAAAAATTAAAATTTGAGGATTTTTATATAAAGCCCTTGCTATGGCAATGCGTTGTTTTTGTCCGCCGGAGAGATTTTTTCCATGTTCTTTTAATTCAGTATGTATACCACCAAGTTCTTGGACAAAATCATAAGCATTAGCTTGTTTTAAAACTTCTATCACGCGTGTTTTGTTATATTCTTTAGCATAAGCAATATTTTGAGCTATAGTGTCATTAAATATATAAATATTTTGAGTTACCAAAGAAATATTTTCTCTTAAACTAATAATATCAAAAGAGCTAATGTCTTTTTGATTGATTAAAATCTCACCACTATCTTTTTCAAAAAAATACATCAAAAGATTGATAATAGAAGATTTTCCTCCACCACTTGATCCAACTAAGGCTAGAATTTCTCCTTTATCAAAAGAAAAATTTACATCTTTTAATACCATTTTATCTTTTTGATAGCTTAAAGAGACATTTTTAAAATGAATATTTTGGATGTTTTCTGCAAGTTTTTCATCACCACCTTTAATTTGTGGTTCTAAATCAGTTAGATAAAAAGTTCTCTCACTAGCTGCTACTGCATTTTGCAATCTTGTATAAAGTGAAGAAAGTCTTTTAATAGGAGTATAAGCCATAAATAAAGCTGTAGTAAAGCTAAAAAAAGAACCTATGCTTAAACTTCCATCAATTACTTCTTTACCACCTATTATAATTACTATTGCAAAGCCAATTGAACCCATAGATTCCATTAAAGGGCTACTTAAAGCTTCAATTCTAATGCCTTTTAAGGAAAGTTTGCAAACTTCGCTATTAGTTTGGCTGAATTTTTGCATTTCATTTTTACCTGCATTAGAAGCTTTAATAAGTTCTATATTAGAAAAGATTTCACTTAATCTTGAAGTAAGATCAGAATTTTTTTCTTGAGTATTGCGTCCTATTTTTTTGATCTTTTTAGCAAAAATAGCAAGAGGGTAAATTGCTAAAGGTAAAATAACTAAAGCAAAAAAAGCAAGTTTTGGACTTTGATAAATTACCACACTTAAAAGTCCAATCGCGGTTAAACTTTCTCTTAAAATTTCAGGTATTATAGTAGAAACTATATTTTGTAAAGCTCCAATATCAGAAGTACATCTGCTGATTAATTCTCCACTTCTGTATTTATGAAAAAAGCTCATATCTAAGCGCAAAAGATTGCCAAGAACTAATTCTCTTAATCTTCTTAAAATATCTGTCCCAACATAAGATATATAATAAACTTGCATATAAGCACCAAGATTTTTTAAAGCATAAATTAAAACAACAAGCAAAGGCATATAATAAAGCAAATCAACATTTTTTTCTATAAAAATTTTATTTAAAATAGGCTCTATGATGTATGCACTAGCTGCCGTTCCACCACTAGTTAAAAGCATGCCAATAATAGCTAAAACAAAATAAAACCAATAATCTTTATAATAAGGCTTAAAGCGAGTAAAAACCTCTTTAAGCTTCATTTCTTTGTAATTTTTATCCATTTTTCTCCCATACCACACCATTTGGTGTATCCATTAAAAGAATATTCTCTTTAGCTAAATCATCACGAATTTGATCTGCTAAGGCATAGTTTTTTTCTTGCTTTGCCTTGTTGCGTAGAGCGATTTTTTCTTCTATTTCCTGACATTTTTCTTCACTAATGCCAAATTGAAAATATTTTATAGTATCCATAAAACCTATACCAAAAATAAAAGCGAGTTCTTTTAAGGTTTTTTCTAATTGTATTTTATAAGCTTTGTCTTTTAGGTTTTGATCTAAGTAAATATTACTTTCATTGATAAACTCATCAAGTAAAGCCAAGGCTTTAGAGGCATTTAAATCATCATTTAAAACTTCTAAGATATTTTTAGCTACTTCACTTTCTATGGTAGTTTTTTCATCTATAAAAGCATTTAAATTTAAGCGTTTTTTTAAACGGTAAAATTTATCAAGTCTTTTTTTAGCAGCTTGTAAGTCTTCTAAAGCGTAGTTAAAATGTGCTCTATAATGCACACTTAAAAGATAAAATCTCAAAACCTCTCCACTAAAAAGCTTTAAAGAATCTTTTAGAAAAAAGCTGTTTCCTAAGCTTTTGCTCATTTTTTCACCATTAATTTGCACAAAGCCATTATGCAGCCAAAAATTAGCCAGCTCATGATTGTTTTTACAACGACATTGACAAGCTTCATTTTCATGATGAGGAAAAAGTAAGTCTATGCCTCCTGCATGAATGTCAAGTTTATCTTTAAAAATACTTTCTATCATCACAACACATTCTGTGTGCCAGCCTGGTCTTCCTTTGCCAAAACTTGCAGGATAAAATTTTTCATCAAATTTCCATAAAACAAAATCGCTATCATTTTTTTTAGCCACGCTTTCTTCTAAGCGTGATTGATTATCTTCTAAATTTCTTTTAGAGATATAAAAGTATTTATCATCTTTGCTGGTATCAAAATAAATCCCATCTTCAAGTTTATAAGCTAGGTTTAACTCTAAAAGCTTTTCTATATATATAATCATTTGCTCAATATAAGCTGTGGCCTTTGGCTTAAAGTTAGGTTCTAAGATATTAAGCGCTTGCATATCTTCTTCATATCTTTTAATATAAAAATTTGTAATTTCTTCTAAACTTTTACCACTTTCTTGTATTTTTTTTAAAATTTTATCATCAATATCAGTGTAATTTCTAGCAAAAATCACTTCATAATCACTTGCTAGTAAAACTCTTCTTAAAAAATCAAAACAAACACTACTTCTTGCATGTCCTAAATGTGCATCATCATATACAGTAGGCCCGCATAGATAAATGTTTGCTTTTTTTGCCTCATTTGGGATAAATTCACATTTTTTCTTTAAAACACTATCAAAAAAAACCATTAAAATAAACCTTTAAAAAAATGATAAATTTCAATTAAAAATTGTATTAAAATATCTTTAATTTCAAATAAGCTTAGAGCAAATAAACTTAAAAATACTATACTAATAAGCCAAAATTTAATCCTAAAAATACCCCAAAGATTTTTAAAGCCAAATTCTTTTATATTGGCATATAATAAATAAAAAGCACTAATAGATGAAGCTAATGCAATGCCTAAGCTCTTATAAGCTTCTTCTTTGATAAGTAAAATAATCACTATACTAAAAAATGCTGATATAAAAAGTGTTTTAAAGGCTATTACAGCGGCTATTTTTTGTTTAAATTTAGCATAAAGCCATAAAGAAAAAAGTTTTTGCAAACCAAAAGGTAAAAGTCCTAAAAGATAAGCTTGTAATAAAAATGCAGTGATTTTTGTATCTTCTTGATTAAAATTTCCTCTTTGAAATAAAAACTCTACAATTTCTTTAGCTAAAATAATCCCTACTATGCTAGCTAAAATCAAAAGCACGCTTAAATATTCAAAAGCTTTTTGCATAAAAGCTAAGGCTTTTTGTTCTTCATTTGCTTTTAAATGTCTTAGTATTTTTGGAAAGCTTACTTGACTTAGAGCGATTGCAAAAAGAGCTAAAGGAAGCTGAAAAACTCTGTTAGAATAATACAAATACGAAATACTTCCAGCCATTAAAAAACTAGCTATAGTAGTATCTAATAATGAACTAATTTGATTTGCCGAAGAGCCTAAAAGTCCATGGGTAAAAGTAGAATGAAATTTATCTAAATTGGTCTTTGTTTTTTTAAGTTTTATGCTTAAATACATGCTTTTTAAAATTCTAGTATTTTTTAAAGCAAAAATATGCCATATAAGTTGAGCTAAACCACTTAAGACAGTCGCATATGAAAAATAATACAAGGCCTCTAAAGGCTCATCTTGATTGACAAAAAAACCTGCAATCACAACAAAAAGATTAAAAAATGAAGCAGAAAAAGAAGTGATGAAAAAATTTTGTTTATAATTTAATAAAGAGCCTAAAAAAGTTACCAAAAAAATAAAAAACAAATACCAAAAATTAATAGAAACCAAAGGCGCAGCCAAGATAATTGTTTCTTTATTAAAGCCAAAAGCAAAAATCTTTGTAAAAAATTCAGCAAAAAAACTCACTAAAATACAGGTTAAAAACACTATAATACTAAATTGCAATAAAACATTTATACAAAAAGCACCTTTTTTACTTGCTTTTAAAAAACTTGGTAAAAAAGCTTGTCCAAAGGCCCCTTCTGCAAAAATTCTTCTAAAAAAAGCAGGCATTTTTAAAGCCACAAAGAAAATATCGCTATAAATTCCAGCTCCTAAGTACAAAGCTAAAACAATATCTCTTAAAACGCCCATAATTCTAGAAAATAAAATTCCTAAGGCATTGATGATGAAATTTTTAAAAACAATATTTTTTCTCATTAGTTTTCATTCTTTAAACATTAGTTTGAGTATTATAAAATTTTTAATAGAGCTAATTTTAACTAAATTTTGATTTTATTTTTGCTAAAATCAAAATTTTATATATAATAAGGAAGCTTAAGCTATGGAAGAAAAGAAAATTTTATACACTAAAGACCCTTATAGAGAGCTTTTAATATTTGCTTCTGAAAATAAATGTGAAGTTGATGAACTTGATTTTAGGTTGTTAAGTTTTAGTACTTCTTATACTTATGATAATCAAGAATGGATAAAAGTTAATGAAAAAGAATTGAAAATTTTTGAAGAAGATGAGAAATTTTTAAATCATGAATTAAATATAGAACAAGAATATAAAATAGAAATTTATTTTAAAAAATTTGCACGCATTTCAACTTTTGAAGTTAGTTTACATACTAACGAGCTTTGTACTTTATTAAAAGCCAGCGTTAGAGCTAGTGAAACTATTACTTTTCATGATAAATTAGCACTAGAGCTTTTAGAAGCTATTTATAAAGTGATGATAAAAGAAAAATATTTGCTTGGGCTTAGAATTTTTGATTTTAAAAAGCAAATTATTGATTTTAATGCTAAGGTTAAAGAGAAGCAAAAATTTGATTTTGAAGTTGAATTTGAAGTATGTAAAGGAATTAATCCGCAAGAGCCTACAAATGAAGAAATAAAATATCATTATTTAGAAAATCTAAAAAAGTATAATGATGTGATGAATAGAAACTATGTAGCACCTATAGGAAAAGATGAGGTGGCTATTGAGAGAATCAAGCCAAAAGAGGGTAGCGATGGCAAGGATTTAAGATTTAAAATTTTAAAAGCACTTCCACCAAAAATAAATAAAGAAAAAGTTGTTTGTTCTGATAAATTTGAAGTTAAAGAAGATGATGAGAGTATAAAATATATTGCTAAAAAAGATGGTTTTATTATACAAAGAAAATCCATTTATGAGATAGAAAATTATTTAGAATTTAGTAAAGTTGATTTTAAAAGTACAGGTTCTATTTGGGCGGGTTTTGATAAGCAAGTTATTATTGTGATTAAAAATACAAACACTCTAGAAGATGCAATAGGTCCTAGAATTACTGTTGAGGCTCAGGAATTAGAAGTTACTGGTAATATGGCTCAAGATTCTGTTTTAAGAGGTAAAAAAATAATTCTTAAAGGCAATATGCATCATAAAAGCACTATCATAGGACAAAAGGTTGAGGTTAATATCTTAAGAGGATATTGTGAGGCTGAGGAGGTTTTTGCTGAAACTTTGGAAAATGGCTCTATCAAGGCTAAAAAAGTAAATATTAAAAAGGCTATGGGTGGAGAGATTATTGCTGATGAAATTTACATACAAGAACTCGGCGGAAATTGTTTATGTAGTGCTAAAAGTTTAATCCATGTTGAAAAAATTCAAGGCAGTGGAAATAAATTTATAATTCAAGATCTTAAAGCTTTTGGAGAAGAAAAAAGCGGAGAAGAGATACTAAT
This sequence comes from Campylobacter sp. CNRCH_2013_0671h, assembly GCF_025773055.1. Taxonomy (NCBI): domain Bacteria; kingdom Pseudomonadati; phylum Campylobacterota; class Epsilonproteobacteria; order Campylobacterales; family Campylobacteraceae; genus Campylobacter; species Campylobacter sp. CNRCH_2013_0671h. Next base: position 126,133 of record NZ_JAKMTG010000001.1, read on the forward strand.
ACATGTTGATGGATTGAAAAAAGAACAAGAAAATTTAGCTAAAGAAATAGAAGAGACTAAACACACAATCAATATAAGTAAAGACTCCATACGAATTTTACAGCAAAAAGTAAAAGAATTAATGAGTGCAAAAAGAGCTATACCGCAAGCTTATAAAGCTACTATTAAAGATTTTAATCAAAAGATTGAAAATCTAAGTATTTTTGCCAATAAAATAGAATCTTTAAAAGAAGAAGAAAAAGCAAATATGGAAAAGCTTAAGAAAATTCAAGAAAAACTTTTAAAATCTAAGATTATTAATAAAAGTGGAAAATGGATGGATTTAAATGAAATTAAATTCATTTTGTTAAATCCTAGAAAAGAATTAAGCTATTATCCTCATGATGAAGAAAAAATTCAATGTTTTGAGCTTCAAAAAATTAATACAGAAAATGAGATGGAACTTTTTGAAATTCGTGCTATTAGTAATTACAAGGAAGAAACTAAATGATAGTGGCAATTGAAGGAATAGTGAGTAAAAAAGAACCTACTTTTGTAGTTTTGAAAACTTCAAGTGGGGTAAGTTATGGTGTTTTTGTTTCGCTTTTTTGCTCAAGTAATTTTGAAAAAGATCAAAAGATTGAGTTTTTAATCACACAAATTATCAAAGAAGACTCTCATAAATTATATGGATTTTTAGATATAAATGAGCAAAAAATGTTTGAATTATTAATCAAAATTAGTGGTATAGGAGCAACTACTGCTATGGCACTTTGCTCAAGCTTAGATACTAATACTTTTTATGCGGCTTTACAAAATGGCGATGAGAATGTATTTAAAAAAGTTCCTGGTATTGGTCCAAAAAGTGCAAAAAGAATTATAGCTGAGTTAAGTGATGCAAAAATCAATATAGAAAATTCTAATCAAGACCAAGCACAAGCTTTGGCAGCTTTACTTTCACTTGGTTTTAAACAAGAAAATATTTTAAAGGTTTTAAGAACTTGTGAGAGTAAAAATACTAGTGAGCTTATTAAAGAGGCTTTGAAAAAATTAGCATAATAAAAGGAAAAATATAATGATATATGGTGTAATTTTTGGTGCAAATTCTTATGAGCATGAAATTAGCATTGTAAGTGCTGTGGTATTAAAAAAAGTACTTAAAGCACAAAAAAAATTTATATTTTGTGATAAAAATAAGGAATTTTTTCTTATAGATGAAGAAAAAATGAATGCAAAAACTTTTAGCAGCGGTGCTTATAAAAAAGAAAAAGCCTTGGTGCTAAAGCAGGGTGGGTTTTTTATAAAAACTATGTTAGGTGAGAAAAAACTTGACATTGATATAGCGATAAATATCATACATGGAAAAGATGGTGAAGATGGCAAAATAGCTGCTTTGTTTGATTTTTATGGTATAAAATACATAGGCCCACGCATAGAAGCTAGTGTTTTATCTTTTAATAAGGTTTTAACTAAACTTTATGCACAAAGCGTAGGGGTGAAAACACTTGATTATAAGGTTTTAAATTTGCATAAAGAGCAAAATGTATCTTTGGATTTTCCTTGTATTTTAAAGCCTGCAAGATTAGGTAGTAGTATAGGTATAAGCATAGTTAAAGATGAAAGCGAGCTTAAGTATGCCAAAGATGTTGCTTTTGAATTTGATGAGGATGTTGTGATAGAACAATTTGTAAGTAATATTAAAGAATATAACTTAGCAGGTTGTATGATAGATGAAAAAATGGAATTTTCTATTATTGAAGAGCCTAGAAAAAATGAAATTTTAGATTTTGAACAAAAATATTTAGGTTTTTCAGAAAGTTCTAAAGTAAGTGAAGCAAAGATTAGTGAAGAATTAAAACAAAAATTAAGGGATAATTTTACTAGAATTTATAATCCTTTATTTAAAGGAGCTTTGATTCGCTGTGATTTTTTTGTGATAGATGATGAGGTTTATTTAAATGAGATCAATCCAAATCCAGGATCTTTAGCAAATTATTTATTTGAAGATTTTACTAATGTAATTAATAGTCTAGCTAAAAATATAGAATTTGAAAAGCAAATTAAGATTGATTATGCTTTTATTCATAGTATTAATGGACAAAAAGGTAAGCTATAACCATGGCTACTTTTAGCAAAGATGAAATTTATACTGCAACTGAAGTGGTAAGAAATTTCAGCACTATGCTTGAAAAAACAAAAAAAAGTGAAAATGGTAGAGTGGTGATTGTAAAAAACAATAAATTTGAAGCTGTACTTTTGAACTTTGAAGAATATGAGCGTTTAAATGAAGCTGTGATGCTTTTAGAAAAGATTTACAAAGATAAAAAAGGCTAGAAATGGCAAAAACTAGAGTATATTCTAATGGGTATTTTTATAATTTAAGTTATGAAATCATCAATCCAAAATGCGAAAAAACAATTCTTGTTTTGCATGGTTGGGGTGCTAATAAAGAGCTTATGAAGCAAGCTTTTGAAAAGCCTTTGAGTGATTTTAAGCAAATTTATTTAGATTTACCTGGTTTTGGAAATTCAAGTATAGACGCACCTATGGATTCTTATGCTTATGCAAAGGTTGTAGAAGACTTTTTAACTACAATTGAGCAAAAAACAGATTACTTAATGGGGCATTCTTTTGGCGGAAAAGTTGCGACTATTATGTGCCAAAATGCTAATTTTCAAGGTTTGATTTTGCTTTCTAGTGCAGGCGTGGTCTTACCAAAAAGTTTTAAAGTGAAGTTTAAAATAGCCTTGTTTAAAATTTTGAAAAATCTCCCTTATGGGGATTTTTGGAGGAAATTTTTTATTAGTAAAGACGCTCAAGGCATGAATGAAGTGATGTATGAAACCTTTAAAAAGGTTGTTAATGAAAATTTAGAAAATGAATTTCAAAAGCTTAAAAACCCTATTTTGATTTTTTGGGGTAATGAAGATAAGGCTACACCTTTAAAAAGCGGAGCAATTATCCATTCTTTAGCACAAAAAGGGAAATTTTTTGCATTAGATGGGGATCATTTTTTCTTTTTAAAACATGCTGATTTTATAAATGAAAAAATACATGAGGAATTTTTTAAAAATGATTAGTATGATAGCTTTTTTAAGTTTAAATTTTTTACTTGGATTTTATCTGATTTTAGCCTTACAATGGTACTCTTATAAATTTTCACGCATAATTTTACACTTTCCCAAACCTTTATGGCATTTGTATTTTTTAATAATTCCTTATTTTGCTTTTGTATTTTCTTTATATAGTGGAAATTTTTATTTATATTTTATAGTTTTTGCTCTATCTTTACTATATGGTGGATATTTATATAAAAATTTAGATAAAAAGTTAGTTTTTACTGCTAGGATTAAGCGTTATTTTTTATTTTTGTCGCTTTTTAGCTTGATATTTATACCATTTTTTTGGATCGGTTTAGAAGCTTTAGTAGTTACATTTTTATTAAGCTTTTTTGTGGAAAAAATTAATCAGAAAAGTTTTATAAAAAAAGCAAGTAAAAAGATTTGTGATAATCCAAATTTAAAAATTATTCTAATAACTGCAAGTTTTGGAAAAACAAGTATAAAAAATTTTTTATACGAACTTTTAAAAGATGAGTTTAAGTGCTATAAGACTCCAAGAAGTGTTAATACTTTTATGGGTATAGTAAAAGATATCAATGAAAATTTGGAAAATAATACTGAAATTTATATCGTAGAAGCTGGTGCAAGAGAGCAAAATGATATTTTAGAAATTACAGAGTTTTTAAATCCTCAAATTTGCATAGTAGGTGAGATTGGTTTGGCGCATTTGGAATATTTTAAAACTCAAGATAATATCCGCAAAGCTAAGTTGCAAGCTTTAAAATCCAAGCGTTTGGAAAAATACTTTTTACACTCAAGCACCTTATATGAAAATGAATTTTATGATGAGTATTTAAGTGATGTTAGGGCAAGTTTGGAAGGATTGGATTTTAAAATAAGATTAGATGATAGTATTTATGACTTTCATGCAAATTTACTAGGTGCTTTTAATGCTTATAATATTAGCGTGTGTATTTTGCTTGCATATTATTTAGGAATTAAAATAGAAAATATTACAAAAAGCGTATCGAATTTAAAGGCAGTAGAACATCGCTTGCAAGTGATTTCTAAAGAGCCTAAATTTATCATAGATGATGGCTTTAATGGAAATTTTAAGGGTATGAGTCAAAGCTATGAGCTTTGTAAAAGCTATCAAGGAAGAAGAGTTTTGGTAACTCCTGGTATAGTTGAAGTTAATGAAGAAGAAAATATAAAATTATGTAAAATTATTAATGAATGTTTTGATTTTGTGATTATTACTTCAGAGACTAATAGTGTGATTTTACAAAAACATATCACATTAGATTTTTATGTATTGAAAGAAAAATCTCAACTTGTGCAAACTTTATCAAGATTAACTCAAAATGGGGATTTGATTTTATTTTCCAATGATGCACCAAGTTTTATGTAAAACCATTTAGCTTATTAAAAAGGCCAAATGGTCTCCATAAATTTTGTCCCCCAAGGCTTGCGTGTAGATTTGTCTATATCGCCTTCAGTTTTATAAAGAATTTTTGCATCAGCTATATATTTACTATCTATCATATTATCTTGAGAAATATCATAAGGTCTTATAACCCCGCTTAGTTGAATGATTTGTTTTTCTCCATTGATTAAAAGCTCACGACTTCCTTCTATAAAATAATTTCCATTAGATAAAACCTTAATTACTCTAGCAGAAATTGTAGTTTGGAAATTTTCACTTCTAGTTTGGCTTCCTGTGCCTTGATATTGTGAAGTACTTGCTGTGGTATAGCCTATATTTGTATAGTCATTAACAAAATCTCTAACTTTGCTAAGTCCGGCACCTGTAGTTATTTGTCCACCGCCTAAATTTACATTGTTGTTTTTGCTTGTAGATTTAGAGCCTTGTGAATTTTGTGTAGCATTTTCTCTAATGACTACGGTTACCAAGTCATTTACATTCATTGCTTTTTTATCAGAAAATAAAGGGTTATCTCCTTTACCAAACAGCGATCCAGGATTGCTTTGAGTATTATGATTTTGCTTAGGAGCTAGTTCTTCTACATAAGTAGGTGGTTTCATATTAATATGTGGATCAACTGTGGCACTACAGCCAAACATTACAAAAGGTAACAAGTAAAAATTAACATTTTTAAATTTCATAGCTTTATAACCTTATATTATTATGATGAATTTTAAAATAATTATATTATAAAAAACAATTATTTTGTTAAATAAAGAGGAAAAAATGAAATCTATGTTTTTGTTAAACTGCATTGATGAAAAATTTTTGCAGCAGTGTTTAGAAAAGGTACGAGGTAAAATAGCTTTTTACTTTCCTGTTTTTTGTGAAAAAAATAAAGAAAAAATTACTTCATTTTGCACAAAAAGAAATCTTAAAATAGATTTTTTTAGTAGTTTTGAAAAAAATGAGTATCAAGGTAAATTCACTCAAAATTTAAATGATTTTTTTAAAAAGATTATTGAAGATTTTGAGAAAACAAAAAAAGAAAATGATTTTACTATAGTAGTTGGAGTAGATGATTTTGGCTTGATGGGGGATTTAAGTTTAAATATAGCCTTAGCTAAAGAGCTAAACGCTCCATTGTATGCAAAAAGTCAAGATGAAAATTATACTATGTTAAATTTTTTACTAAGCCAAAAGCTTAGCGACTTTGTTTTGTTAAAAGAAAATGAAGATTTTACTCAAGATTTATTACAAGAATATACTTATAAAACTCAGGCAAGATTTTCTTATGAGCTTTTTGAAAAAGCAAAAGCAGATAAAAAAATAGTAGTTTTACCTGAAAGTTTTGATGAAAGAGTATTAAAAGCTAGTGAATTTTTAATACAAAATGAAATTGTTGATTTGATTTTGCTAGGTGATAGCAATGAAATTTGTGCGAAAGCTAATAGTTTAAATATCAATATCGATGGTGTGCGTATTATAAATCCTAAAAATTCTCAATATAATGAAGAATTTGAAGAACTTTTATATGAAGCTAGAAAAAGTAAAGGTATGAGTAAAGAAGAAGCTAAAAAACTCGTGCAAGATAAAACTTATTTTGCGACTTTACTTGTACATACTCAAAAAGCCCATGCTATGGTAAGTGGTGCAAGTACAACTACTGCTGAAACTATTCGTCCTGCTTTGCAAATTATCAAAACAAAACCTGATGTGAGTTTGGTTTCTGGTATGTTTTTTATGTCTTTAGAAGATAAGGTTTTGGTTTTTGCTGATTGCGCTGTTATGCCAAATCCAACCCCTGAACAACTTGCTGAAATTGCTTATGTGAGTGCAAATAGTGCTAAGGCTTTTGGACTTGAATCTAAAGTGGCTTTACTTTCATATTCTAGTGGAGATAGTGGGAGCGGGGTTAGCGTGGATGCAATTAAAGAAGCTACTAAAATAGCTAAAGAAAAATATCCTCAACTTGAGCTAGAAGGTCCTATACAATTTGATGCAGCATATGATATGCTAACAGCAAAAAGTAAAATGCCAAATTCTAAAGTAGCAGGAAAGGCAAATGTATATGTGTTTCCTGATTTAAATGCGGCAAATATTTGCTATAAAGCAGTGCAAAGAACAGCAAATTCTTTAGCTATTGGCCCGATTTTACAAGGTCTTAAAAAGCCAATTAATGATTTAAGTAGAGGTTGCTTGGTGGAAGATATTGTTAATACTGTGATTTTAAGTGCTATTCAAGCACAAGAATAAGGAGAAAAATGAAAATATTAGTTTTAAATTCAGGTTCATCTTCAATTAAATTTAAGCTTTTTGAAAAAGATGAAGCCCTAGCATCTGGTTTAGTGGAAAAAATAGGCGAGCAAAGCTCTAAAATAGAACTAAAAGATCTAAAAAGTGGTCAAAAATACCAAAAAGAATTAGCAATTAAAGATCATGAGCAAGGTATTGAATTAGTAAATGAATTATTTGCTCAAAGTGGAATTTTACATGATTTAAATGAGCTTGATGGGTGTGGACATAGGATAGTTCATGGAGGTCCAAATTTAACTAAACATTGTTTAGTAGATGATGAAATTTTAAAAGAAATTGATAGGGTTTCTCATATAGCACCTTTACATAATCCTGCACATTTAATAGGTATTAAAACTATGATAAAAGCAGCTCCAAAAGTTCCCAATGTGACAGTTTTTGACACAGCTTTTCATCAAAGCATGCCTGATTATGCTTATATGTATGCTTTGCCTTATGAGTTTTATGAAAAACACCAAGTTAGAAAATACGGCTTTCACGGTACTTCACATTCTTATGTAAGTAAACAAGCTGCACATATACTTGATAAAAATATTAATGAATTTAATGCAATTAGTGCTCACCTTGGAAATGGTGCGAGTGTTTGTGCTATAGAAAATGGAAAATGCGTAGATACTTCTATGGGTTTTACTCCACTAGAAGGTTTGATTATGGGAACTAGATGTGGTGATATTGATCCTGCTGTATTGCCATTTTTAGCAAAAGAATTAAATTTAAATCCATCTGATTTAGATACTATAATGAATAAAAAAAGTGGTGTTTATGGAATTTGTGGGTTTAATGATTTTAGAGATATTGAAGCGCAAATTGAAGAAAATAACGAAAAAGCAAGACTTGCTCTTGATATGTTTTGTTATCGTTTGAGTAAATATATTGGCTCATATTTTGCGATTTTACCTAGAGTCGATGCGTTGATTTTTACAGCTGGCATTGGAGAAAATGATAATATTGTTAGAGCAAAAGTTTGTCAAAGACTAGCGCATTTGGGATTTGATATAGATTTAGATAAAAATACACAACTTAGAAATGGTGAGATTAGTAAAAAAGACTCTAAAATTAAAATTTTAATTGTTCCAACAGAAGAAGAATTAGAAATAGCTAAAATTACCACAGAACTTATTAAAAAATAAATAACCTTGAGTTTTAAACTCAAGGTTTGTTTTAAAATGCAGGAACTACGGCACCTTGGTATTTTTCATTGATAAAATCTTTTACTTTTTGACTTTGCAAAGCCTTTATTAAAGCTTTGATTTTAGGATTGTCTTTATTATCTTGTGTAGTTACTAAGATATTTGCATAAGGACTTTCTTTACTTTCTATTAAAATAGAATCTTTTACGGGATTTAAATTTGCTGATAAAGCATAGTTTGAATTAATCACTGCAAAATCAACATCATCTAAAGCCCTTGGAAGTTGTGCTGCTTTTAACTCTTTAAATTTGATGTTTTTTGGATTATCTTTAATATCAAGTGGAGTTTTTAATGCGCTATTTTTAAAACTAACTAGTTTAGTACTAGCGATAATATCTAAAGCTCTGCTTTCATTTGTTGGATCATTTGGTACAGCTATAGTAGCATTTTGTGGAAGATCTTGGATATTTTTATATTTTTTAGAATAAACAGCCATTGGTTCGATGTGAACTTTTGCAACGCTAATTAATTTTGTGCCTTTATTGGCATTAAACTCATCCAAATAAGGTTGATGTTGGAAGAAATTTGCATCAAGTTCTTTACTATCTGTACTAAGATTTGGTAAAACATAATCATTAAATTCTTTAATTTCTAATGTGTAACCTTCTTTTTTTAATAAATCTTTAGTTTGTTCTAAAATTTCAGCATGAGGGACAGGTGTTGCACCTACAGTGATAACTTCATTAGCAAATAAACTTGCACCTAAAATTGTGCTTGCAGCGAGCAGTTTTAACAATTTCATATTAACTCCTTTTTTATAGTTTTTTAAAATGTTTGATTATATTGTAAAAATATTAATAAGATGAGAAAAGTTTTATTTTTGTTTGTTTTTATATTCTTTAGAAAAGCATTTAAGTTCTTTTATAAATTTTATATAACCACCTTTATACCAACTTTTTTGAGCATTAATAAGGGCTTTTCCAATTTTATAAGAATAAGTATTTTGATTTTTAATACCTTCGCTTTTGTAATCATCATAGCTTGATAAAGGTGGAAGTTTAAGGTAAGGTTTTGTTTTCAAATCTTTTTGGTATTGTTTAGCTAGTTTTGTGTGTTTGTAATAAATCTTTAGTAGAGTAAAAGGTAAAAAAGGAATTTTTTTCTTATTCTTAGCACACTCTATAAAGGCATAACCTAGTTTGTATGATAAATGATATCTTGTGCGTTGGATGGATTGCTTGTTGTCTTTGTGAAAAGAGCCTATATATTTACTTCCTCCAAATTTTAACCATTTTTCATAATATTCTTGCCATTTAGGCCATGTTTGATTGCAAAATTTACTATTCCAAAAACGACTGTTGGTGCCACAAGCATGAACTATAGAAGCATTTTGTGTAAGATTTGTAAGGTAATGAGTACTTCCCGTATATTTGTCTTTTAAATCTTTGACTTTAAAGTGATTTTCATAAACCATTAAGGAAAAAATTCCTTGATCTTGCCAATTTTTAGTATTTTGTGAAAGATAATTATAAATGAATTGATAACACTGTAAAGGATTTGGTATAAGATCGTTAAAGACTAAAATTCCTGTTTGATATACACGCTTATTGAAATATTTTTTTTCTAAAGGCAGTGCTGTGTGAATTAATGTTTTACCTAATCTTGCACCAAAATGATATTTTCTAGCTCTTAATTTACTAAGTTCATCTATACTTTTTAAAAGTAAAACATCAAAATCAAGATAGATAATACTTTCGCATTCATCTAAAAACTTAAAAGCTTCAAATCTTGCAAAAGCCATATGCGTCCATCTTTTTAAGAAAAATAAATTATTAATATCGTTTTGATTTTTATCAAGAGTGGTTAAAAAATCTTCTTGGGTAAAAAGAATAAATTTAATTGTTTTATTTTTAACAATTTTTTGCATGATATTTTGATCATTCAAGCTAAAACCATCATGTAAAATATAAAATATATCTACCTTTTCGCCCATAACATCCATGATGTTAATGAGCAAGGTTCCTATGGTAAAACTTGAATTTTTAGTCGCTGCTAGTAAGATACCAAGTTTATGTTTCATTGTTTATCTTTTGGTGATTTTATAAAGAATATTTCCTATAAATTGTATGATTTGAACTAAAACAATTAAAACCACAACAGTTTGAATCATAATATCAGTTCTAAAGCGCTCATAACCATAGCGAATGGCCACATCACCTAAACCACCACCACCAACAGTTCCTGCCATAGCAGAAAAACCAATAACAATAATCAAAATTAAAGTAATACCATTAATAATACTTGGTAAAGCCTCGCTAAACATAACTTTAAAGATAATTTGTGCTTTGCTAGCTCCATAAGATCTTGCTGCTTCAATGATAGCAGGATCAATTTCTTTAAAAGCACTTTCAATCATTTTGGCCAAATAAGGCGCAATTCCTATGGTAAGTGGTACTATGGTAGCAGTTGTTCCTATGCTAATACCAATGAGATATTTTGTAAAAGGACTTAAAACTACAATAAGTACTAAAAATGGAAAAGATCTTAAAATATTAATGATAAAATCAAGCACGCTATAAATGCTTTTGTTTTCACATAAGCCACCTTTATCAGTAATAGTAAGCACAATTGCAGGGATAAGCGCGATTAAAAAAGCTAAAAAAGTGGCTGTAAAACTCATATAAAGAGTTTCTAGTAATGCTGGATAAAGTATATTTTCAAAATTTCTCAAAATTGTTTCTAAGTTCATTACACAAGCTCCCAAATAACGCCATTTTCTTGTAAATAATTTAAAACTCTTTCTTGATCTTTAGCTTCTATATTGATCACCAAATTTCCTAAAGCATTGTTGTTTAGTTTTTCTATCTTACCCCAAACTATATTAAAATCAATATTTAAACTTCTAGCCATATGAGTGATAATGCTTTGATTTGCTTTTTCTTTACAAAAATATAAACGCACATTAACTCCATTTAGTGGTAAAAAATCACTCTCACCTAAGAATTCACGCATTTTTTCACTTGGCTTTAAGAATAAATCCTCGATTTTCCCTTGACCTATAATTTGTCCATGCTCTAGCAATACAGCCTTTTGTGCTATTTGTTTTACTGCTTCCATTTCATGAGTTACTAATACTACACTGATGTTAAATTCTTGATTGATTGTGGCAATAAGTTCTAAAATGTTATTTGTAGTATTTGGATCAAGTGCAGAAGTAGCTTCATCGCTTAGTAAAATTTTAGGATTTAAAGCAAGGGCTCTAGCTATGGCCACTCTTTGTTTTTGCCCACCACTTAGCTCATTTGGATAAGCTTTGCTTTTAGCTAAAAGTCCCACAAGATCTAAAAGTTCATTAACTCTTTTTTGAATTGTGCTTTTGTCAAAATTATGAATTTCTAAAGGCATAGCTACATTTTCAAATACATTTTTTCTACTCATAAGTGCAAAATGCTGAAAAATCATCCCTATATCTTTTCTAAATACTCTTAACTCTTTTTCTTTTAAAGTAGCTATTTCTTTACCAAAAACTTCCACACTACCACTTTGATAATTTTCTAAACCATTAATACATCTTAGCAAAGTTGATTTTCCTGCCCCGCTGTGTCCAACAAGAGCATAAATTTCCCCTTCTTTAACTTCTAAAGAAACATCATTTATAACTAATTCTTTGCCATAATATTTTTTAAGATTTTGTATTTTTATCACTTATTAGCCTTCTAAATTAGAAATTTCATCATTGATTTTTTCAAGTTGAGTTTTAATGCTTTCAAGTTGAGTTTTATTTTGCTCAACAACCGTAGCCGGTGCATTAGAGATAAATTTTTCATTTTTCATCATAGCATCTAGCTTGTTAAATTCTTTTTCAAGTTTTGTTTTTTGACTATTAAGCCTATTTAAAACACCGCTTAAATCAAGATCTTGAGTTGGTATAAATACTTCTAAATTCTCGCTTACATCTCTAATGGATTTTTCTAAATTTGTATTGATAAACTCGATGTTTTCACATTTTGCAAGTGTTGAGATGAAATTAGTGTAATTTTTTAACTCACCCATTAAGCTCTCATCGTTTAATTTTATACAAGCTTTTTGAATTTTTGCATTTGCAAGCTCTACTAGGGTTTTTGCACGGCGTAAACTCACTATGCTTTCTATAATGATATTGAATAATTTTTCTATTTTTTCATTTCTAGAATTAAATTTAGGATATTTTGAAATCATTATAGAATCATGAGTTTGGATAGAAGTTTTACTTAACTCATGGTATAAATACTCACTAATAAATGGCATAAAAGGATTTAAAAGTTTTAATGCTTCTTTAAAAATACTTCCAAGTTCTTTTATACTTGATTTTTCAGCCTTGCTAAGTTCAATCCCCCAATCACAAAATTCATCCCAGAAAAATCTATACAAAGTATTTGCCGCATCATTAAAGCGGTAGTTGTCTAAATTTTCTCTTGTTTCTTTTACGCATACTTCAAAACGAGATAGCATGTATTTTGCTAAGTTAGTTTGAATTTTACTTTTATCTAAATCTTCAAATTTTTCTTCATTTAAGAGTAAAAATTTACTTGCGTTATAAAGCTTATTGGTAAAATTTCTAACTTGTATGAGTTTGTCATTGCTTAACTTTATATCTCTACCTTGGATAGCTAAAAGAGCAAGAGTAAAACGCAAGATATCAGCGCTGTATTCATCCACGCTTTGCACAGGATCAATGACATTACCTAAAGACTTGCTCATTTTTCTACCTTGTTCATCTTTAACCAAAGCATGCAAATATATATCTTTAAAAGGAAGTTCACCTAAGGCATTAGTGCTTTGAAACATCATTCTAGCAACCCAGAAAAATAAAATATCAAAACCAGTGATTAATAAAGAATTTGGATAAAAATCTTTTAAATCATCTTCATGCCAAAGTGTGTTTTTACCCCAGTCTTTATTACCCCAACCTAAAGTACTCATAGCCCAAAGACCTGAAGAAAACCAAGTATCTAAAACATCAGGGTCTTGTTTGAAATTAGTGCTTTGGCATTTTGGACATTGACTTGGAGTTTCTTCGCTTGCCCATTCATGAGAGCATTCACAGTAATACACAGGAATTTGATGACCCCACCAAAGTTGTCTTGAAATACACCAATCTTTTAAATCCCTCATCCAAGCATTAAAACTATTAATCCAATGTGCAGGGTAGAATTTGCTTCCACCAAGATTAACTTTTTCTATGCTTTCTTTTGCGATTTCATTTTTTACAAACCATTGTTTAGAAATGTAAGGTTCAACTACATTTTTACAACGATAACAATATCCTACTTGATTAGTATAATCTTCTATTTTTTCAACAAAACCTTTTTCTTGTAATTCTTTTATAATAATATTTCTTGCTTCTAATCTTTCTAAGCCTTTAAAATGCAAGCAATGTTCATTTAAGATACCTTTTTCATCAAAGATGGTAATAAATTCAAGTTTATGTCTTAAGCCTACTTCATAGTCATTATGATCATGTGCTGGGGTTACTTTCACAAAGCCTGTACCAAATTCCATATCCACATGCTCATCAGCAATAATAGGAATTTTTCTATCTATTAAAGGTAAAATGACATTTTTGCCTATTAAGTGTTTAAATCTTTCATCGCTTGGATTAACCATCACAGCACTATCACCAAAATAAGTTTCTGGCCTTGTGGTGGCTACTACGATATATTCTTGAGAATTTTCTAAGAAATATTTTAAATAATATAATTTTCCTTTATTTTCTTTGTGTTCTACTTCTATATCGCTTAATGCTCCATCATGAGTGCACCAATTTACCATGTAATTTCCACGCACAATAAGCTTTTTATCATAAAGATCCACAAAGGCTTTTTTTACTGCATTTACTAAACCTTCATCCATAGTAAAACGCAAACGACTCCAAGCGGGAGTGATACCCAAAATTCGCATTTGCTTAACTATGGTACCACCGCTTTGCTCTTTCCATTCCCATACCTTTTTTATAAATTCTTCTCTACCGAGTTCTTCTTTTTTAATGCCTTGAGCTAAAAGTTGTTTTTCTACAACATTTTGTGTTGCAATCCCTGCATGATCAAGTCCTGGCTGATAAAGAGTTTTGTAACCATCCATTCTTTTATAACGCGTTGTGATATCTTGTAAAGTACAAGTTAGAGCATGACCTATATGCAAAACACCTGTTACATTAGGTGGTGGCATCATAATACAAAAGTTTTTACCTTTTTCTTGAATTTTTTCATTACCATTGATTTCAAAATATCCGCGTTCTTCGCAAATTTTATAATATTCTTTTTCTAGTGATTTATCATACATAATTGCTACCTTGAGAATGAAAATAAATTGTTATGTTAGCTTAAAATTGTTAAAGAAGTTTTGAAATTTAGAAATTAGTTATAAAAACTAATTTCTACTTTACGATTATTTTGTCTTTGAGAATCAGACTTATCTTTAGTAGGATAGGTGTCTTTTCCCAAAGATTCTATTTCTATAACCTCAGTAAAACTAAAGAAATGTTTAGCCACATTCATTGCTCTATTTAATCCTATCATATAGTTTGCAAAAGTACTACCTCTATCGTCTGCATAACCTTGAATTTTAACTCTTTTGAGTATATCTTCTCTTGCTAGATTTTGATTGATTTTTTCAAGTAGATTTTCATTGCTGTATTCACTATATCCATTTCTTTCAAATAAAAATTTTAAATCAGAAATTTTAACATCTACATAATTGTATTTTTTCTTATTTTTAGCAAAAACAATATCTTTATTATATATGCTTAGTTTCATATTGTCATTTGAAAGCATATCGATAAAAATAGTTAAATTGTAATCTTGAGAATTAATTTTAACAGGATTAATCATTTCTTTTAACATATCAACCCTATAATCACTTAAACTTTTTCCATCCAATACATAAACTTTAACAAAATCATTACTTAATCTTGGTTCATATCTGCTAGTTTTACCTTTTGTAATGTATTCTTGCATAGTATTTTTATATTTTGTTGTTTTTTCTTTTTTTATGCTTGTTTGTTTGTTGTTTTCAACGAGAACTTTTTGTTCTTCTTGGGCTACTTTAGGAGTAATAGTTCCATTTTTAGAAACTTCAGCTATATTTGTTTGGGTTGTTGGCGCGACTTCTTGAGTGCTTGTATTTTCATCTATGATAGGATTATTTTGTACTGGAATTTCTTCTTTTAAAGACTCCGGATTTATTTGTTGTGATGGATAATAAGTATTATCACTTATATTATTTCTTTCTTGATTGTATTGAGTACTTGGCGGAGTGTAGCTTTGATAAGAACTACTTTTTTTATAATCATATACATAAGTATTTGAATCATCTTCAAAATACCACATATAAAAACCAATACTAGCGCCTATTAGCACCACAAAAGCTATACTAAAAGCAATAATACTTTTCATTTTTTATCCTTTGTGAAGTCCTCAAAAGGACTTTAATTATTTATAATTTTTAATAGAATTTTCTAAAATTTCACTTGCTTTTTCAATACCTGCAAATTCTTTTACTTTTACCCATTTGTTTGGCTCAAGCATTTTATATGTTTCAAAGAAATTTTTGATTTTATCTAGGCTTGCTTTTGGTAAATCATCTAAACATTTAATATTATCATATCTTGGATCTATTTTACTTACAGGAACAGCAAGTAATTTTTCATCCATACCACTTTCATCTTCCATTAATAATACCCCTATTAAACGACAAGGAATCACAGCTCCTGCTTGGATAGGATATTCATTTAATACTAAAACATCAATAGGATCGCCATCATCTGCAAGAGTATTTGGTATAAAACCATAGTTTGCTGGATAAAACATAGCTGAATACATCACGCGATCAACCATGATGGCTCCGCTTTCTTTGCCAAGTTCGTATTTAATGTTTGATCCATAAGGAATTTCAATAACTGCATTAAGTTTATTTGGTATTTCTCCAACTTTGATTTTGCTAATATCCATTTTTTATCCTTTATTTTAATAAATCATTGATTAAATTTTTCATATCAGCTACGATAGCTTCAATACTTCTTTCACCATTGATTACATGGTGGATATTTTCTTTAGTATAAAAATTTGTTATTTCTTCTAAAGGTCCTAAATAAACTTTCATTCTATTGTTAAAAACTTCTTCGTTATCATCAGCACCTCTAGCACGCCCTAAAACTCTTTCTCTAGCAACTTCTTCGCTAACTTTAACTTCTATCACACCTTTTAAAATTACTTCACTTTGATTTTTTAATACCTTATCAAACTCAAGCATTTGCTCAACACTTCTTGGATAACCATCTATTAATATAGTATTAGTTGGTGCATTTTTTAAAGCAGTGATGATAGTATTAACTACCACTTCCAAAGGAACCAAATTTCCTTTAGAAATAAAACTATCAATAGTCTTTCCAAGTTCGCTTCCACTAGCCACTTCTGCTCTTAGTAAATCACCTGTAGAATAATGAGTAATGCTTGCATCATCTGTAGCTATGATGCTTGCATCGGTTGTTTTACCACTACCTGGTGCACCTATGATTAAAAATAATTGTTTCATTTAGTATTCTCCCTTAATCTTATACCTAGTTCTCTCATTTGTTCATTGCTTACTTCGCTTGGAGCTTGAGTCATAAGACATTGCGCTCTTTGTGTTTTAGGAAATGCTATAACTTCTCTAATACTTGAAGATTTTGTTAAAAGCATGATAAGTCTATCAAGACCTATTGCTATACCACCATGTGGTGGTGCTCCAAAACTTAATGCATCAAGTAAGAAGCCAAATTTCTTTCTTTGTTCTTCTTCATCAATATTTAAAAGCTTAAATACTTTTTGTTGGATAGGACTTTTGTGAATTCTTATACTACCACCACCTAATTCTACACCATTTAACACTACATCATGTGCAATAGAATTAATTTCTTCTAAGTCTTGCTCATCAATATTTTTTGGCATAGTAAATGGATGGTGCATTGCAGAATAGCTTCCATCATCATTTTGCTCAAACATAGGAAAATCAATAACCCATAAGAATTCTAATTTATCCTCATCGATAATTTTCATTTCATCGGCAAGGAATAATCTAAATCTGCCCATATAATCAAGCACAGTTTTTTTAATCCCTGCGCCAAAAAATACTACATCACCAACTTCTAATTCACATCTTTGGATTAAAGCATTTAAGTCCTCTTCGCTAAAGAATTTACAAAGTGGGCCTTTAGGACCATCTTCTTTCATTTGTATAAATGCAAGCCCTGCTGCTCCAAATTTACGCACAAATTCTTCAAATCTTTGCATTTGGCGTTTAGAAAAAATCGTATCGCCTTTTGGAACTCTTAAAGCTTTAATACGATTTTTCTTCGTGTCTTTTGCGATATTTGCAAAAATTTCATTATTTGATTTTGCAAAAATATCAATCACATCAATAAATTTCATATCAAATCTTAAATCAGGCTTATCAGAGCCATAATTTTCCATAGCTTCTTTGTAACTCATTTGCCTAAAAGGTATGCTAATTTCTTTTCCGCAAGCTTTGAAAATATCTTTAAGTAAATTTTCTGCCATGGCTATGATATCTTTTTGCTCACAAAAACTCATTTCTATGTCTATTTGAGTAAATTCAGGTTGGCGATCTGCTCTTAAATCCTCATCTCTAAAACATTTTGCAATTTGAAAATATCTATCAAATCCTGAACACATTAAAAGTTGTTTGAAAAGTTGAGGGCTTTGAGGTAGGGCATAAAATTCACCTTGATGTACGCGTGATGGTACTAAATAATCCCTTGCGCCTTCTGGGGTAGCTTTGGTTAAAATAGGGGTTTCAACTTCTAAAAATCCCATTTTTGCTAAAGAATTTCTTGTTGCTATACAAGCAGTTGATCTTAGAGCAAAATTATCATAAAGTTTTTTGCTTCTTAAATCTAAAAATCTATATTTCAATCTTAATTCTTCATTTACACTTTCATCGCCTATAGCAAAAGGTACTACAGCACTTTCATTTTCAATAGTAAGTTTATTTATAACAACTTCTATTTCTCCGGTTTTTAATTTTGGATTTACAAGTCCTTCACCGCGTGGGCGAATTTTTCCTTGTGCTATTAAAACATATTCATTTCTTACTGATGAAGCTATATTATGTGCTTCTTGATTATCTGCTGGATCACATACTAATTGTATAAGTCCGCTACGATCTCTAAGATCGATAAAAATTACACCTCCATGATCACGGTAAGAATTTACCCAACCACATAATGTTACTTCCTCGCCAACATTTTGTATGTTAAGCTCTGTATTATAATGAGTTCTCAAAATTTTTCCTTAGCTTAATTTTGTTCAATTTTGTTATTATAGTATTTTATTCTTTTGCTTAGCTAAGTTTTGTTATAATTTTTTTATGAAAAAATGTATAAATATAGAAAAAATTCAAAAAGTAGGCTTATTTTGCAGGTTAAATACAAATTTAAATGAGCAAATTGCTTTTTTAAAAACAATTTTTTTGCAAAAAAATATAGAGCTTGTGTTATTAGATCAGGAAAAAAATAATCTTAAAGATTTACAGAAATTAGATTTTTTAATTTCTCTAGGTGGGGACGGCACGCTTTTGTCTTTATGTAGGCAAGCTTATCAAGCAAAAAAGCCTATTTTAGGGATAAATGCAGGAAATTTAGGTTTTTTAACTGCTTTTTCTTTTAATGAAGTAGAAAGTTTTTTTAAAGAGTTTTTTAAAAATGATTTTAAAATAGAAAAAGCTAAAATGCTTCAAATAACGCTTTGTAAAAAGAATAAAATCATTAAAAAATTTGCTTTTAATGACGCGGTTTTTTCTCGCGATAATGCTTTAATGGCAAATGTGGAAGTTTTTTTTGAAAATAAACTTTTTAATGCTTATTATGGAGATGGTTTGATTATAGCTAGTTCAAGTGGTTCAACTGCTTATAATATTAGCGCAGGTGGGCCTATAGTACATCCTTGGAGTGAAATTTTTGTTCTAACTCCGGTTTGTTCTCATTCTCTAACTCAAAGGCCTATAGTTTTGCCTTATGGTTTTGAGCTTGAGCTAAAAGTTGAGCATTGTTTGTTGTATTTAGACGGGCAAGAAGTGGTTGATCCTAAAGAATATGATAGAATTCTTATAGGGCTTAGCAAGAAAGAACTTAGTTTTATACATAAAAAAGATAGAGATTATTTCCAAGTTTTAAAAGAAAAGTTAAATTGGGGTAAGTGATGATAGAAAGTATTTTAATCAAAGAAAATTTAGGTTTTAAACAAGCAAAATTAGACTTAGAAGCGGGACTTACTGTCTTTACTGGTTTAAGTGGTGCTGGAAAGTCTGTGCTTTTTAAGGCTATTTTGGCAGCATTTGCTCTAAGTGAGAGTGAAGCTAAAATGGTGGAAGTTTTATTAAATGATGAGCTTGAATTAGATGAGTTTGGTATTGAAAATGAAGAATTAAATGTATTTAAACTTTTAAAAGATAAAAGCTCGCGTTATTTTATCAATAATCAACTTATTTCAAAAAAGAATTTAGCCTTGCTTTCTAAGAAATTTGTAAAATATCTTTCAGCTAAGGAAAATAATGAGTTTTCAAATGAAAGATTTTTAAACTTACTTGATTTTATGCAATCAAAAGAAGATAAGAAATTTAAAGATTTTTTAAATGAATATAAAAATGTTTATAAAGAATATATAGAAAATAAAATTAAATTAGAAAAAATTCAAGAAGAAGAAAAAAAGGTAGAAGAATTAAAAGAATTTACAAGCTTTGAAATACAAAAAATCCAAAGTATTAACCCAAAAATAGGCGAATTTGATGAGTTGATGAGTTTAAAAAAAAGGCTTTCTAAAAAAGACAAAATTGATGCAGCTTGGAACAGGGCAAGCAAAATTTTTGAATTAGAATCAGCAGTGATTGAAGCTTTGCAAATTAGTGATGTTGATAGTTCATTTTTTTCAGAGTGTTTAAATGAACTAAGGGTGGTGTGGGAAAATCAAAGTTTTGATGATTTTGATTTTGATATAGAAGAAGTGCTTGATAGGATAGAAAAACTTTCTTCTTTGATTTCAAAATATGGAAGTATAGAAGAAGCTTTAGAAGCTTTAGAGAAGAAAAAAGCAGAATTAGCTCATTATGAAAATTTAAGTTTTGAAAAAAAAGAATTAGAAGAGAAAGTGCAAAATGCTAAAATACTTTTAGATGAGAAAAGCCAAAAATTAAGTACTTTGCGCAAAAAAAGATTAAAAGAGCTTGAGAAATTACTTAATTTTTATCTTGAAAAACTTTATATGAAAGAGATTAAATTAGAGCTTAAAGATTGTGCTTTGAGTATTTTAGGTAAAGATGAAGTGAATTTAAATATAAATGAAGCTAGTTTGAAAAATTTAAGCTCAGGTGAGATAAATCGTTTAAGACTTTCTTTTATTGCAACTGAATGTAATGTTACTAATAAAGCTAGTGGGATAATATTTTTAGATGAAATTGATGCAAATTTAAGTGGTAAAGAAGCAATGAGTATAGCTGAAGTTTTAAAAGAGCTTGCTAAGTTTTATCAAATTTTTGCAATTTCACACTTACCACAGCTTTCATCAAAAGCAAGCAATCACTTCCTAGTAGAAAAAATAGGAAATGAAAGTAAGGTAAGAAAGATAGAAAAAGAAGAAAGAGTAAAAGAACTTGCTAGAATGGTAAGCGGGGAAAATATTACCCAAGAAGCTTTAGAATTTACTAGAACTTTGCTTTAAAAACAAAAAGTAAATTTCAATATGATATAATTAGTTTTTTAAAATTATTTAAAGAGAGTGTTTTACCATGGAAGAAAAAATTTTAATCATTGATGATAATAAGATGCTAACTAAACTTTTAGCAAAAAAAGTAGAAAATACTTTAGGATTAAAGGTAGATGTTGCTTTTGATATGAATAGTGCAAAAGATTTATTGAAAAATGATTATTTTATGGCTTTTGTAGATCTTTGTTTACCAGATGCTCCTAATGGTGAAGTGGTTGATGTAGTTTTAGAAAAAAATATCCCCGCTATTGTTCTTACAGGAAGTAATGACGGACAAACTCGTAAAAAATTTATGGAAAAAGATATTATTAATTATATTCAAAAAGAAAGCGAAGATTGTATTAATGAAATGTTAAATTCTATTAGAATGCTTCAAAAAAATAATAAAACTAAGATAATTTTAGCAATTGCAAATGTAACTTTACGCGCAGAAATGAAGAAAAACTTAAACAATCAGCTTTTTAATGTTTTAGCAGCAGCTCATGGGGAAGAGGCACTAAGCTATTTAAGCGATCATCCTGATACAAAATTAGTAATTTGTGATGCTACTATGCCGGTAATTAATGGGGAAGATTTACTTGTAGAAATTCGCTCAAAATATTCTAAAATAGAACTTGGTGTGATTATGGTTGGGGATAAAGATGATGCATTAGAAGCAAGAGCTTTTAGAAAAGGTGTGAATGATTATGTGATTAGACCTTTCCAAAAAGAATCACTTAATTGTAGAGTAAATAATTGTTTAGATTATATGCAAAAATGTGTTTTGCTAGATGAGTATAGTTTGGGTAAAGATTTATTAACAGGACTTGATGATTATGCTACTTTTGAAAAAAGATTTTTAGATTATTTAGAAGATATACAAGAAAATGAAGAAATGGCGTTGGCTTTGATTGATATTGATAATCTTGCAACAATTAATTATGAATTAAGTTATGATTGCGGTGATGGAGTGATAAAACATACAGCCGAAAAGATTAAAGATCAAATTCGTGGTATGGATTTAGCTACTAGAATTGAAGATGGTAAATTCTACATTGCTTTAAAAAATATAAGCAATAAAGAGGCTTTAAAAGCTTTTTCAAATATAAGAGTTAATATTTCCAAAGAAAGCGTTTTAATAGCTTTAGACGAGGTTGATTATAGCATCTCTGTGGGGGTTGCTTTTGGTAGTAAAGGAAGCCAAATGCAAGATTTGCTCAATAACGCACAAAAGGCATTAGATTTAGCTAAGGCTAATGGAAAAAATAGGGTAGAGGTATGTTTTTAGATTGTGATTTTAGCGAAAAAATCATAGATACTCATTGTCATCTAGATAGTCAAGCTTATTTTGGATATTTAGATGAGATGTTAACGCATGCATTTGAAAATGGTGTAGATAAAATCATTATACCAGGTGCAGATATAAAAGATCTACCAAGAGCAAGAGAGATAGCACATACTTATGATAATGTGTATTTTTCTTGTGGGGTGCATCCTTATGATATAGATGATTTTGATTTAGAAGTTTTAAAAGAATTTATAGATGATAAAAAATGTATCGCAGTGGGTGAGTGTGGGCTTGATTATTATCGTTTAAATACTAATGATGATACTATCAAAACAAGACAAAAAGAAGTTTTTATAGCTCAAATACAACTAGCTATTGAATATAAAAAGCCATTGATTGTGCATGTGCGTGAAGCTAATGAAGACAGCTTTAATATTCTAAAAACATACTCAAAAGAATTACAAGGCGGTGTTTTGCATTGCTTTAATGCAAGCGAGCTTTTACTTCAACTAGCAGATGAAGGATTTTATTTTGGTATAGGCGGGGTTTTAACTTTTAAAAATGCAAAAAAATTAGTGGAAATTTTACCTAAAATTCCAAAAGATAAACTTGTTTTGGAAACAGATGGGCCTTATTTAACTCCAGAACCACATCGTGGTAAAGTAAACGATCCTATTTTAACGCATTTTGTAGCACAAAAAATATCTGATCTTTTAAAATTATCTAAAGTTGAAGTAGTAAAACTTACGAATTTAAATGCTAATCGTTTGTTTTTTCAAGGTTTATAATGAAAAAAAACTTTATATTTTTTATATTAGTATTATTATGTTTAAATGCTAAAGCCTTGCAGGTAACTCCTGAATATTATACTCAGCAAGCTCAAATTCTAAGAAATTTAGACATAGAAGCAAGCTATCTTAGTGATATGTTATTTTTAGAATTTAAAGAATCTTCTTTAAATATGCATTCTAAAACTTTAGTTGATACTATGAGAGAATTTTATAAAATCACTCCAATTATCCGTAAAATTTTAGAAAAAGAAAATATTCCTCAAGAATTTTTATATTTGGCAATTGTAGAATCTGGTTTAAAAATTCATAGTGTTTCTAGAACTAAAGCAGTAGGTGTTTGGCAGTTTATGAAGCCAACGGCACAAACTTTAGGTTTAAGAATAGATCCTTATGTTGATGAAAGAAGAGATTTAGTCAAATCAACTTATGCAGCCATTGCTTATTTAAAGCAATTAAAAGAGCAGTTTGGAAAATGGTATTTAGCAATTTTAGCTTATAATTGTGGTGATGGTAAATTACGCCAAGCTATAAAAAAAGCAAAAAGTGATGATTTAAGAATCTTGCTTGATCCTGATAAAAAATATTTACCATTGGAAACTAGAATTTTTATTAGAAAAATTCTTACTATGGCATTTTTGGCTAATAATAATGATTTTTTGATTTCACAAGATAGTGCTTTGCTTAATTATGCTCTATCGAGTGAAGTTAAAAAAATACCTGTTCCACCAAGTGTTTCTTTAAGAGAGCTTGCTAAAGTAGCTAAGATGTCTTATAATGAATTTAAGCGTTATAATCCACATTTTAATTATGACTTTACTCCGCCTGATAAAAAAGATTATTATATGTATATTCCTTTAAGCAAAAGTGTGGCTGTGGAAAATGCATTAGAGAATGTAAAGCTAGCTAA
Organism: Campylobacter sp. CNRCH_2013_0671h; assembly: GCF_025773055.1. Taxonomy (NCBI): domain Bacteria; kingdom Pseudomonadati; phylum Campylobacterota; class Epsilonproteobacteria; order Campylobacterales; family Campylobacteraceae; genus Campylobacter; species Campylobacter sp. CNRCH_2013_0671h. The sequence goes on from NZ_JAKMTG010000001.1 coordinate 149,805, forward strand.
AGTGGATACAACTATTCCGCATACAAAAATTTATATAGTAAAAAAGGGTGATAGTCTTTATACTATTGCAAAAAAACATAAAATTAGTGTTGAAAGCATTAAAGAATATAATAAAATCAAAGGAAACTTGATTAATATTAATCAAAAACTTGTGTTAAAAATTAAGGAGAATAACAATGCAAAAATCAAAACTACTCAAAAATTACCAAAAAACTCTCATACAAAAGTCGTTAGTCGTTAGTTGTGTAGGGGTTTTATTTAGTGCTTGTAGTATGGTGCCTATTAGCACACCTACTGTGTATTATCCAGAAAGAGATTTTAAAAGTATAAAGCATAATAATACAGGCTTAAAAGGCACTATGAAACCTTATACTATTAATGGTAAAACATATTATCCAACCGTAGTAGAAGTAGGTGAGACTGCTGATGGTATAGCTAGTTGGTATGGACCGGGCTTTCATGGTAAAAAAACTTCCAATGGTGAAACTTATGATCAACATGCTTATACAGCAGCTCATAAAACTTTACCTATGAATACTATAGTAAAGGTAACTAATTTAAAAAATCATCGTCAAACTACCGTAAGAATAAATGATAGAGGACCTTTTGTAGCAGGTAGGATTATAGATTTATCTAATATGGCCGCAAGAGATATTGATATGATTCAAGCAGGAACGGCTCCTGTAAGACTTGAAGTAATTGGTTTTGGAACAAGTGCAAATTCAGGTTCAGTGCATACTAATTCTAATTTAGGTAGCAGCGGGGAGATTGCTGATAGTGGCCATATTTTCCAAGGTGGAGCTTTTATGGTGCAAATTGGGGCATTTAGAAATAAAAGTGGCGCAGAGTTAATAGCAAGTAGATATAAAAATTATAATTCTTATACTTCAACAATACAAACAAGTGCTAAAGATGGTTTACATAGAGTATTTTTAAAAGGCTTTAGAAGCGAGCAAGAAGCAAGGGATTTTGTTGATGGTGGTTCTTTTCCCGGTGCGTTTATAGTAAGAGAGTAAAATTATGATAGAGCTTATTTTTTTAGATGTAGATGGTTGTCTAACAGATGGTAAAATCATCTACACACAAAATTATGGTGAAATTAAAGAGTTTAATGTAAAAGATGGCGCAGCAATTGAGGCTTGGCAAAAGCTTGGCAAAAAAGTTGCTATTATTACAGGCAGGACTAGCGAGTGTGTGTATTTTAGAGCTAGAGATTTAAAAATTGATCTAGTATATCAAGGTATTAGTGATAAATTAACTTGTGCTAAAGAAATTTTAGAAAAATTAAATTTAGACTTTTCTCAATGTGCTGCTATTGGGGATTATTATAATGATATGAGTTTACTTGAAGCAGTTGCTTATAGTTTTAAACCAAAAGATGCACATAAGGCTTTAAAAACTGATAAAGTTTTAAATAGAAAAGGTGGTAATGGGGCGGTAAGTGAGATGATAGAAATTTTAATTGAACATAATAACATGCAAGCTCAATGGGATAAACTTTGGCGATAAAAATTTTTGCTATATTAATGAGTTTATTTGCCTTTGTTATGGTGATTTTAAGTACTCAAGATCCTTATTTGTTTGCAATAAAACCGCAAAAGGTAGATGTGGCAAATATGCAAGCTTTTGATGTGCTTGATTATGAGCTTAATACATCTGTTACAAAAGCTAGTTATCAAGCAAGTCGTTGGATAAAATACCAAGATAAAGATATTTTTGATGATTTTAAAGTGCAAGCACTTGATTATAATTTAAGTTCGGATTTATTAGTAAGAAATGATGAAAAATCCATTTTAGAAGGTAATGTAAGTTATTTTGATCAAAATCAAACTTCTATTTTTACTCAAAAAGCAATTTATGATATGAAAAATAAAATTTTATTTTCCAATGAAAAATTTAAGGCATATATAGGGTTGAATGAGGTTTTTGGGGATAATTTTTTATATGATGTAAATCAAAAAGAATTAAAAATTCAAGGAATAAAAGCATGGTTTTTAGAGCAATAATTTTTTTGTGTTTGTTAAATTTATTTGCATTTAGTGCTCAAAAAATAGAAGTTTATGCTAAAGATTTTTATTTGGATGAGAAAAATGAAACGAGCATATTAACCGGTGATGTGGAAGTAAAAAAAGGTAAAGATATTTTAAATTCGCAAAAATTAGTCATTTATATGAAAAATAAACAACCCATTAAGTATATAGCTACTAAAGATGCTAAATTTAAAATTATGATGAAAGATAAGATTTATCATGGAAGTGGTGATGAGTTTGTTTATAATGTAGCTAAAGATACATATGAAATTAATGGTAATGCAAAAATTATAGAAGTGCAGTCAAAAAAAGAGCTTATAGGTGATAAAATCATAGTAGATAGAAAAAATATGACTTATAGAGTAGTTAGTAATGATAAAAAACCTGCTAAATTTGTATTTGAAGTAAAAGAATGATATTAAATGCTAAATTTTTAACTTCTGCTTCTAAAATAAATGAAGCTCCACAGCCTATATATACCGAAATTGCATTTTTAGGCCGCTCTAATGTAGGAAAAAGTTCTTTGATTAATACTCTTTGTAAGAATAAAAATTTAGCAAAAAGTTCTTCAACTCCGGGCAAAACCCAACTCATTAATTTTTTTGAAGTTGATTGTAAAAAAGATGAAGATAAATTTAAATTGATGTTTATTGATTTACCTGGTTTTGGCTATGCTAAAGTGAGCAAAAAAACTAAGGCTATTTGGAATAAAAATTTAGATGAGTTTTTAAAAGAGCGTAGTTCTATCAAGCTTTTTATTCATCTAATAGATTCAAGACATGAAAATTTAGATATTGATGCAAATTTGGATTTGTATTTAGATTCTTTTATTAGAGCTGATCAAAAAAAAATAATAGTTTATACAAAAGCAGATAAGCTCAATCAAAGTCAAAAAGCAAAAATTTTAAATGTAAATAAAAATGCCATTTTAGTTTCAAATTTGAAAAAAAGTGGTATTGATAAATTAGAACAAAAAATTATTTTAGAGAGCTTAGGTTTTAATGAGGAGTAGAAATTTAGTAAAAAATAGATTTGATTTTTCTTATTTATTTTTTTATTTATCTTTGATTTTTTATCAAGTGCTAAGCTCTGTTTATTATTGGATGCCTCCTTTGTTTGGCGTGTTTTTTTGTTATATGATAGTGCTTTTAAAAGAAAAAGAAAGAACTCTTAATAAGCTTGATTTTAGATGGTATTTTTCTTTGTTTTATCTTTTATTAATTGATATTATCCATGGATTTTATCTTTTTAGTTCTTGGATAGCTTTTTTTGTTTTTTATCATCTTTTTGTTGATTGGTTTAAAAGCAAATTAAAACTAGGCCATTATTTACTCGTTATATTTACCTTTTGTGCTTATATTTTTATCTATCTTTTTGATATATTTTTGGCGTATTTAGATAATAGTCAAATTTTAAAATTTGGTATTGAATATCTGTGGTTTTTTGTCGTTGAAGCTTTGATTTCTTTTGTTATTTTTAAAGGGAAAATCTAATATGCGTATGCGTTTGGTGATGGGATTTATAGCTTGTTTTTTTATACTTTTACTTGCTAGAGTGTATTATATAAGCATTAAATCTAATGTTTATTATGAAGAAATAGCTAAACAAAATGCCATTAAAACGCAATTTTTAGCACCTGTAAGAGGGCAAATTTTAGATGTTAAAGGTAGGCCCTTAGCAGTAAATAAATTAGGTTTTTCAATCTCTATAAAGCCATATTTGTATATAAAAAAGAAAAACAGAAATCTTTTAGAGCAGGAATTGCAAGTTATAGTAGATGCTTTTCCTGATTTAAACATAACTAAATTAAAACGAAATTATATAAAAGCAGATTCTTATTATAATCAAGATTATATAGAAGTAGTTCCATTTATAGAATATGATGCTATGATTAAGCATTTTACTAAGCTTAATTTGCGTGAAAATATGCAAGTTAAATCTACTACTCAAAGATTTTATCCTTATGATGCTTTAGCTAGCCATGTTATAGGTTATGTTGGAAAAGCAAATTTAAACGATATGAATGAAAATGAAATTGCAAGATTAACTAGCTATGTAGGGCGTAGCGGTATAGAGCGTTCTTATAATGAAATTTTGCAAGGTCAAAAGGGTGAAAAGGTTAGCAAAGTAAATGCATTAAATAAAGAGATAGAAGAACTTTCTTATAAAAAACCTACTTCAAGTAATATCACTTTAAGCATTGATCTTGATTTGCAAGAATACTTGGCTAGTATTTTTGAAAATTTAGCAGGCGCTGCTATAGTAATGGATGTAAAAAGTGGAGCTATTTTAGCAGCGGGTAGTTTTCCTGAATATAATCTCAATCCTTTTGTTACCGGTATTAGTCAAGAAGAATGGGATAAACTTTCTAATGATTTAAACCATCCTTTTACTAATAAACTCATTAATGGTCTTTATCCTCCAGGCTCAGTTATAAAAATGGGAACAGCTTTAGCATTTTTAGATAGTGGAAAAGTGAATGAAAATCATAAATATTTGTGTGATTCTAACTTTGAACTTGGTGGTAGAAAATTTAGATGTTGGAAGGCTATAGGTCATGGCTATGTAGATATGACAGATGCTATTAGAGAAAGCTGTGATGTATATTTTTATAAAGGAGCTTTGGAGGTTGGTATTGACATTATTAGTTCTGTTTTTGAAAGAATAGGTTTTGGTGCAAAAACAGGAGTAGATTTACCTAATGAATTTATAGGAACAGTTCCTAATAGAATTTGGAAAAAAGAAAAATACAATCAACCTTGGTATCAAGGTGAAACTTTAAATACAAGCATAGGTCAAGGTGATTTTCTTGCTACTCCTATGCAAGTGGCTAAATTTACAGCTATGATTGCTACGGCTAAAAATATCACACCGCATTTTTTACATAGCATTGATGATAATGTTACTAAGGTAAATTTTGACAATAATGAAAGTGTTTTTACGACTTTTGAATTATCAAAACTTCCACTTTTAAGGCGTGCGATGTATGAGGTGGCCAATGTTGATGGTGGAACTACGGCAAGATTTTTAAGAAATTCTCCTATTACTATAGCAGCCAAGACAGGAACAGCTCAAGTAGTTGGAATTTCTCAAAGTGAAAAAAAGCGTATTAAAGAAGAGGATTTAGAGTATTTTTTAAGATCTCATGCTTGGATTACTTCTTATGCGCCTTATGAAAAACCTCAATATGTAGTAGTAGTTTTAATTGAACATGGAAAAAGTGGTAGTAGTGCAGGCGGACCTGTACTTGCTAAAATTTATCAAAAACTTATAGATTTGGGTTATATTGATAAAAAATATATTAAGAAAAAAGCTAAATGATTAGCATTCCATCGCCATAAGAATAAAAACGATAATTGTTTTTTATAGCTTCATGGTAAAGTTCTAAAGTTTTTTCTCTGCCTATAAAAGAAGCCACAAGTATAATAAGAGTTGATTTTGGTAAGTGAAAATTAGTGAGTAAAAAATCAAGTCTTTGTGGGGTATTTTGTGGGTGTAAAAACAAATCACAAAAACCTTCTTTTAATTTTTTTCTATGATAATACTCTATACAACGAGTAACTGTGGTGCCTACACCAAGTATTTTTTTAGAAGAATTAATCAAAGCGCAAGTTTCATCATCAACATAGAAAAATTCTGAATGCATTTTATGCTCGCGTATATCTTCGCATTCTACACCTTTAAAAGTTCCTGCGCCAACGTGTAGTGTGATAGTATGGATATTATGATTTTTTTTAAGTTCTTTTATCATTGCTTCGTCAAAGTGCAAGCTTGCAGTGGGTGCAGCAACCGCACCTTGATTTTTGGCAAAAATGCTTTGATAGTTAATGTTATCTTGTGCTTCATCTGCTCTTTTAATATATGGTGGTAAAGGTATATGGCCTATTTTTTCTAAAATTTCAAAAACTTCATGATGATTGAATTTTTTTTCATCATTAAAAAACTCTACTTCTCTTGTGCCATCATCGTGTAATTTTTTGATTTTAGCTTTTAAAGAATTTTCAAAATATAAAATTCGTCCTTCTTTAACCTTGCCACGAATTTGAACCAAAAAATCATTATTTTTTAAAGGGTGATTAATGAAAAGTTCTATTTTGCTACCACTTTCTTTAAATCCATAAATTCTTGCTTTTATTACTTTAGTGTCATTAAAGATGATTTCACAAGGTGGTAAAATTTTAGCTAAGTCCTTAAAATGCAAATGTAAAATTTGATCTTTACATCTTTCATAAACTAAAAGTTTAGCATTCTCCTTGGGTAAGATAGGAAAATTTGCTATAAGTTCATTAGGTAAATCATAATCATAACTAGAAAGCAAAAGATCTTTATCAATCGTTTTCATCATTTTCTTTTTGACTAGGATTAACTTTTTTGGCTATATAAATAGAAATTCCATAAAGCCCGCACAAAGGAACGGCCATTAAAAATTGTGAGATTATATCAGGTGGTGTCATCATAGCTGAAAAAACAAAAATTACTAAAACTGAAACCCTAAAGTGTTTTTTTAAAAATGCATCATCAATAAGTCCAAGTTTGGCAAAGAAAAAGGTTATCACAGGCATTTCAAACGCTAAGCCAAAGGCAACTACAAGTTTAGTAAAAAATCCCACATACAAGCCTATGCTGATTAAAGGTTTAAAATCTTGAGTTTGCACCCCAAAATCAATTAAAAATTTAAAAGCCAAAGGTATGACTATATAATAACAAAACAAAGCTCCAAGCGCAAACATAATGCTAGCAAAGCTTACAAAAGGCACTACTAGTCTTTTTTCATTATCATAAAGTCCTGGTGCTACGAATTTCCAAAACTGCCAAAAAATAACCGGTAAAGAAATCAAAAAAGCTGTAAAAAATGAAACTTTCATTGCAGTAAATAAAGGCTCTTGTAATTCAACGAAAGTCATTTGTTTTGAAATTTCAGGTAAGGCTGCTTCAACGGGTGCTTTTAGTATATCTATAATATAACTATTAAAACTAAAGCATACAAAAAACATTACAACAACACAAGCTACGCTTATAAATAATCTTTTTCTAAGTTCTACTAAATGTGGTTTTAATTCTTCAAACATTCTTAGCTTTCCATTTTTTGAGTATTTTTTTCATCTTTTTGAGTTTTTTCTTCTACACGCGAAAGTTCTTGTATATCTTTTTCTAAATCATTAATTTCACTTTTTAACTCTTTGGTATTATTTAAAATATCTTCTTTGAGTTGATCAAATTCTTCAAAACTCAGTTTTTTTCTGATATTTTCGTTAGTTTGTGAAAATTCATCTTTGTATTTTTGTGCTTCATCTTTTAACTCTGCTATTTTTAATTCTTTATTGATACTTGCTTTTGCTTCATCAATATTACTTTTAATGGCTTTTAAAATTTTTGCAATTTCAACTATAGTTGAAGGTAGTTTTTCAGGCTCAAGAACTAAAATAGCTATAACTAAAATAACTAAAATTTCTCCAAAACTCATTATTTTATCTTCTTTCGCTTAAATATATAGTTTGCATTTTACATAAAAATACTTAAAAATACTATTACTTTTATAATATTAATATATAAAGATATATTGATATATTAATATATTTTTGTTATGCTTATTTTAAAATGAAATGGAGTAAAAGATTATGGAAAAGTTATTTTTTATTTTTAAAGATTTTTTGATTTTATTTGTTGAAATTTCTATTTTATTTATATTAGTTAGCATGCTTATTGCTTATCTTAATGAGCGTTATGCTAAATTTTTCAATGAACATTTAAAGAAAGATTCTTTTGTAAGTTATATAAAGGCTATTCTTTTGGGTAGTTTAACTCCCTTTTGTTCATGTTCAAGCATACCGCTTTTAAATGCATTTTTAAAAGCTAAAGTACCACTTGGAGTATGTATAGCTTATTTGATAACTTCGCCTTTAATTAATCCTATTATAGTAGTGATGTTTGTAGTAAGTTTTGGCTTAAAAATCTCTTTATTTTATGTGGGATTTTTATTTAGCGTGATTTTATTTATTGCTTTTTGTGTTTCAAAAATAAACACTCAAAGATTTTTTAATGAAGACTTTTTAAAAAATGATTTAGAGCAAACTTCAAAGTGTTGTTCTAATGATACTTCTAAAAGTTTATGCTGTGAAAAACCTAGTTCTATTTTTGTTAAAAATTCTAAAATTAGCAGTAAAATTTTAAAATTTAAGACTAAAACAAAAGAAAATAAAATCAAAATATTATTTATGCAAAGCTTTAATGAATATAAAAAAATTCTGCCATATATTATTATTGGTATGGGCATTGGGGCTTTTATACACGGCTTTTTTCCGCAAGATTTTTTTCAAAATTATATGAAAGATTATGGGGTATTGGGTGTATTTATAGCAGCATTTATAGGGGTTTTGCTTTATATGAATTGCACTGCTATGATTCCTGTAGCACTAGCTTTAACTACCAGTGGAATTCCGCTTGGTATAATGATGAGTTTTTTAATAGCAGGAGCAGGGTGTTCTTTACCTGAACTTATTTTACTTAAAAGAATTTTTAAAACAAGCTTTTTGTTTTTATTTGCAGGTATGATTGTTTTTATTGCAATTAGTTTTGGACTTTTAATGTTTTTTATATAAGGAATTTTATGCAAGAATTTTTAAAAATAACAAGTGCAATTAACGATGAAAGCAGGATTTTAATCCTAGCCTTTTTACAAAAATACGGAAAACTTTGCGTGTGTGATTTGCAAAGCTCTTTAAATATGAGTCAATCAAGGCTTTCAAGACATTTAAAAATTTTAAAAGAAGCTAATTTTTTAGAAGTAGATAGACAGGGTGTTTGGGCGTATTATGGAGTCAAAAAAAATTTAAATAATTTTTGCAGCGATATATTAAAAAATATCAACGAGCTTTCTATAAAGCTTCCTGAGCTTAAAAAGTTTTCTTGTGAATGCAAAGTTTAAGTGCTAATATACAAGGCTAGTTCATCGCTTAAAAGATAATTAGTATTATAAAAAAATCCATTTTTATATACTAATTTCCCTTTTTTGCTAAGAAACATTGCCTTTTCTTTTTCTAAAGGTTCTAGCTTTGTTTCATCCACTCCTATAATGCTTCTAAGTCCTAGAAAAATATGCTCTAAACACAAATCTTTTGAATTTAAATTTTCAACCTCTCTAAAACAAGGATTTGCTATATAATCTTTTAAACTTTTTTTAGTATAAAATCTTTGATTTTTTGAAAATCCTACTGCACTTAATCCACATCCTATATAGTCTTTTCCTTGCCAATAAGCAAAATTATGTTTGCAAATTTGTCCAAAATTACTGATTTCATATTGTTTATAACCAAGATTTTCAATTGCTTTGATAAAATGTTTTGCAAGACGTGGAGCGTTTTTTTTAAAATGAAATTTTTTAGCAAATCTTGTCTTTTCTTCTATAGTTAAATTATAAGCACTCACATGGCTAATATCAATTAAAGCGAGTTTAGAAATTTCATAATCAAGCATTTTACTATCATCGAGTTTTGTATCATAAATTAAGTCTAAATTTATATTATTAAATCCTGCTTTTTTTGCATTTTCTATACTTGTAAAAATGCTTTTTTGATCATGAATACGCCCAAGGAATTGTAATTTTTTTTCATGAAAACTTTGCACCCCAAAAGAAATGCGGTTAAAACCTAAATTTTTTATCTCTTTAAGCCAAGAAAAATTGCTTGAGTTAGGATTTGCTTCTATGCTTATTTCATTATTTTTTTGTAAATAACTTTGTATAAAAATAAATATTTTTTCATAAAAACTAGCATCCATTAAACTAGGCGTTCCACCGCCTATAAAAACAGTCTTTATGGAATTTTTATCAAGCATAAAAAAATCTAATTGATATTTTATATCTTGCATTAATGCGTTTAGATAATCTTTTTCAAAATCTTTTTTTTTAAGTGAAGTAAAAGAACAATAAAAACATTTACTTTCGCAAAATGGTATATGTATATATAAATGCATAAAACTTCTTTAAAATGTGATTATAAATTCGTATTTTTTTGTTAGAATTATATTATTAAAAAGTCAAGGATAAGAAAATCATGGAAAAAGAAAAAAAATATAGGCCAAATGTAGCCGCAATAGTGCTATCATCAGCTTATCCTTTTGAATGTAAAATTTTACTCGCTAAACGCAATGATATGGAAAATATATGGCAGTTTCCTCAAGGTGGAATAGATGAGGGAGAGGATGCTAAAAGTGCGTTATTTAGAGAATTAAAAGAAGAAATAGGTACAGATGAGATTGAAATTTTAGCCGAACATCCTGAATGGATTAGTTATGATTTTCCACCTAAGGTTGCACAAAAAATGTATCCTTATGATGGTCAAAATCAAAAATATTTTTTAGTTAGATTAAAAAACAAAGCTATTGTTAATCTAAATACTAAAAATCCTGAATTTGATGCTTATAAATTTGCTTCATTAGAAGATGTGTATGATATGATTAATCATTTTAAAAAGCCTATATATATTAGAGTTTTAAAATATTTTAAAGAAAGGGGGTATATTTAATGCTGGTCGTACAAAAATATGGGGGAACGAGTGTAGGAACGCTTGAGCGTATTGATGAAGTTGCTAAAAGAGTGGCAAAAAGTAAAAAAACTTGCGATAAGTTAGTTGTAGTAGTTTCTGCAATGAGTGGAGTTACTAATGAGCTTATTGATTTTGCACATCATTTTAGTAAAAATCCTTCAGGTCGTGAGATGGATATGCTTTTAAGTAGTGGTGAGCGTGTAACTTCATCTTTACTTGCTATTGCATTAAATGAAATGGGTTTAAAAGCTACTGCATTTTCCGGACGCAATGCAGGGATTATTACAGATGATGTTTATACTAAAGCAAGAATTGAGCACATTGATACTACAAATATTAATACAGCTTTAGATGAGGGGTATATTGTAGTAGTTGCTGGCTTTCAAGGTATCGACAAAATGGGTAATGTTACTACTTTGGGTCGTGGCGGAAGTGACTTAAGTGCAGTTGCATTAGCAGGAGCTTTAAATGCTGATTTGTGTGAAATTTATACTGATGTAGATGGGGTATATACTACCGATCCTAGAATTGAACCAAAGGCTAAAAAGCTAGATAAAATTTCTTATGAAGAAATGCTAGAGCTTGCAAGTTTGGGAGCTAAAGTTTTACAAAATCGCTCTGTAGAGCTTGCTAAAAAATTAAATGTAAAATTAGTTACTAGAAGTAGCTTTAATGAAAATGAAGGGACGATCATTACTAAGGAGGAAAATATGGAACAAGCTTTGGTTAGTGGTATAGCACTAGATAAAAACCAAGCAAGGGTTACTTTAAGAAATATTGATGATAAGCCAGGAATTGCTGCTGAAATTTTTGGAACTTTAGCAAATGAAAATATCAATGTAGATATGATTATCCAAAATGTAGGTGTAGATGGAGCTACAAATTTGGGCTTTACTGTGCCTGAAAACGAGCTTGATTTAGCAACTAATGCTATGAAAAAAGTTTTAGGTGCTAATGCTAATATAGAAACAGATAGTGCAGTGGTAAAAGTTTCAGTTGTGGGTGTGGGTATGAAATCACATTCTGGAGTAGCTTCAGCAGCTTTTAAAGCATTGGCAAATGAAAATATTAACATACAAATGATTTCTACAAGCGAAATTAAAATTTCAGTTATCGTGCATGAAAAATATGGTGAATTAGCTGTAAGAGTATTGCATGAAGTTTATAAACTAGATGTATAAATGAGTAATAGTTTTTTAAAATTTACCCTAGAACAAATCCGAGAAAATGGCACTTATACAAGTTGGTTAGAAGAAAGGCGTCTTGAATGGTCGCCTTTGATCGCTTCTAAGTTAGCTTTGCTTTTGCAAGGTTATACTTTTATTGTGATTACTGATGATCAAAGAGCTTGGTTTGAAGAGTATTTTTTAAGTCAAATCAATGCTAGCACTACAAGACCTTTAGTGCCTTTTGTATCTTTAAAAGGAATTTATAACAAAGCTTGCAATACCCAAGAAGATATAGATTTACTTAATGATCTTTTAAGTATTTCTTTTCCCAATGGTTATGCTTTTTTTTATATAGGAACTAATACAGGATTTAAATTTAAAATCGCTAATTCTAAAGCAGAAAGTATGCTTTGGCTTTTTGATGAGCAATTACAAAATAGCTTTTATCTTTCCTCGCGTGATAAAGAATTAGACTATAAGCTTATTTCTTTATATAAAGTATTTGAGCAAAGCTTAGAGGCTGTGCTTTTTTCTAAGGTAGAAATTTGAATCTAAGAAATAAAATCATTATCCATAATGATTTTGAGTTTATGCAAGAAAAACTCACAGAAGAATATGGTCAAAAAAATCTTAGATTTTTCATACCTAAAAATCCTGACTTAGAATTAAGATTAAATGACTTAACTTATGACAAAAACGCTCAAGCAACCGCAAAAGCCATTATGAAAGAAAGCTATGTAGCTGAAGCGCAAGCTAAAATTATTGTTATACTAGCTAAGTCTTTTCGTGAAGAAGCACAAAATTTTTTATTAAAGCTTTTTGAAGAGCCACCAAAAAATGTGTATTTTATCATCGTAGCTCCTTCAAAAAATGTTTTTTTACCTACTATACTTTCAAGATTTATCATAGAAAAGCATAAAATTCAAAAAGAAAAGATGTCTTTAAATTTAGATCTTAAAAAAATGGATCTAGCTCAAATTGCTTCATTATTAAAACAATATGAAAATATAGACAAGCATGAGTGTTTAGATTTAATTAGTGTTTTAAGCTATGAGTGTTTTAAACAAGATATAAAATTAAACGATGAAGAAATTGAATTTTTTTATAAAGCTTATGAGTTAGCTAAATTAAATGCAAAGCCAACTATTTTACTAAGCACCATAGCTTTAATTTTACACGAGAGAAAAAATGAAAATCATTAAAATCAATCCCAACACAGACTTTGAACAAATTTCTAAATATATAAAGCCACACAAAGCAGGTGAGAAAATTATGAGTGAAAAAACTCAAATTCATTTTTTTCTTATCAAAGAATTAAGAGCACCTGCTGCAAATATACTTAAACAAGACGCACTAAGGGTTGGAGCTGAACTTGTAACACACAAAGAAGTTATACTAGGTAAAGAACATACTAATGCCTTGCTTATGGTAACACAAGATCAAACTAAAAAGCTTATAGAAAAAGAAAAACTGCAAGATTTTAAGCTTAAAAATTTAGCACTATTTTTAAAGTCTAATTTTGCTAAACCAAAATATGCAAAAATCATGGGTGTGATTAATGTTAATGAAGATAGTTTTAACGCTCAAAGTAGGGTTAAAGAAAATGAAGTTTTAGAAAAAATCGAACTCATGATTTCTCAAGGGGCTGATTATATAGATATAGGCGGGGTTTCTTCAAGGCCTGGAAGTGTGTATTGCGGGAAAGAAGAAGAGTTTAAACGCTTAAAAAATACCCTAGATTTAATCTATAAAGAAAAACTTTATGAAAAATGTATTTTTAGTTTAGATAGTTTTGATGAGTATTGTTTAGAATATGCTTTAAATAAAGGCTTTAAGCTTATTAATGATATCACCGGTTTTAAAAATGAAAATTTAGCCAAACTAGCTTTAAAATACAAAGCCACTTATACACTCATGCATATACAAAATACCCCACAAAATATGCAAGATAACCCGCATTATGAAGATGTGTTAGCCGAGCTTGATGATTTTTTTACACAAAAGCTAGAAAGGCTAAGTGAGCTTGGTTTAGAAGATGTGATTTTAGATGTTGGTATTGGTTTTGGTAAAAGCCCTTGGCATAATATGATGTTAATCAAACATTTAGAGCATTTTTTACGCTTTGAAAAAGAACTTTTAATCGGAGCTAGTAGGAAAAGTATGATAAATGCTTATTTTAACTCAAGTGTTGAGCAAAGACTAGCGGGCACACTTTATTTACATTTAGAGGCTTTTAAAAATGGTGCAAGTATTATAAGAGTGCATGATGTGTATGAACATAAGCAAATGTTTGAACTTGCAAAAGCTATGGATGAACTTTCTTTGGAGTAATGATGACTTATCAAGAGTATTTAGAAAAGGTAAAATTAGCAAAAGAATGGATGAGGGCTTATTATGAAGATGATGAGCCTTTAGCAAGCGATGAAGAATATGATAAACTTATAAGAGAGTTAAAAGCATTTGAAACGCTTCATCAAGAAAAGATTTCTAAAGATTCTCCTACGCAAAATATCGCCCCAACTATACAAAGTGAATTTTACAAACTTGCACATAGTGCAAAAATGTGGTCTATGGAAGATGTTTTTGATGAAGCTGAGCTTAGAGCTTGGGCAAAAAGAGCTAAATGTGAATTTGATTTTTTCATAGAACCTAAATTTGATGGAGCGAGTTTAAATCTTACTTATGAAAATGGTATTTTAATCAGCGGTGCTACAAGGGGTGATGGAGAAGTAGGCGAGGATATTACTTTAAATGTAAAAGAAATATCAAACATACCTCAAAAAATTCCTTATAAAGACAAGATAGAAATTCGTGGCGAAGTGGTAATTTTAAAAGAAGATTTTGAAAAAATCAATGAAAAAAGAGCTAAAGATGGCTTGAGCTTATTTGCAAACCCACGCAACGCAGCAAGTGGTTCACTAAGACAGCTTGATACAAGCATTACAAAAGAAAGAAATTTAAAATTTTATCCTTGGGGAGTGGGGGAGAATTCTTTAGAATTTAGCAAGCACTCTGAAGTAATGGAGTTTGTAAGAAGTCTTGGTTTTTTAAAAGATGATTTTGTTTTTTGTGTTAAGACTTTAGATGAGGTTTTAGAAAAATATCACGAGCTTTTAGAAAAAAGAGATCAAAAGCCTATGATGATGGATGGTATGGTTGTAAGGGTAGATGATTTAGCTCATTGTAAGCTTTTGGGTTATACCGTGAAATTTCCAAAATTTATGGCTGCGTTTAAATTTCCTGCTTTGGAAAAAACTACAACATTGCTTGGGGTTAATTTGCAAGTTGGAAGAAGCGGAGTGATTACCCCTGTGGCGGTTTTAGAGCCTGTAAATTTAGATGGGGTTGTAGTAAAATCTGCAACCTTGCATAATTTTGATGAGGTAGCTAGACTTGGAGTGATGATAGGCGATAGCGTAAGTGTGATAAGAAGTGGAGATGTTATACCTAAAATCACTAAAGTTTTTACTCAAAGGCGTGATGGTTTAGAAAGTAAGATCACTAAACCAACTCTTTGTCCTGAGTGTTTAAGTGAACTTTTAGATGAGGGTGCTTTTTTAAAATGTCAAAACTTAGATTGTAAAGCAAGACTTGTAAATTCTATCATACATTTTGTATCTAAAAAGTGTTTAAATATAGACGGCCTTGGAGAAAATATCGTCGAGCTTTTATTTAAAGAAGGAAAAATCACTAACATAGAAAGTATATTTTTCTTAAAATATAGTGATTTTGAAGGATTGGAAGGTTTTAAAGAGAAAAAAATCAACAATCTTCTAAGTGCTATTGAAAATGCAAAAAAATGCCCCTTATCAAGGTTTATCACTGCTTTGGGTATAGAGCATATTGGCGAAGTAGCAGCTAAAAAATTAGCTCAATCTTTTGGCTTTGAATGGTTTATGCAAAGCTATGAAGCTTATGCAAATTTAGAAGGCTTTGGCGAACAAATGGCTAAAAGCTTAGAAGAATTTACCCATGTCAATGCAAATCGCATTAAGCATTTTTATGAAATTTTACATTTAGAGGATGAGAAAAAAGAGCTTATTATAAATGATAATATTTCTAATAAAACCTTTGTTATCACAGGCACTTTAAGCAAATCACGCGATCATTTTAAAGAACTAATCGAAAACTTTGGAGCAAAGGTAAGTTCAAGTGTGTCTAAGAAAACTGACTTTGTATTATATGGAAGTGAAGCAGGCTCAAAGCTTGAAAAGGCTCAAAGCTTAGGGGTTAAGTGCATCAATGAAGCTGAGTTTAACGCTCTTTTAGGTGATGATGATGAGGTATGATGTCTTTGTAAGTGCAAAGTTAAACATTTCTCGCAATAAAGCTTGTGAGCTTATAGAAAACAAGCAAATTTTACTCAATAGTGAGTTTAAAAAAACCTCTTTTAAAATCACATCTTTAAATCCTTTAGAAGATGAGAGTTTAAAACTCACGCTTTTAGAAGAGCTTTTTGTAAGCAGAGCTGCTTTTAAGCTCAAGCATTTTTTACAAGAGCATACATTTACTATCAAAGATAAAATTTGTTTAGATATAGGTTCATCGACCGGAGGTTTTGTGCAAATTTTACACCAAAATAATGCTAAACACATTACAGCTTTAGATGTAGGTTCTAACCAACTTCATGAGAGCTTAAGAAATTTAGAAAATATCCAAATTTGTGAAAACACTGATTTGCGTGAGTTTAAAAGTGAAATTTTATATGATGTTATCACTTGTGATGTGAGTTTTATATCTTTAACACATTTGATTTTTCATATAGATAAACTTGCTAAAGATCTTATCATCTTGCTTTTTAAACCTCAATTTGAAGTAGGTAAAAATGCTAAGCGCGATAAAAACGGAGTGGTAAAAGATACCAAAGCCATCAAAAATGCTAAAGAAAGCTTTGAAAAAGCTTGTGCAAAGCTTGGTTGGATCTTGCAAGCAAGTCAAGAGTCACACTTAAAAGGAAAAGAAGGTAATGTTGAGTTTTTCTACGCCTATAGAAAAAACTAAGATCACAAATTTAGCCATAGGGCGTTTTGATGGTATGCATTTGGGGCATTTTGAACTTTTTAAGCATTTAGATGAAAATGGTGCCTTATTTATCATCACTAAAGAGGAAAAAGAAGCCCTAACACCTAAGGATTTTAGAGTAAATTTGGTTGATTTTCCTTTGATTTTTTGTGATTTTGATAAAATCAAGGACTATAAAGGCGAGGATTTTTTAAAGCTTTTAAAGCAAGAATTTCCCAAACTAGAAAAGATCATTGTAGGTTATGATTTTAAATTTGGCAAAGAAAGAAAATGCAGTGCCAAAGACATACAAAGTCTTTGTGGTATAAACACCATCATCGTAGATAAGTTTAAAATTCAAAATAAAAGTGTTCATACAAGTATGATTAAAACCTTACTTAAAGAAGCAAAAGTCAAAGAAGCTAAAAATTTTCTAGGTAGATTTTATAATATACAAGCAAATATCATCAAAGGTCAAGGCATAGGTGCTAAAGAGCTTTTTGCAACTTTAAATTTACATACAAAAGACTTCTTTTTACCCAAAGATGGCGTATATGCGACTTTAGTAAAGATTGAAAATAAAAGCTATCATAGTGTAAGTTTTATAGGCATAAGATCTACTGATAAAAATTTTGCTTTAGAAACGCATATTTTAGATGAAAATTTCACAAACACAAAAGCAATTTTAGTTGAGTTAAGTTTTATTGACTATATAAGAACTAATGAGAAATTTAACGACTTAGCCTTATTAAAAGCACAAATTAGTAAAGATATTGACAAAGCAAAAGAAATTTTAGGAAGATTAAATGAAAGATGAAATTTTTAAAAAACCCTTAGAAAAACAATTTGAATTTGATAAAAGCGTAGCAAGTGTTTTTGATGATATGGTGTCAAGATCTGTGCCTTTTTATACGCA
This sequence comes from Campylobacter sp. CNRCH_2013_0671h, assembly GCF_025773055.1. Taxonomy (NCBI): domain Bacteria; kingdom Pseudomonadati; phylum Campylobacterota; class Epsilonproteobacteria; order Campylobacterales; family Campylobacteraceae; genus Campylobacter; species Campylobacter sp. CNRCH_2013_0671h. The sequence continues at coordinate 167,464 of NZ_JAKMTG010000001.1, forward strand.
AAATTTAAAACTCATAGTCAAACTTATTGATCATTTTGCACCACAAAATGCGAGAATTTGTGATCTTGGTTGTTCTACGGCTAGTTTATTGCTTGCACTTTATGAAAAAAGAAAAGATTTTCTTTTAAGTGGGGTTGATGAAGCTAATGCTATGTTAGAGATCGCCAAAAACAAATGTCAAGCCTTTGGAGCTAGGGTGGAATTTCATCAAAAAAATTTAGATGATTTTGAGTTTTTTAAAAATGATGTTTTTATAGCTACTTATACTTTGCAGTTTATCCGCCCACCTAAAAGACAAGAATTAGTTGATAAAATCTATCAAAACTTAAAAGAAAATGGTATATTTGTGCTTAGTGAAAAAATTCTTTATGAAGATGTAAAAATAGCTAAAAAAATGATACAAATTTATGAGCAATATAAACTAGAGCAAGGTTATAGTAAGCTAGAAATTTCAAGCAAACGAGAAGCCTTAGAAAATGTCCTCATTCCTTATACTCAAAATGAAAACATAGCTATGCTTAAAAAGGCAGGATTTTCTAAAGTAGAAAGTGTTTTTAAATGGGTAAATTTTGAAACTTTCATAGCTTTTAAATAAAAATATTTTTTATAACAATGTGTTTTAGAAAAATAATTATGAAGCCATGGAAGCAAAAATATTATTTTTTAACCATAAAGTCTATTTTATAGTAATTTTAAATTTAAGATACTTCTTATCTTAAATTATACTTAAGTAAAAATTTATAAATAAAATATTAATATTCTACACTTATTGTTAAAATATTAGCAATGGGTATTGTAAAACACACAAACAAATAATGAATCAATCAAATACATTAACTATTTTTGAAAGGACTTTTTCAATGAATATAAATTTATCCAAAAATCACCTCACGGGGGGGGGGATACGATAATTTTCGTTTTAACTCAAACACTTTAAACCCTTTAAAAAACTATAAAAACTTTAATCTATTAAAACTTTCCCTACTCACTATACTTTCACTAAACTCTTTAGAAGCTGCCACCCAGGCAAATTATGATAAAACTTCTAATGCTTATGTAATTAAAAAACACCATTATAATAATAATGATGTCTATGATTATAATCTTGATACATATAAACTCTTAAGTGGTAAAAACTTCTATGGTCAAATGGCTAGCAATAAAAACCTTTCAAATATTACTTTAATTTATGATAATCCTAAAAACAAAGCTCATGAAAAAATGAATGATTTATATTTTAAACAAGACATACTCACTCCAAGTATTAAAGAAGATATTTTTGTAGTTAATGGCTTTCATAGTTCTAACTCAGCTAATACTACCCTAAATCAAATCAGCTATATACCTTTTTTAGTTTCAGCCTATACCTTTAATGCAAAAGCAAATAATAATACCTTAGTATTAAAAGCAGGGGAATTATCTTCAGTATATTATTTAAAACCTACCGATAAAGAAGTAATTAATCCTAAAGCTAGTGGCTTAGATAATAAATATAATTTTTTAATCACTCCAGCCATAGCAAGAAAAGGTGAAGCAAGCAATAACACTTTAAATTTCTTAAAAGATGCCTATGTAAATATGGGTGTTGAAAACACCTATACCTTACCTTTAAATGGTGCTCCTTATATCTTAGGTGCTTTTGGGGTTGATGCTAATACTAATAATAATACTGTGATATTAAATAAGGGAGTAAAGATAGACTTTCATACTACTCCTTATAAACAAAGCACTTTAGGGGATAATATTTTTGATGAGAGAATGACTCATGTAGTAGGAGCTTATACTTATAATGCTAATGCTAAAAATAATAAGGTTATTATAGATGGAGCTTCTTTATTAGTCCATGGTCCAAGTGGAGCATATTCTACTTCAGCTGCTACTCACTTAGGTGGAGCTTTTGTAGATGTAAATAATAATCAAAGCTATGAAGTAAGCAATAATAGTGTAATTATTAATGATTTAAAACTAGATTTAAGAGTGGATACTAAAAATACTCCATTAGCATACAATGCTATTTTAGTAGGAGCAGTTTATGGGGGTAAAATCATACAAGGTAATGCTTATAAAAACACCATAGATATAAAAGATTTACAAACCTTATTAGCATTAAATACCAATATAGAAGTAAAAGCACTCTTAGACTTTTATGCAGGTATAACTAATAATGGCATAGCTAATGATAATAATATTAATATTACTCTTAAAAAGCCATTTGAGATTAATTCTAATTTTACAGGTAAAAATGAGTTTAATCTTTATGGTGGAGTAGCTACTAAAGGAGCTAGTAGAAATAGTATAAATATCAATGGAGACTTAACCAAAGGACTTACCACTGAAAATCATCAAGATAAAATTCAAATCACAGCAGCACAAACTCTAAGTTCTAAAGCAAATAATAACAATATTGTTATTAAAAACTCAAATATAGCTATGCCTTTATACTTATATGGAGTTAGTAAGGTTAGTATAGATAATAAAGATTATTATGCTAGTAGTGCTAATGCTAATAGTATAGTTTTAGATAATGTAAAATCAGGTAGAAACCTCACTGCTATTATAGAAGCTGATAATTTAGAAAAAAACACTATAAAATATAATATGGTGCAATCTTTATCCAATGCTTCTAATATAGATAAAGGTTCTAAAATCATTTTAAGAGCTAATGAAAATGCTAATGATAATACTTTAAATATTAAAGATTATTCAAGTGCAGCTAGTTCTAATGTATATATTATTAATGCAAAAAATGAAAGTGCTAATAATACTTTTATCTTTGATAATTTAGCCCTAGGTACAGCTTCTGATAAAAGAGAAGGGGAAATAATAATTAGTGCAGGTATAGCTAAGAATACTCATGATAATTATACTCATATAAATAATTTAAATATAGATGAGTATAAAAACAACAAAGCTATATTTATAAGCGCTTCTGGAGTATATAGTGAAAATGATAAAAGCTATAATAATACTTTATATCTAAGCGGTAATACTAATATTTTTAACAATACCAATATAGAAGTATTAGCAGGAAGTTTTTTACAAACTAAAAAAGACAATAACTTTGTATCAAAAGTTCTAACACATAAAAATGGTACTAATAATCATTTAGTATTAAATACAAATATAAAAGCAAATACTATTAATAACTTTGATCATTATAGCTTTATCTTAAAAGATGATACTAAGGCTTATTTAAATGCTAAAGAAGCTATTCATCTTTCTAAAGATAGTTCTATTAATGTATATACAAACAATAATGTAAAAAATAAAAGCTTTATTTTAATGCAAAGTGAAAAAGGCTTTGTAGATGCAAATAATAAACACTTAAATCAAAAAGACTTACAAAGCTTATTAGAAACTATCACTAAAAATAATCAAAGCTTACATAAAAATATTAAAGCAAAAGTTCAAAAAGCTAAATACACTCTAAGTGTAAGTAAAGATGCAAAAAGCATAGTAGTGAATTTAAATTAAAACAATGCACCAAAAGGATTAATTATGAAAACACATAAACTATCAAATCACATCATACTCTCAGGTATAACTGTATCAATGCTATTTTCTCCACTAATGGCTTTACCTAGTGGAGGTAAATTTACTCACGGGACTAGTGGAACTATAAACAAACCAAATGACAATACCTTAAATATTAATGGACATGGAACAAATTCAGTCATACAATGGGGTGGTGGCTTTAGCATAGGTAAAGGTGAAAGTGTAAATTTTAATGGAAACAATAAAAACTACCTAAACATTGCTCATGGAACAAGTAAATCTACCATAGAAGGTGTATTAAATGCAAAAGGTAATAATGTCTTTTTAATCAATCCTAATGGAGTAATCATTACTAAAACAGGAACTATCAATGCTAATCGCTTTGTGGCTTCGACTTCGTCGATGGGTGATGAGGATATACAAAAGTTTGCAAAGATGCAAAAATTTGATGATGGATTAACTTTTTCACCGGTGTTTAAACCACAAAAAGCAGGCAATGTAGTTAATATGGGTAATATTAATGCTAATAATGTATTACTTATAGGGAATAAGGTCTTAATGCAAGGATATTTGAATACACAAGATAAAACTTTTAATCAAGTTACAGCTTTAGATAAGGATAAAAAAGCAAATATTCATTTGGTTGGTAATGAGGTACATGCTGATATTGCTACTTTTAAAGATATAGGAAAACTAGCTATTACTGCCAAAGATAAAGGATCTTTATACTTAAATGCTAGTGGGTATTACTATAACCCAACTTCATTTAAAAATTTTAACTATGAAAGAAAAAGCTACAATAATGCGCAAGATCAGCATGGCAAGCCAATTATAATTCATCATAATGAAAATAATTTCATTAATGTAAAATATGTAGGTATAGGTTCTGATGTAGATTGGTGGCATTTTGCTAAAGGGTGGAATGAAAATGAAGATTTTAGAAATATAGCTAGCGAGTATAGACTGACTAATGATATAGATTTTAAAGGTAATCAGGGTAAAGGCAAGGAAGGAAAAGATTGGCAAAACTATGCTAATTATTGTATAGACGGGTATGGTTGCACTAATATGATAGTAGGTTTTAATGGTGATAGTGCTTTTACTAAAACATTTGATGGTCAAGGATATACGCTTAAGAATATTAATATAGATACGACAGGATTTGTAAATAATAAATCTGATATTTATGTAGGTATATTTGGCATAGCAGATGGGGCTAAATTTAAAAATATTAATGTAGATTATATGGGTGGTGGAATTCAAAATAAAGATGTTTATTATATAGGTGGTTTTGTAGGATATATAGACAATGGAAATTTTTCACAAATATCTTTGAAAAATATCAAAAATTTTAACAGCGATAACGGATATATTTATTATGCTGGTGGTTTTGCAGGATATATAAACAATGGAAATTTTTCAAATATATCATTAAGTGAAATAGGAAATTTTTACAATAATAGCCTAAGATACAATTATACTGGTGGTTTTGCAGGATATATAACAGTTGGAACATTTAAAAATATTGATTTAAATGCTATAGAAAATTTAAACAATAAGATTAGTAGGGGCTATTATGATACTTACAATTATACTGGTGGTTTTGCAGGAATGATACGCAACGGAAATTTTTCAAATATATCATTAAGTGAAATAGGAAAATTTTATAATATTCGAAATGATAATGCTATTGTAACATCTTTTGTTGGCGGTTTTGCAGGATCTGTAGACAATGGAAATTTTTCAAATATATCATTAAGCATCGTGGATAGTTTTGATAGTATAGCAGATAACTTTTATGCTGGCGGTTTTGCAGGATCTATAGGCAATGGAAATTTTTCAAATATTTCTTTAAATAATATAGAAAATATTGGTACTGGTGGAAATGTTCATTCTTATGCTGGCGGTTTTGCAGGATCTATAGGCAATGGAAATTTTTCAAATATTTCTTTAAATAATATAGAAAATATTGGTACTGGTGAAAGCACTTTTCTTACTGATGCTGGTGGTTTTGCTGGGAAAATTTACAAAGGAAATTTTTCAAATATTGTTTTGAATGGCATAAGTAATATTATTGGTAATTTTGGACACAATACTGATGCTGGTGGTTTTGTGGGAAGTATCACAGGAAATGATTTAAAATTTAATAATATTTTTTTGTATTTTAATTCTGGAGCAGAAATTGGTTCAAAACGTGCAGCTGGTAAATTTGCTGGATATATAAATAATATAAAAGTTGATGGCATCCACATCTATCACCACGAAAACGATTTAACTAATGCAACTGCGGATCAAGATTATTGGAACGACTTTAATAATGGCTATATTTCAGATAAAATCAATATCCACACTTACAAAGATGAAACACAAGGGTATAGTGACTTTGAAAAAGCTGTGATAGATAGTTTAGCTAAAGAAGGGTTGCATAAAGATAAAAACGGGAAATTAATTTTTACAACGGATTTCGAAATAGAAAAGCCAACCAACCCTACAGATCCTACAGATCCGAGTAATCCTGATGTTATCTTAGATAGCGATGATTTGTATGTTGATGTTGTTGAAGATATATTAGATGATATATTAGATGGTGATTATACTGTTAGTATAGATGATCTTGGAAATATTATCTTTAAAGAATCTAGTCCAGATGGTGATAGAGTTATTACTTTAAAATCCATTTATGAAAGTTTAGAATTTTTAGAAGAGCTTTATAAACAAAAAGGAATGCAAGATAAGCTAAAAGATATTTATGCAAAATATACAAAAGCTTTGGAATTAAATAATTTTCTCTTATCTATCGTGCAAAATGATATAGATAAAGCTAAGGAAAATATCAATAAATTCAATTTTTTACTTAAAGAATACAATACAGTGTTGAGCATATATAATGATTATGTGGAAAAGATAAATAAAGGTCAAATGAGTATTACTGATGATAAATTTGTAACCGCTTTAGCAAAATTAAATTCATATGCTAAAGATTTGATTTCTTATAAAGAGTATGTTGATGGAGTAATTGTTAAATTAAACAATAAATACGATATAGAAAAGAATTATGGTTATACAAATTTTAAATTCACGGATATTTTTGCTTCTTTGAATTTTTCACACAACTTGCAAAATCCTGATGTAGATAATCCAAATAAACCAGAATTACCTGAAACAGATATGGAATTTGAACAAACAGCTTCGCTTAATTTAATAGGTGATAATGCTTTAGATGATGATGATGAGAAAAAAGAGATAGATGAAACCTCTTTAGCTCAAAAAAATAAAACCTGCATAGTTAGCGATAACTATAAAACCATGAATCCATGCATAGTAAGTGGAATGTAGTTATATACACTAGGATTTATCCTAGTGTATATAACGAGTATATTAATGAATACTCGTATTAAATAATATTTTGATTAATCAATAATAAATATTAAAAAATAAAAACTCTTAAAATTTAAAAAATGAATTAAAAGGAAAAAATAAGTATGAAAAAACTTTTACTTAGCACTATAGCACTTAGCTCTTTAGTCTATGCTAATAATGGAAGTATTACCATAGCTAAAAATGATATAGAAAAGGTTATAGAACTATCCCCTGATAGAAACCTCCCTCAAAACAAAGCTATCAAAGAAAATCTAAAAACCAAAGATGATTATAAAAAAGCTCAAGAAGCTAAAAAAGACTTTGAAGAAAAAAAGAAAGCCTTAAAAGAAAAATTTAATCAAGAAGATAAAACTAATGAGGAAGCTAACAATCAAACTAATAACAACACTACCAAATTAAACAATCAAACCAATACCAACAATAATACAAGTAACCCAAATAATCAAACAAACAATAATTCTAATAACAACTCTACTAACTCAAGTAATCAAACTAATACTACCACCACTAAACAAGTAATAACCAAATACAAATTTGTTATCACTAATGAAAACACTAGCTTTGAAAAGCTAGGTATTAAAGAAGAAGATTTACAAATACTCATTAGTGAGTTTAGCACTAGAAAATTTAGTTTGCAAGATTTACAAGATATATCTAATATTATTGCTTATTATTTCCAAGTTAATGGCTATCCTGCTGCAACAGCTTATGTACCCCAACAAGAATTTGAAGATAGTGTGCAAATAAACATAGCCTTAGGAACATTAGGTAAGTATATAATAAAGAATAAAACTACTATAAAAGATCATTTTATTGAAAGTAAGCTTAATGAAAGAATCAAAGGTAAAATCATCTCTACTAAATTAATAGAAGATAGTGTGTATAAAGTCAATGAAATGTATGGCATTCAAACCCTAGCAGGCTTACAAGCAGGAGAGAATGTAGGAGAAACTGATATAGTTATAGAAGTAGTTCCTGATACTAAGGCTAATGTATTATTATATAGTGATAATTATGGTATTAAAAGCGCAGGGGATATTAGAGCTGGTATCAGTATGGGATTTAATTCTATATTTAATATGGGAGATTATTATAATTTTTACTTACAATCAAGCAATGAAAAACAAATCAACTATGGAGCAAGTTATACTTTCTTTTTAGGAAATTTAAAAATTACTCCAAGTATATCTCAAGGTTCTTATTCTTTAGGTGGAGATTATGAAGGCTTAGGTTTTAGTGGTACTTCTAGAAATTTTGGTATAGACTTTTCTTATCCTGTATGGATTAATACTAATTCATCTTTATACTTTACTTCAAGTATTTATCATAAAATACTTAGTGATGTAACCTTAGATCTTTTAACCTTTGATAAAAGTTCTAATGTAGGTAGTATGGGTTTAGAAGGTTTATTTAGAGGCTTTGAAAATAATACCTTAAGTTATAGTGCTAAGATAAGTATAGGTAAAGTTAATGATGATGGTACTACTATATTTGGAGATACCTCTAAAAGTGGAGGTAAAGGCTTTGGTTGGTTTAGAAAACTCAATGCTAGTTTGAATAATTATTATAGTATTAATGAGTATATTACTCATACTTTAAATATAAATTATCAAAAGGTATTAGGGAATTTTGAATTAGATTCTTCTGAAAGTTCATCTTTAGGTGGAGCTTATGGGGTAAGAGCTTATGATAATGGAGAGGGAGATGGAGATAATACCATAGTAGCTAACTTTGGTATAAGAATAAATATACCAAATACTAATTTTTATTTTACTCCCTTTTATGATGTAGGTTATGCTTGGTATGAAAAAGCTTCAGGGGATAGATTAGCAGATGAGCATTTTTTAGATGCAGTAGGCTTACAAATACTTTATAATAAAGCTAATGAGTATTATATAAAGCTTGATGCAGTTAGAGCATTACATCAATATAAATACGATGATGAGCATAGAATGAAATTATATTTAAGTGGAGGGGTGTATTTTTGAGATTGCAAGCTGTTTTAGCTTGCAATTGAAATTAAACATTAAATCTAAAATGCATTACATCGCCATCTTGTACGATATAATCTTTCCCTTCAAGGCGTAGTTTTCCTGCTTCTTTAGCACCACTTTCGCCTTTGCAAGCGATATAATCCTCATAAGAAATTACTTCAGCTTTGATAAAACCTTTTTCAAAGTCATTATGGATCACGCTTGCTGCTTTTGGTGCTTTCCAACCTCTTTGTATAGTCCATGATCTAACTTCTACTTGACCTGCTGTAAAATAGCTAATCAAGTTTAGCTTTGAAAATGCTGTGCGTATAACTACTTCAAGTCCGCTACTTTCTATACCTAAAGATTTTAAAAATTCATAATTTTCTTCATCGCTTAAAGCTATCATTTCTTCTTCTATTTTAGAGCAAAGTTTGATTACTTCATGGCCTGATTTTGCTGCAAATTCTTTAAGATCTTTTACAAATTCATTATCTTCTAAAAGCGAATTCTCATCTACATTTGCTCCATATATCACTTCTTTAGCTGAAAGCAATCTTAGTTCTTTTATAAGAGCATGATAGACTTCATTTTTATTTGGAAATGAACTTGCACTGTTGTTTTGATTTAAATGCTCTAAAAGTTCATTAGCTAATGCCAAGGTTTCTTTTGCACCTTTTTCATTGGCCTTTGCACCTTTAGTGAGTTTTTCTATTTTTTTGCTAAGTTGTTCTATATCTGCTAGTATAAGTTCTGTTTCTATGATTTGTACATCACGCACAGGATCAACACTGCCCGCAACATGGGTGATATTTTCATCATCAAAACAACGCACAATATGTAAAATCATCTCTGTTTCGCGTATGTTAGATAAAAATTTATTACCCAAACCCTCACCTTTGCTAGCTCCTGCTACTAAGCCTGCTATATCAACAAATTCTATATTTGAGCGTATAATTTTTTGTGGATTAACAATTTTTGCTAGTTCTTTTAAGCGATGATCAGGCACAGGTACCACTGCTTTGTTTGGTTCTATGGTGCAAAATGGATAGTTTGCACTTTCAGCATTTTGTGCTCTTGTTAGAGCGTTAAAAGTGGTAGATTTTCCAACATTTGGAAGTCCTACTATACCAACTGATAAACTCATTTTTGTTTCCTTGAAAGATAAAGTAAATATGAAAGGCACATTCTAACACCTGCTCCGGTTGCACCAAAATTATGATAACCCCAAGCTTTTTCTAAATAAGCTGGTCCTGCAATGTCTAAATGTAGCCATTTGTCTTTGTATTCTTCTCTAATGAAAGAATTTAAAAATAATCCCGCAGTAATGGCTCCGCCATAACGACTTGAAGAGGTATTACTAACATCTGCTATGTTTGATTTTATAAGCTCTTTTAAGTGCGGATTAAAATGTAAAATAGTAGCTAAATCTCCACTTTTTTTACTTATTTTATAAAATTCATTTTGCAAATCTTCATTATTTCCCATGATGGCACTTGTGTATTCTCCAAGTCCTACTACGCAAGCTCCAGTTAAAGTAGCAAGATCTATTAATAAATCAGGTTTTAGATCTTGAGCAAGTGAAAGACAATCTGCTAAAACTAATCTTCCTTCTGCGTCGGTATTTCTAACCTCTATACTCACACCTTCTCTTGAAATAAGCACATCATCAGGTTTATAAGCATTTCCGCCTATCATGTTTTCAGTTGCGCCGATGATAGAATGAACTTCTATATCAAGGTTTAACTCACTTGCACCTTTGATAATAGCCATTGCAGCCGCACCACCGCTTTTATCTGATTTCATCGTTAGCATGTAATCAGCAGGTTTTAAACTAAGTCCACCACTATCATAAGTTAGCCCTTTACCTACAAACACTACTTTCATTTTTGGATTTTGTGGTTTATAAGAAAGATGAATGAGTTTTGGGGGATGAATTGAAGCACGATTTACTGCTAAAAATGCTTGCATTTTTTCTTGCTCTAAGAAATCGCTTTCATAAATTTTACATGAAATATTAGAATTATTTTGGCTCAGTTCAAGCGCATCTTCGGCCATTTTGGCAGGAGTGTAAATTTGTGGGATTTCATTAACGATATTTTTTGCAAAATCACAAGCATTTGAAAAAATTTGACCATAGTTTATACCTATGCAAGCCTCTTCTAGGTTGTATGTTTTATTATTAATTTCATCTTTTGCAATGAAGATATTTTCTAATTTGCTTGGTGTTTTTTCTTTTTTGTATTTGTTAAATTCATAAGCACCAAAAGTAAATCCTTGAATCATAGCATTAAAGCTATTTACTACACATTTTCCTATGACACTTTTTGTTTTTACGCTTCGAATTTCAAGTTTTTTTAAAGCTTTGTATGCATTTGCAAAAGCAAGCCTTATATCTTCATATTCTAAGCTTTTAAGTTCACTGTAAAGAATTTTATTTTGCATATCTATGCAAATTCCTTCACCTTTATAGCTTGAAAGCTTGAAAAGTTCTTGACTTTGAGTGTATTGTTCTATTTTTTTATCTTGTATTAAAATGATTTCAAAATCAGCATTTATAGAGCCGATATTTTCTTCTATAAAATTAAAAGTCATTTGCGAGTCCTTCTTGTAAGTATTGATTTTTCTATTTGTTTCATTCCTAAAAATAAAGCTAATAAAAAGCCAGCAATAATTGGCACTGCAAAATACCAATGATTTCCAGCCCATTCTACTGCAAGCCAAATTTCTTTTCCAAAAAACCATGCAAGTAAAATAGTTATAGCAGCCCAAGCCCACGCACTAATAAGATTAATAAACGCAAATTTTTTAGCACTATAGCGAGTTAATCCTATACTCATAGGTATAATAGTTCTAAAACCATACATATATCTTTGTATGAAGATAATAGGCCAACCAAAACGCTGTAAAAGTAAATGTGCTATGGCAAATTTACGCCTTTGGGTGCGAAGTCTTTTCTGAATGTATTTTTTGTTATATCTTCCTATATAAAAGTATATTTGATCGCCTACAAAGCCACCTAAGCCTGCTATAAAGATAATAAGTCCTAAATTTACATGGCCTTCATGTGCAAAAATACCTGCTAAAATAAGTGCAAGTTCTCCTTCAAGTATGCACCATAAAAACACAATAATATAAGCCCAATTTTTATAATCATACAAAAGTTGTTTTAAAAATTCTTCCATTTTATACCTCTAAAACACTATAAACAGAAGTTAATTTAGCTAATTCTTTAGCACCATCTAGATCTTTTAACTCTAGTAAAAAACAAGCTTCAACACATTTTGCATTGAGTTTTTCTATAAGTTTCACAGCAGCGATAGCTGTGCCACCTGTAGCGATAAGATCATCTATAAGTAAAACATTTGCTTTTTGATTATTAAAAGCATCGATATGAATTTCTATAGTATCACTGCCATATTCTAAACTATAAGATTCTTGTAAGCATTTTGAAGGTAGCTTTCCAGGTTTTCTTATAGGTACAAAAGGAAGTCTTAAACTAGCGCTCAAGGCAGCTCCAAAAATAAAACCTCTACTTTCTATACCAACGATATAATCAAGCTTTGCGTTTTGATATTTTTCAACTAAATGATCCATTAAAAACGCAAATGCTTCTTTGTTGTTTAATAAAGTAGTAATATCTCTAAAAACAATCCCTTCTTTTGGAAAGTCCTTAATAGCTCTAATGCTATCTAGTAAATATTTTTTATCTTGCTCTTTTATCATAATAATGCCTCTATTTTTGCTTCTAATTCTTTGATTCTTTGTCTTAGTTTTTCATTTTCAATACGATATTGTGAATTTCTTGTTCTAAGAGAGGTTAAGTCTGCTTTACTTTTGTTTAATTCTTCAGTTAAAATATCAATATTACCCAAACTTCTTTGAAGTTGTACTTGTAGTTTTCTAATAACAATTTCAGTATCATCAAGGTTGTTTTTTATAAATTCTTTTGCTACTTTTTCTTTATGAAGCAGGGTTTTATAATAAAGTAGCATAATAGTCATATAAATACTAATACAAATTAATACAGTTAATACAAGCCAACTTAAGATCATAATCTTTCCTCTATTTTGCTAATTCTTGCGCAATGTCTTCCGCCGCTAAAAGAAGTGTTGATAAAATTTGAGATAATTTCAAAAGCCATATCAACCCCTATTAATCTAGCTCCTAGTGCTAAAACATTTGCATCATTATGTTCTCTTGAAAGTTTAGCACTTAAAGATTCATTACACAAAGCACAGCGTATATTTTTATGACGATTTGCTGCTATACTCATACCAATTCCTGATCCGCACACTAAAATTCCAAAACTTTTTTCGTTTATTTTAGAGCTTAATAAATGTGCATAATCAGGATAATCACAACGATCCTCACTAAAAGGACCTAAGTCTTCAAAAGTAATATTTTTTTCTTGTAAAAATTTAGTAATTTCTTGCTTTAAAATAAAACCAGCATGATCACTTGCAATATAAATTTTTTCTCTTAACATTTAACATTCACTTTATCATTTTTGAAATTTAAAGTATTAATTTTATCATATTTAATTAAAATTTTTCTTTCTTATATATAATTATTTTTTTATGTTTTCAAATATTTATTTGATATAATAACAATAATTATTTAAGGTAAAAAATGAAGCTTATTCTAATTGGTTCTTCAACAGGTGGCCCAAGCCAACTAAAGTTTTTACTAAATGATGTAGAATTGAAAGATTGTGCAGTAGTGATTGCTCAGCATATGAATCCTGCGTTTATTCCTTCTTTTGTAAATCAATTTAACAAAGAAGCATTAAGCGAGGTGATTATACCAAGTGATAAGGAAGTTTTGAAAAATAAAATTTATATTTGTCAAAGAAATATGATTTTAAGTGGCAACAATACCTTAACATTAAATACTACAGACGAAACTAGTAGTTTTAATCCAGGGATTGATGTGCTATTTAATTCTGCTGTTAATCTTTGCAAATATCATAAAATTTTAGCTTTGATTATGACAGGAATGGGCGATGATGGTGCTAAGTCTTTGTTTGAACTTTATAAAGCAGGAGTAAGGTGTTTGTGCGAAAATGAGGCAGATTCTATAGTATATGGTATGCCAAAAAAAGCCAGAGATACTAATCCAAATTTAAAACCTATGAGTTTAATAGAACTCAAAAAAGAAATAACAAATTTCATCAAATCGTAGGATAAAAAAGATGATAAAGATTACAGAAAATGAAATGAATGATTTTGTAAAAATCGTAGAGCAAATAAGTGGAAATAACTTAAATGCGAAAAAGGATATATTATCTATTAAACTTCCTAAATTTTTACAAGAATTAGGCTTGAGCAGTCTTAGTGAATTAAATGAAAAAGTGCAGTTTCAAAGAAATTTAAAACAAGAAACTATGGATTTTATTACAGTTTGTGAGACTTATTTTTTTAGAGAATTAGAGCAATTAAAAGATGTGATTTTTTATATAAAATCTCTTGATCGCCCTGTAAATGTGCTTTGTGCTCCATGTTCAAGCGGCGAAGAAGTGTATTCTTTAGCTATTTTAGCAAGTGAGAATTTTGTTAAAGGTATGAATATAGTTGGTATAGATATTAATAAAAAAATGATAGATAAATGCAATGAAATGATTTATTCAGAGCGTTCAGTATCTAGATTAAACACTATGCAAAAAACGCGTTATTTTGATGTAAAAGATAGAATGTATCATCTTAAAAAAGAAACCCTAGCTTGTAGATGCCGTTTTGATCTTTGTAATGTCTTTGATGATTCTTTATTTAAATTTGGAAAATTTGATGTGATTTTTTCAAGAAATATGATGATATATTTTGATCAAGATTTTAAAATAAGACTTATGGAGCGTTTTTATAGGATATTGAATAAAGAAGGTAGAATTTACCCAGGAAAGTCAGATCTTGTGCCTGAAACAGCTTATTTTGAAAAAAACTTTTCAGCAGGTGGAGTTTATTATTCTAAGGTGGATTAATTATATTTTTTATTAAACCACCACCAATAAATTGCTGCAAAGATAAAACATACTCCTAAGCCAAAAGTAAAATGACTTAGTTTTATTCCATAAAATTCAAATAAATATCCTGTTGAAAAAGCAATGATTGCACTAAAGGTTAAATATACCATATCATTGTAAGCAATCACTCTGCCATAATATCTTTTGTCGCAATCATTTTGTAAAAGTGTATAGGTATAGCTCCATAAAGATGAAGTGCAAAAACCAGCCATTACCAAGCCTACAAAAGCAAGATAAAAGTTAAATTGCAAGCAAGCCCAAAGCATTATACCTACACCTTGCGCTAAGTATAAATATACCAAAGTGTTTTTATTAATATAAGGACTAAGCACATAAGGGCCTATAAGTAAAGATATGGCTCTTATGGCATTAGAAAGCCCTATGGCTAGAGGTATGGAAATAACTTTTGCGTATTCATATTCTGCTAAAAGAGTGATTAAAACATCATAAGCAGTTATCCCTACAACCCCATGAAGTAAAATCAAATGAATGATTTTTTTATTATTAAATACATAAACTAAGCCTTCTTTGATTAATATAAAAAGATTATTTTGTGTGGTATTTTTTTCATTAGGTAAAATCAAAGTTTTGAGTATAAGCATAGCACAAAATAGCATTAAAGTATCAGCTATAAAGGCTGGCTTTACTCCAAAAAGATCTATAAAAAGCCCTGCTGCACCCATACCCAAAGCATATGATACAGCCCATATGATACTATGAAGCTCATTGCCTAGTTTTAATTCTTGTGGAGTTAAAATTTTAGGTAAAACTGACATTTCTGTTTGAAAATACATACTTGCAACTGCCATACGAACAAAGGTTAAAAAGTATAACAACCAAAGCATGGCTAAAGAATTTACAAAAATTAACATAAAAATAGAAATCATTTCAATACTAATCATTGTAAGTAATAAATTCTTAGGTTTAAATCTATCTACTATAACCCCATTTATAGGTGCAAGTATAATAGAAGGTAAAAAAACAAAAATAGCTGAAAAACCTATGATATTAGCAGGTGCACCGAGTTCTTTAGTTAAAAGGGTAAAAACACCTACTTGAGAAAACCACGCACCAAAATAACTTATAAATTGTACTATTGCTAAAAGGCGAAAAGTTTTATTATTTTTAAGTAAAGACCTATAAGTCATGAGTATCCTATGAATATATGAAATTAAAGGGCTTGATTATATCGTCTTTAAGATTATTTTACATTTAAATGTTATAATAATCCTTTTTATAAAAAAGGTTTAAGAATGAGTAGATTAAGTAAAAAAGAAGCGTTAAATTTGCTCCAAAATGCACCTTTATATGAACTAGGTGCAATGGCTTATGAGAGAAAATTAGAGCTTCATCCTGAAAAAATAACTACTTTTGTGGTAGATAGAAATATAAATTATACAAATATTTGCTGTATTGATTGTGATTTTTGTGCTTTTTGCAGAAAAGAAAAAGATGATGATTCCTATATTTTAAAATATGAAGAAATAGGGCAAAAAATAGAAGAATTACAAGCTATAGGTGGAACGCAAATTTTATTTCAAGGCGGGGTACATCCAAAACTTAAAATAGAATGGTATGAAGATTTGCTTTCTTATATAAAAACTAATTATCCAACTATTACCGTACATGGTTTTTCAGCAGTAGAGATAGCTTATATAGCAAGAGTTTCTAAAATTTCTATAGAAGAGGTTTTAAAAAGATTACAAGTCAAAGGACTTTTTTCTATACCTGGAGCGGGTGCTGAAGTATTAAGCGATAGGGTGAGAGATATTATAGCGCCACACAAATGTGACACAGTTACTTGGCTTAGGGTGCATGAGAGTGCGCATAATATAGGTATGAAAAGTACTGCTACAATGATGTTTGGTACGGTTGAAAATGATGAGGAAATCATTGAACATTTTGATCATTTAAGAAATTTACAAGATAAAACAAATGGCTTTAGAGCTTTTATTTTGTGGTCATTTCAAAGCGAAAATACTCCTTTGATCAAAAAACATCCTGAAATCATCAAGCAAAGCTCTAATAGATATTTAAGATTGCTAGCTTTAGCAAGATTATATTTGGATAATTTTAAAAATTTACAAAGTTCATGGGTAACACAAGGCTCTTTAATAGGTCAACTTGCTTTAAAATTTGGTGCAAATGATTTAGGTTCAACTATGATGGAAGAAAATGTTGTAGCTGCAGCTGGTGCAAAATATAGAATGAATCAAGAACAAATGATAGAACTTATTAAAGATATAGGGGAATTACCTGCCAAACGCGATACAGCTTATAATATTTTAGAAAGGTTTTAATGTTAAATTTAGACTTTAATGAAACTAAAATAGACATAATATATGAGTATGAAAATGAGCTTCCTGTAGTATTTTTTAAGCTCATTTTTAAAAATAGTGGAAAAATAGCAGAAAAACACAATAGAGGTTGTGCAAGTATGCTTGCTAGGCTTTTAAATGAAGGAAGTAATGATGAGTTTTTTAAAAGCTTAGAATACCGTGCTATAGAGCTTTATGCTAAGGCTAGTTTTGAACATTTTCAAATTAGTATTAAATGCTTGAAAGAACATTTTGATTTTGCTTTAGAAAAATTACAAGAATTGTTTTTAAGTGTGCGTTTTGAAGAAAAAATTTTACAAAGATTAAAAACTTTAGCTTTGGGTGAACTTGCAAGTTTAAATACTGATTATGATTATCAAGCAAAAAGACTTTTGAATAAGAATGTTTTTAAAGATGAAATTTTTGCTAGTGGTCTTGATGGGACTAAAGAAAGCATAGAAAAGATTAGTTTAAAAGAATTACAAGATTTTATGAGTGAAAATTTAGTACTTGATAATGCTTTATTTGTTTTTGGTGGAGATATTAAAGAAGATGAAGTAAAGATTAAAGTAGAAAAAATTTGCCAAATTCTAAAAAGAAATGCCCCAAATCAAAACAAAAGCTACAAGCTCGTTGATGAGAGTATAGAAGTAAGTGAGCAAAAAAGCACTGAGCAAGCTTATATATACTTTTGCTCTCCATTTAATATACAAATTAATGATGAGAAAATGTATTTAGCTAAACTTGCTTTGTTTATTTTAGGTCAAGGTGGTTTTGGTTCGCGTTTGATGGAAGAAGTGCGTGTAAAAAGAGGCTTGGCGTATTCAGCATATGCTATGCTTGATGTAAATTTAAATTATAGTAGAGTTTTTGGGTATTTGCAAACTAAAAATGAAAGTTCTAATGAGGCTAAAGCTTTAGTTAAGGAAGTTTTTGAAAACTTTGTCCAAAATGGAGTCAATGAAAAAGAATTTCAACTAGCTAAACAATTTTTAGTAGGCTCTATGCCTTTAAGGTATGAAAACTTGGCTAAAAGACTAGATATAATGCTAAATGAATATTTGCATGGTTTAAAACTTGGAAATTTAAAAGAAGAAATGCAAAAGATTAAAAACACTAATTTAGATGAGTTAAATGACTTTATCAAAGCACATAGTGAAATTACCAAAGTGAGTTTTGCAAGCATAGAAAATGAAAGTTGAAGAAAAGGACTTAAAACTACTTCATGCTTTAGGGGTTAAAAATTGTATCGATTTGGCTTTGATTTTACCTAAAAAATTTGATGATTTTAGAATTTCAAAGTTTCCAAAAGATACATTTTGCACTCAAAATGTAAAAATTATTAGCACACAAAATCATCACTCCCAACTTTTTATACTTTGTGAATGTTTAGAATGGGGTATAAAAGCAAATATAGTAATTTTTCATCCTAATAAGTGGCATTTTAAAATTTTTAAACATAATGCTTTAATTTGTATCCATGCAAAGATGAATTTTTTTAATGGAATTTGGCAGTTTATAAACCCAAAAATAGTAAAAAATATAGGTCAAATAGTCCCTAAATACCAAATTAGTTCTATTAAAGATGAAAGCATAAAAAAACTTATTTTAAAATATGTCAATGAAGCTAATTTAAAAGCGCTAAATTTAGAACAAAAATATATCAATTTACTTTTGAATTTACACAATTATGATGATTTAATTCTTTATGAAAATTTTAATGCCATAGTTAAAGACTTAAAATATATAGAAATTTTTAATCATTTAAGGCGTTTAAAGGGTAAAAAAATATCACAAAATGCTTATGAAATAGAACTTTTTGATATAAGCTCTTGGCTTAAGGGTTTAGAATTTAGCCCTACAAATGATCAGTTTTTAGCAATAGAAGATATTAAAAAAGATTTGCAAAATAAAGTCGCTAAAAGGCGTGTGGTGATGGGTGATGTGGGTTGTGGTAAGACTTTGGTCATACTTGCTGCAAGTTTGCTAGTATATCCTAAAAAGGCTATTTTAATGGCTCCAACTAGTATATTAGCAGAGCAAATTTATCATGAAGCAAAAAGACTTTTGCCTGATTTTGTTAATGTATTGCTTTTAAAGGGTGGTAAAAAAGATAAAGATTTAGCAAAATTAAAAGAACAAGCCCATTTTATCATAGGTACACATGCGCTCATTCATCAAGAAGAATTTGAAGCAGTTTTAGTGATGATAGATGAGCAACATCGCTTTGGCTCTAATCAAAGACAAAAAATAAGTGAGCTTAGTAAAAACTCTCAATATGCTCCACATATCGTGCAATTTTCTGCTACACCTATACCAAGAACACTTTCTATGATACAAAGTGAGCTTGTAAATTTTAGTTTTATTAAACAAATGCCTTTTAAAAAAGACATTAAAACTTTTTGCATACAAGATAAAGATTTTAAATATTTGCTTAAAAAAATCGACGATGAACTAGCTAAAAATCATCAAGTGATCATCATTTATCCTTTGGTAAATGAAAGTGAAAATATAGATTATTTATCGCTAGAACAAGCACAAGGGTATTGGATAAACAAATACAAAAATGTTTATGTGACTCATGGAAAAGATAAAAATAAAGATCAAATTTTGCAAGAATTTAGAGAAAAAGGCACGATTTTACTTTCTACGACTGTGGTTGAAGTGGGAATTTCTTTACCAAGATTAAGCGTGATTGTAGTTGTTGGGGCTGAAAGACTTGGGCTTGCTACCTTACATCAGCTTCGAGGTAGGGTAGGTAGAGTAGGGCTTGAGAGCTTTTGTTATTTATATACTAAGCAAAAAGAAATTCCAAGTCGTTTGCTTGAATTTGCTAAAACTTTAGATGGGTTTAAAATAGCTGAGCTTGATTTAAAAAACAGGTTAAGTGGGGATTTGCTAGATGGTAGAGTGCAACATGGAAATCACTTTAAATTTTTTGATTTTGCAGATGATGAAGAGCTGGTTTTAAAAGCAAAAGAAAGTATTAAAAATATGGAAGAAAAAAATGGATAAACATTTTGAAATTTTGATTTCAAAGGGCGAAAAGAAGTATTTTAAGAAAGGAAATATTTTATTTTTTCAAGGTGAAAAAGCAAATAAAATTTACATTTTACTAAGTGGAAAAGTGCGTATATACAAGGTGAATGCAAAAGGTTTTGAGCTAACACTACACGCTCTAACTCCGGTGAATTTTATAGCTGAAATGCCTGTGTTTGAGGGTATTGATTACCCAGCCAATGCAATTTGTGAGCAAGATTGTGAAATTTGTGTTTTTGATTTTAATGAATTTAAAAAATTATGCTTAGAAAATGGAGAATTTAGTTTTTTACTTTTGACTTCTTTAATCGGTAAAATTCGAATTTTAGAAAATTTTATCAGACAAAAATCTTTGGATTTAAAGTCAAGATTAGTCGGCTTTTTACTAGAAAATGAAGAAAAGCTACAAAATTTAAAACAAAAAGAAATCGCTGTGATTTTAAATTTACCCCCAGAATCTTTGTCGCGTTTTTTAAAAGAATTAAAACAAAATGAGCTTATTTGCACAAATAAAGGTAAAATAGTAATTTTAAATAAAGAAAAAATGCAAAATTTAATTAAGTCTTTTTAAGTCTTATTTGTTACAATATTATATTTTAAAGTATGGATGGTTTCATGGATTTTGATTTTTTAGTCAAGTTTAGCCCTATGTTTATACAAGCTTCTTGGCTTACATTAAAACTTGCTATTTATGGGGTGTTTTTTTCATTTTTAGTAGGTTTATTTTGTGTGGGAGTGAGTTATTTTAAATTTTCCTTTTTAAACACAATTTGTAAAATTTATATAGAATTTTCAAGAAACACACCTTTGCTAATCCAACTTTTCTTTTTATATTATGCTTTACCTGAATTTGGAATTCAACTTAGCTCTTTTGCTTGTGCTGTGATAGGACTTAGTTTTTTAGGTGGTTCTTATATGGCTGAAAGTTTAAGAGCGGGTATGGAAGCGGTTAAAAAACAACAATATGAATCAGGACTTTCTTTGGGTTTGAGTAAATGGCAAAATTTCCGTTATATTATTATGCCTCAAGCTTTGGGTATAGCTATGCCAAGCATTAGTGCAAATATCATTTTTTTACTTAAAGAAACTTCTGTAGTAAGCATTATTGCTTTAGCAGATTTAGTATATGTGGCTAAAGATCTTATAGGGCTTTATTATAAAAGTAACGAAGCATTATTTGCTTTGGTGCTTTGTTATTTGATCTTGATTTTACCTTTATCTTTAGTGTTAAACCGTATAGAAAAAAGGTTAAATTATGTTTGAAATTTTAAATCAAGATACCTTTTTTAGACTAGCGCAAGGTTTAAAGGTTACTTTAGAGCTTTCATTGATTAGCGTTTTGATTTCACTCATAGGAGGAGTATTTTTTGGAATTTTAATGCATTCTAAAAACAAATTCCTTTATGTTTTTTGTCGTTTTATGCTTGAGTTTGTGCGTATTATGCCTTTGATTGTTTGGCTTTTTATAGTGCATTTTGGCTTGGCGAAATGGTTTGGATGGCATTTGAGTGCTTTGGGTTCAAGTATTATTGTTTTTAGTATTTGGGGTGTGTTTGAGATGATGGATTTGGTTAGATCATCTTTAGCAAGTATACCAAAACATCAGTATGAGTCAGGACTTTCACTAGGTTTTAATAAATTTGAAGTTTATCTTTTTATCATTATACCTTTATCTTTGAGAAGATTATTACCAATGAGTATTAATCTTTTTACAAGAATCATCAAAAGCACTTCAGTGATTTATCTAATCGGTGGTATAGAGCTTATTAAAGTAGGTCAACAAGTGATTGAGCTTAATTTATTTCAAAATTCTTATGCGGCTTTTGTGATTTATGGTTTGATTTTATTGATTTATTTTATACTTTGTTATCCTTTGTCAGTATATTCAAAGTTTTTAGAGAAAAAATGGAGCTAATATGAGCATTTTAAAAATACAAAATTTACAAAAATATTATGATGATCATCATGTTTTAAAAGATATTAATTTAGAAGTAAATCAAAAAGAAGTAGTGGTTATACTAGGTCCAAGTGGTTGTGGGAAATCTACACTTTTAAGATGTATTAATGGCTTAGAAGAAATGGCTGATGGAGCTATTTTAGTAGATGATGAGAAAATTGATAAAAATTATAAAAAATGGACTCAAATTCGTCAAAAAATAGGTATGGTGTTTCAATCTTATGAGCTTTTTGATCATTTAAATGTTGAGCAAAATATACTTTTAGGACCTTTAAAGGTGCAAAAAAGAAAAAAAGAAGAGGTTTTAGAAGAAGCAAAATACTGGCTTGATAGAGTAGGACTTTTGCATAAAATAAAAGCTTATCCTAAAGAATTAAGCGGTGGACAAAAGCAACGCATAGCCATAGTTAGAAGTCTTTGTATGAACCCTGAAATCATGCTTTTTGATGAAGTTACAGCAGCACTTGATCCTGAAATCGTGCGTGAAGTTTTAGATGTGATTTTAAATTTAGCAAAAGATGGTATGACTATGCTTATAGTTACACATGAAATGGGTTTTGCAAGAGCAGTTGCTGATAAAATAGTTTTTATGGATGATGGTAAAATAGTAGAAATTTCAAATCCTGATGAATTTTTTGAAAATCCAAAGACAGATCGTGCGAAAAAATTTCTCAATTTGTTTGATTTTCATCGTTAATTTTATTTTTTTAAAATATTTATTTAAAAAAATAATATAAGGTTTAAAAATTTAAATTTTTAATCATAAGGATAAAACATGAAAAAAATTTTTCTTTTATCATTTTTGATGGCACTTTTTTTTAGTGCATGCTCAAATTCGAGCTCTAATGAAAATTCCATAGAGAAAATCAAACAGCAAGGTGTAATCCGTATAGGTGTATTTGGCGATAAACCTCCGTTTGGTTACCTAGACGCACAAGGGAAAAATCAAGGTTATGATGTATATTTTGCTAAACGCATAGCAAAAGAGCTTTTAGGAGATGAGTCTAAAGTGCAATTTGTACTTGTTGAAGCAGCAAATAGAGTAGAATTTTTAGAATCAAATAAAGTAGATTTAATCTTAGCAAATTTTACAAAAACCCCAGAAAGAGAAGCTGTGGTTGATTTTGCATTACCTTATATGAAAGTTGCTCTTGGGGTGGTGGCTCCTAAAGGATCAGATATTGAAACTTTAGATGATTTAAAAAATAAAACTTTAATTTTAAATAAAGGCACAACAGCTGATGCGTATTTTACAAAAAATATGCCAGATATTAAAACGATTAAATTTGATCAAAATACAGAAACTTTTGCAGCTTTAATTGGTAAAAGAGGTGATGCGTTAAGTCATGATAATGCATTGCTTTTTGCTTGGGCTAAAGAAAATCCAAATTTTGAAGTAGTGATTAAAGAACTTGGAAATCATGATGTTATAGCTCCTGCTGTAAAAAAAGGTGACGAAGCTATGTTAAATTTTATCAATGATTTGATTTTAAAATTACAAAATGAACAATTTTTCCACAAAGCTTATGATGAAACTTTAAAGCCGTTTTTTAGTGATGATATAAAAGCTGATGATGTAGTAATTGAAGGTGGCAAAATTTAATGATGCAAAAAGCTTTTAAAAATACCATCTATGCTTCCTTAGGTGGTATTTTAGAATTTTATGATTTTGTTTTATTTATCTTCTTTGCAAGTGTTTTTGCAAAAATTTTCTTTCCTCAAAATGATGATTTTTGGCCATTAATCTATACTTATGTAGCCTTTGGGGCAGGGTATTTAGCCAGACCTTTTGGTGCTGTTGTTTTAGCGCATTTTGCAGATATAAAAGGGCGTAAGAATGTTTTTTATATTAGCATGCTTTTAATGGTTGTACCAAGTTTTGTTTTGGCCTTTTTACCTACTTATGAAAGCATAGGACTTTTGGCTACTTTTATGCTTTTTGTTATTAGGATAGCCCAAGGATTAGCCATAGGAGCTGAAGTTAGTGGTGCTTGGATTTTTGTGAGTGAATTTGTGAGTAAAAAAAGACTTGGTTTGGCACTTGGTTTTATTTCAGCGACTTTGACTTTAGGTTTATTGCTTGGAAATTTAGCGACTTTGACTATATATGCGTATTTTGATAAAGAAGAAGTAGAAAGCTTTGCTTGGAGAATTCCTTTTTTTATAGGAGGATTTTTTGGTATATTGGCTTTATTTTTACGCACGAAATTGAATGAAACACCAGCTTTTAAAAATATAAAAGCAAAAGAAAAAATTTTAAATTTCCCACTTTTGCAGGCTTTAAAAACACATAAAAAAAGTATGTTAATATGCGCTTTACTTACTGTGGTTTTAACAAGTGGGGTGGCTACTTTAATGATACTGCCACAATATTTTGAAAGCTTATTAGGAGTTAGCAAAACTACTGCTTTGTTATATCAAAATTTGGCCATAGTGATGATCATACTAGGAAGTTTAGCGCAAGGATATTTAGCAGATTTTTTAGGACATTTTAAAATTTGTTTGATTTTCACTTTACTTTTTGGAATTTTTGGCATTAGTTTTAGCTTTTATAATGAGTGGTTTTTGTTATTTTATTTGCTTGCTTGTTTTGCACAAGGTATTATAGCTTTTGCTCCTATTTTTATGACTCAAATTTTTACCACAGAGTTAAGATCGAGTGGTCTTTCTTTTGCTTATAATATTTCTTATGCAATTTTGGGTTTTATAACCCCTTTTATTGTTAATTTTGTATATAAGGAGTATTTTTATATTTATATTATTTTTATAATTATTGCTAGTTTGCTAAGTTGTTTTTTAAATAAATTTTTTATTAAATAATTATATATATATTTTAATATTTGTTTTATAGATAATACTATTATATTTACACTACAAAATAAGGAATATTATATATGAAAATATGGACTCAAAAATATACCGTTTGGAATAGTATTATTGATATACAACATAAAAGCTTATTTGATTTAGCTAAAGAAATTTATTTTTATGAAAAATAATCATGTAAGTATTAATGAAGTTAGAATGCTTTCGATTGAATTTTTAAAACAACTTAAAGATCATGCAAAATATGAAGAAAAATATATGAAAAGGATTGCTTACCCATATATCGATATACATATAAAAGAGCATAAAAAAATATGTCTTCATTAGCTTCTTTAGTTAAAAACACATCAAACATAAATGAATTTAAAACAAAATTTAGTGATTTTATAGATGATAATATCATTAAGCATATTTTAGAGGAAGATATAAAATATGCTAATTTTAAGAAAAAAGAATATGTTCTTTATACTTGTGGATGCTTAAATAAAAAATATAAAATTTCACATAATATGCATCTTAAAATTTTTAATGGTGCTAAGTATGATTGTAAAATTTGTCAGCAAAATATTCGATTGATTTAATCGGGGGGGGGGATATATGGTAAGTAATTTTCCCACTTGGAATGATGAATATTGTTTAGGCAATGAAAAAATAGATTTACAGCATCAGAGATTTTTTGCTTTAACTTTAGAAGTTTTTAGACTTTCAAATAGACATATTTATAAAACAGAATTAAAAAAAGTATTAATGGAGTTATTTTCATATATGAAAAATCATTTTGATGATGAAGAGGAATATATGAGAGAAATTAAATATCCATATTTAGATGAGCATATAATAATGCATAAAAATATTGTAAAATCTATGAAAAGTCTATTATATGAGTGTTGTAGTACTAATGAACTTAAAAATGAACTTTATAATATAGTATCATCATGGTTTTTTAATCATTTTAGTATACATGATATGAAAATAAGAGATTATGTTCAAAATTCATCTAATCAAAATTTATCAAAACAAAACGAGATGATAAAAAGCGAAGAAATATTTGAGTATACATGTGATTGTATTGGTGTTATCCATAAAGTGAATTATGATTTACATATGAAAATAAATTATTTAAATATATCTTATAAGTGCAGCAAATGCTCAAAAAAGTTGGAATTAAAATCAAATGCATAGAAAGTTATCTAGTTGATTTTTAAGTTAAATAGTATATCTAACATAGTAGTTTATTAATTCATTATCTTTTTCCGAGGCATGTTGTAGTAGAATTTATAGTTTGAAGCAACATAAACTACCGTCTGCTAAACTATTTTTTTATTAAATTTATTAAAATTTATAAATAATAAATTTTTTATTGCAATTACTATTTGTATATCAATAGCATTATTTTACAAAAATTTCTCTCTTTTTGATATTTTTATTTCACTTAAATAGTTGATTCTTGTAAGTTTTATTTTTATTTTGTCTTTAAATATTGTTTTTTATAAAAATTGTTTTATTTAAATGATATAATTTTTATTTTTAAATCTTTAAAGTAGTTTTAGATAAAATGAACTTTTTCTTGTTGATATATTTTAGTTTTAAGATGTTAAATTATTTCTAAATTTGTGATAATTTTATCCAAAAAATATATTATACAGTTTTTTAAGTAGATTTTAATTGACATGTGAGGAATATTTTATTATATCTCTTTAACTTTAAAATCCTTTTATAAGCTAAATAAGTATCCATCATTAAGATTTTTACTGAATGAAAAATAATAATTTTTGTTAATTTAAAAAGATATATTAAGTAGTGGAATATATTTTGAAAAAACAAAAACTTTAAAATATAAACTATAACTTTGCTATAATTATACTTTATATTTTAGAGGTGTGAATGAATAAGATTTTATTACTAGCTGATGGACCTTTTGCGAAAGATTTTTTAAAGAAAATTTATAATAACAAAACCTTCAAAGAGTCTTTGAGTGTTGTGTATTATAATGATGATAGCGTAGACTTAGACTTAGAGAATGAACAAATTTCTTTTTTTAAATTTGATCCTACGAGTTTGATTAAGCTAGAAAATTTATTAAAAGAAAATTTTCATCAAGCTATTATTTATATGCAAGAAGAAGCAGATACATTAGCTTGCTATAAAAATTTAAGAAAATTATACCCAAGATTAAATATAGTTATTATGGATTTGTGGAATAGCCAAATTGATGATAATTTTTGTGAAGTAATTAATATTTATGATACTTTAAGTACAAGATTGACAGGTTGTTTGGATAATATGCCTTCAATGGCACAATTTATAGGGCTTGGACAAGGTGAGATTATGGAAGTTAAAATTCCTGCAGGATCAAGCTTTGCTTATAGGCACATAAGCTCTATTAGTCAAAAACGCTTTAAAATTGTAATGGTTTATAGAAATAATGAATTTATTCTGGCAAGACCTGGGCTTATTTTAATGCCAAATGATAGCATTTTAATCGTAGGTGATCCTAAAGTTTTGCAAAGTGTTTTTACTAATGTTAAAACAAGCTTAGGACGCTTTCCATCGCCTTTTGGAGATAATATACTTTGTATTATAGATATGAAAAAAATGAGTGAGTTTGCTATAGAAAAGCTTATTTTTGCAAGCTTGCTTTTGCATGTAAGAATCAATAGCAAAAAACTTTATTTTAAGGTGATTAATCCTACTTTAACTCCTATGTATTATAAACTTAAATCCTTGCATAAAAATAGCACTGAAGTGATATTTGACTTTGAA
This sequence comes from Campylobacter sp. CNRCH_2013_0671h, assembly GCF_025773055.1. Classification (NCBI taxonomy): domain Bacteria; kingdom Pseudomonadati; phylum Campylobacterota; class Epsilonproteobacteria; order Campylobacterales; family Campylobacteraceae; genus Campylobacter; species Campylobacter sp. CNRCH_2013_0671h. The sequence continues at coordinate 195,235 of NZ_JAKMTG010000001.1, forward strand.
AGCACAAATATAAAAAACATTAAACCTTTTGTGGAAAATACTAGCATAGGTTTGCTAGTGGTGGAGGATTATCTTTTTGAAAAAGAAAAAAGTTTTCTTTTTACTTTAAAACTTCCTGTGTTAAAAGCAGGTAAAGGGGATTTTGCAGATTTAAAATCTTCTGTAGTTTTAAGTTCAAATTTTGAAGATGTAGAGGGTATTGCCTCTATTATGCTTGATTTTAACAAGCAAATTCAACTAGGCCTTGCCTTGTATTACTATGCTTTAAAATTAAATAAAGCCGAAATTTTTGAATATCATCAGTATTTTGAAAGCCTTTCGAAACTTCATGATGAAAAATTACTTTTGATAGAAGAAAAAGAACATAATCCTATTAATAAATTTTCTTACAAACAAAATATATTGCATTTTGTACCATTTAATGAAAAAATTTTAGGAAACAATTTCAATAAAATTTTAAAAACGGATTTAAATACGATATATTATAAGATGAATAAAAATTATCAATTGTTTATACCATCATTGTGAGAAAAGAATGCAAGTTAAGTTAAATTTAGATAAAAATACAAGTTATAATGTCTATATAAATGAGCTAGAAAAATTAAATTTTGATACTAAAGTCGTGATTTTAACTAATGAATTAGTAGCAAAATTACATTTAGATACGCTTTTGGAAAAAATTCAAGCTAAAGAACTTTTTGTTATAAAAATCAAAGATGGTGAAGAGTATAAAAATTTACAAACTATAGAATATATCTTAGATCAAATGTGTACTTATAAGTTAGATAGAAAAAGCTTGCTTATAAGCTTTGGTGGCGGGGTGATCTCTGATATGGGTGGTTTTGTAGCAAGTATATATCAAAGAGGGATAGAATTTATCAATATCCCAACAACTTTACTAGCTTGTGTGGATGCAAGTGTGGGTGGTAAAACCGGGGTAAATAATAAATTTGGTAAAAACTTAATAGGTACTTTTTATCAGCCAAAAGCGGTGTATTGTGAGAGTAAGTTTTTAAAAACCTTACCTTCAAGAGAACTAGCTGCTGGCATGGCTGAATTTATCAAAATGGCTGTGGTTTTTGATGAAGCAATTTTATCTTTTTTAGAAAATTTAGATGAGGATAAATTTTTAAATACTAAACTTGATGATATTACCTTGGCTCAAATCATCCAAAAAAGTATAGAACTTAAAGCTAATGTGGTTTCACAAGATGAAAAAGAAAGTGGCTTAAGAATGCTTTTAAATTATGGTCATACTTTTGCTCATGTTATAGAAAATCAAACAGGATATAAAAAGTACTTACATGGTGAAGCCGTGGCTATAGGTATGAACATGGCAAATATTCTAGCTTTAAATTTGGGGTTATTAAGCGAGCAAGAATGCCAAAGAGTACAAAAATTGCTTGTGAAATTTAAATTACCCATATCTTATAAAATTTCAAATATAGAAGAGTTTTATAATGCCTTTTTCTTAGATAAAAAAACACATTTTCAAAAGATTAATTTTGTTTTAGCTTGTGGTTTAGGAAAAGCTTGTATAAAAAATGATATATCTAAAGAAGATATTTTACACACTTTAGAGGTGTTTGCATGAAAAAAATTATATTGATTTTGCTCTTACCCTTTACATTACTTTTAGCGCAAGATGATATAGAGCATTTAGAACAAAAATTAAATGAATTACATAATAATTTAGCATATAATACTTGGATAATTAAATATAATAATTTTAACATTTACAGAAAAACTCAAGATGAAATTTTGGCTTTAGAAAAAGAAAGTTTAAAAGCTAATGAACGCAATAAAAGTATTATAGAAAGACAAATTTTAATTTTAAAAGAAAGACTAGAGCTTTTAAGTGAGTATAAAAGTGCAAATTTTTCTAAGATGGTTTTGGCACCTGAAGAAGTTGATAAAATAGATAAGCTAACTAATCCTTTAGCTATTATTTCAGCATACTCACATATAAAAAAATTAAGACGCGACAAAGAAGAATATGTCAATCTTTTAAATAGTTTTAAGCAAACTTTAGATGAGCTTATAAAAGAAAATGTTTTAGTAGCTGAAATAGCTAAATTATCTTCTAATAAAGAGCATGATGAATATTTAAAAATATCCAATCAAATGGTTAGAGATTTTTCACAAACTTTGCGTTTTGGAGAAATTTCTTATTCTGTGTATGAGAAAAAAATTCAAGAAGAGATTGAAAAAACAACAGCTTCAATTAAAATTCAGGGTGTAAGAGCTTTCAATATAGTTTTGGCTATTGTTATAGTTGTAGCCATAGCATTTTTACTCAAATTTATAGCTAGAAAATATATAGGCGATAATGATCGCTTTTATACAGCAAATAAAATCATTAATTTTATTAATATCAATGTAATTGTTTTAATCTTGCTTTTTGGATATATTGAAAATATCAGCTATTTAGTGACCGTTCTTGGTTTTGCTTCTGCTGGTTTGGCTATTGCTATGAAAGATATGTTTATGTCTATGCTTGGTTGGTGTGTGATAGTTTTTGGTGGAAGTTTTAGAGTGGGCGATAGGGTGAGAGTTTTTCAAAACAATACACATTATATCGGCGATATAATTGATATTTCATTTTTAAGAATAACTTTGTATGAAGATATATCTTTACTAACTTATACAGATAATCGAAGAAGTGGTAGGATAATTTTCATACCAAATAACTTTATTTTTACCAATCTTATATCAAATTATACTCATCATGGGATGAAAACAATTTGGGATGGACTTGATATTACTTTAACTTTTGATTCAAATCATCAAAAAGCCTTAGATATAGTAGAAGAAATCGTTATAAAAGCTTCCAAAGGCTATACAAAAATTGCAAAAGAATCCATGAATAAATTAAGAAATGAATACAGCATTAGAAATCCTAAAGTAGAACCTAGGTTTTTTACATTTTTAGAAGGTTATGGTATGAGAATTTCTGCTTGGTATATGACAAATTCTTATGCGGCCTTGGTTTTAAGAAGTAATATAAGTAAAGAAATTATCAATGAATTTAATAAACATGATGATATAAAAATAGCCTATCCATCGCAAAATTTATATATGGCAAAACATGAATTTATAGAAAATAAGGAAGATATTTGAAAAAAAAGGTATATTTTAAAACTTTTGGTTGTAGAACTAATATTTATGATACGCAATTATTAAAAACTTATATTAAAGATCATATTGTCACACAAAATGAACAAGAAGCTGATGTGATAGTGATAAATTCTTGCACGGTTACAAATGGTGCTGATAGTGGGCTTAGAAGTTATATTAATAGTGTAAAAAAAAATGGAGTTAAGGTTATACTTACAGGCTGTGGTGCTGTAAGCAAGGGAAAGGATTTTTTTGATAAAAAAGAAATTTTTGGAGTTTTAGGAGCTTCTAATAAAGATAAAATTAACGAGTTAATCTCACAGGATAAAGCCTTTTATGAGCTTGGAAATTTACGCTTTATCGATACAAAAATCGTAAGTAATTATGAAAATCACACTAAAGCTTTTGTAAAAATTCAAGAAGGATGTGACTTTGCTTGTAGTTATTGCATAATCCCAAGTGTTAGGGGTAAATCAAGAAGTATGCCAAGTGAGGAAATAATAAAACAAATCAAACTTTTGGCTCAAAATGGTTATAGTGAAGTAGTTTTAACGGGTACTAATATAGGAAGTTATGGTTTAAAAGATAAAACTACACTTGGAAAATTACTGCAAGAAATAGGCAAGATTAATGGTATAAAAAGAGTAAGACTTGGGAGTTTAGAACCTGCTCAAATTGATGAGAGTTTTAAAGAAATTTTAGATGAACCTTGGCTTGAAAAGCATTTACATATTGCCCTACAACACACCCATGAGAAAATGCTACGCATTATGCGTAGAAGATCACACACGCAAAATGATTTAGCATTGTTTAATGAGTTAAATCAAAAAGGTTTTGCTTTAGGAACAGACTTTATCGTGGCACATCCTGGGGAAAGTGAGTTGATATGGCAAGAAGCTTTAGAAAATTTCAAACAATTTAAACTCACACATATCCATGCTTTTATTTTCTCACCACGCGATGGAACGCATTCTGCTTCTATGAGTGAGCGAATTAATGGTGATATAGCCAAAGAAAGATTAAATATTTTAAAAGATATAGTCGCACAAAATAATTATGAGTTTAGAAAAAACCAAAAAAATATTTTAGAAATTTTAGTCGAGAGTAAAAAAGATGGTTTTTATGAAGGCTATGATCAATTTTTTAATAAAATCAAAATTACAAGCAAAGAAGATATTGCTAAACAATGGATAAGTATTGAAAAATATGAATGCAAAGAAGATTGTAACTATGTAAGGTTAGAGGATGAAAAATAAAAAGATTATCTTAGCTTCATTTTTATTGCTTTGTGTTTTTATATTGATTGCATTTTTAAAAAATCAACCAGATTATATTAGCAAGGCTGCTTATGAAGAGCTTTTAGAACAAAATTTAATCCAAAAGGCTATAGTAGAAAATAATGAAATATTATTAAAAAGCAAAGAAGGAAATTTTTTAATCGCTAAAGATGTAGTGGATTTAAATGCTTTGTGGCAAAAAATTCCTTTAGAATATGCTAAAGATTATGATTTGAGTGAGTTTTTTTTGATATTTATTTTACTTGCTTTTCTCATAAGCTTTTTACTCTTTCTTAATAAAAAAAACAAAGATAGGCAAAATTTACTTTCTTTAGAAAAAAATATTTTAGAAAAAAATGAACAAAATAATACCATACAAGATGTAGTAAGTGAAGTTAAATTTAAAGATGTAGCAGGGGTTGATGAGGCTAAGGTAGAGCTTTTAGAAATCGTTGATTTTTTAAAAAATCCTCAAAAATATAAAGATTTTGGTGTGAAAATGCCAAAAGGGGTTTTGCTAGTAGGGCCTCCTGGAGTGGGTAAAACCTTGATAGCAAAAGCAGTAGCAGGTGAAGCTGGGGTGCCATTTTTTTATCAAAGTGGGGCTAGTTTTGTAGAAATTTATGTAGGTATGGGTGCAAAAAGAGTTAGAGAGCTTTTTTTAAAAGCTAAATCAAAAGCTCCAAGTATTATTTTTATAGATGAAATTGACGCAGTTGGTAAAAGTAGAGGGGATTTTTCTAATGTAGAAAGAGATAATACTCTAAATCAGCTTTTAACTCAAATGGATGGATTTGAAGATAATAGTGGTGTTATAGTGATGGCTGCTACAAATAAAATCGACCTTATGGATAATGCGTTATTAAGATCAGGGCGTTTTGATAGAAGAATTTTTATATCTTTGCCTGATTTTAAAGATAGAATGCATATTTTGCAAAATTATATGAAAGAAAAAAAATCTAGCGTAGATTTAGAAAAAATTGCAAAAGCTAGTGTGGGTTTTAGTGGAGCTGCCTTGGAGACTTTAGTTAATGAAGCGGCTATTAATGCTATAAGAAGAAAATCAGATTTAATAGAAGAAAATGATTTTTTTGCAGTGCTTAATAAAGTTTTAATGGGTAAAAAAAAGATTTTTTCTCTAAGCGACAAAGAAAGAAAAATTCAAGCCACATATCAAGCAGCTAAATCCTTGTGTGCTTTTTATTTTGATGTTAAATTTGAAAAAATTACCCTAATTGAAGATAGGTTTAAAGAATATGAAAATACTATCAAATCAAAATCAGAATTATTAAATAAAATAAAAGTTTTTTTAGCAGGTTCAGTTGCTATGGAGCTTATTTTTAATGAAAGTTACACTAATGCACAAAGTGATCTTTTAAAGGTTAAAGAATTGCTCGTTTTTATGGAAACTTTTGCTATGGCAAATGAGGGTTTATTACAAGAGCAAAAGCAAGAAGTGAAAGAATTTTTAGAATTAATGAAAGAAAAAGTAGTGAGATTAGCTAGTATTCTTTTAGAAAATGAAAAAATAGAAAAACAAGATATAGAAAAAATCATAATGGAGTGAAAATGGTAAAAATAGGAATTTTGGTACTTTCAGATAGAGCAAGTGGCGGAGTTTATGAGGATAAATCCGGAGTAGAGATAGAAAAAATTTTAGATTCTTATATAAAAAATGAAAAAAGCTTTTATTATGAGCTAATTCCTGATGAGTATGATTTAATCATAGAAAAATTAGCTTATTTGGCTGATGAAGTAAAATGTGATTTGATTTTTACTACAGGAGGTACGGGGCCTGCTTTGCGTGATGTGACACCAGAGGCAACACAAGCAGTGTGTGATAAAATGCTTCCAGGTTTTGGGGAGTTAATGCGTGCAAAAAGCTTAGAATATGTACCAACGGCTATACTTTCAAGACAAAGTGCAGGTATAAAAGGAAAATCATTAATTATTAACTTACCGGGTAATCCAAAAGCTATAAGAGAATGTATTGAACCTATATTTCCTGCTATTCCTTATTGTGTGGATTTAATAGGTGGAGCTTATATTGAAAATAATGAAGAAGTAATTTCTGTGTTTAGACCAAAGAAAAAATAAGTCTAGTTAGACTTATTTTGAGGTTTCATAGCCTTGTGATAAAAGTGCATTCATACCACCTTTTAAATTAGTAACTTCTATGCCATTTTGATCTAGTAAAGCAGAAGCCTTAGCACTTCTTGCTCCACTTCTGCAAACTATAGCGATAGGTTTTTTACTTGAAATCTTTTTAATTTCCTCAATGAAATTTTTATTCAAGCTTCCATCTTCATTATAAAAGCTAATTTTAATAGCATTTTTTATTGTGCCAGTTTGTGCCCATTCGCTAGGTTTTCTAATATCGATTACTTGATAATTTTCCAAAATATCCGCATTAATATCTATATTTTTAACTTCTGCTAAAACAAAACTAGTATAAAGCATTAAAGATAAAAGTATTTTTTTTATCATTAATTTTCCTTTTTTGTAGCTTCATAACCTTGTGATAAAAGTGCTACCATGCCACCATCTAAATTAGTGCATTCTATACCTAGAGCATCTTCTATCATTATAGCAGTATGTTTGCTTCTTGAGCCTGTAGCGCACACAAAGGCTATGTTTTTATTTTGATAATCTACTTTTTTTTTAAACTCTTGGATAAAGTTTTCATTCATAAAGCCATTATCATCGCAAAGTGCGATGAGTATAGCTTCTTTTATAACCCCATTTTTCCATTCGCTTGGGGTTCTTACATCTATAATGCAAAATTCGTGCAAAATATCTTTAGAAATAGCTATATTTTTCATTTTTCTAAAGCCTTGGAAACGATTTTGCTTAAGGCATTGTTAAATTCGCTAGGGTTATCTATACCCATACCTTCGCTAAGTTTAGCCATATTTAGAAGAATATGCGCCATTTCATTGGCTAAAGTATCATTTTCTTTTAAGGCTTTTAAAATTTCATGATTAGGGTTGATTTCAAGTATAGGTTTAACTTGCTGTTCTTGCCCCATTTGTTTAAGAATTTGTTGCATAGCAAAATCAGGTTTATTTTGATCATAAACAATACAACTTGGACTATTTGAAAGTCTTTGGCTAAGTTTTACCTCTTCAACTTCATCTTTTAAAACTTCTTTTATTTTGATGAGTAAGCTTGTAAATTCAGCCTTTTGTTCTTCGCTAGTTTCTTCACTAGCTAGATGGTTAATAGCGCTAAATTTTAAACCTTCAAATTCATCCATCATAGGCATAACTATGGTATCAATTTCCTCATCAAGCAATAAAACATTGATATTTTTTTGTTTATAGCTTTCAAGAAGCGGAGAATTTCTTAAAAGTTTTTCATTTTTTCCACTAATATAAAAAATTTCATTTTGACCTTCAGCTAGGTTTTGTTTATACTCTTCAAGATCAATTAATTCTTCTTTATTTGAGTTTTTAAAGTATAAAAGCTTAGCTATAGCGTCTTTATTTTCGCCAAAACCATATAAACCTTCTTTTAAAACTTTTCCAAAATTTTCATGGAATTTAAGATAATTTTCTTTATCTTTCTCTTTGAATTTTTTAAGTTCAGCTAGGATTTTTTTAACACTTGCTTCTTGAACGCTTTTTAAGATTTTATTTTCTTGTAAGATTTCACGACTAACATTAAGCGGTAAATCTTCTACATCAATAATCCCACGCACAAATCTTAGATAAGTTGGTAATAATTCTTTATCATCATCACTTATAAAAACTCTTTTAACATAAAGTTTTAAACCACTTTTATAATCTACTCTATAAAGATCAAATGGAGCTTGTGCAGGTATAAAGAATAAAGAATTATACTCTATAGAACCTTCAGCTTTTGTGTGGATATAAAGCATAGGTTTGTTTGAATCATGGAAGTTTTGTTCATAAAATCTTTCATAATCCTCAGCTTTTAAACTTGCTTTATTTTGCCTCCATAAGGCACTTGCTGTATTAATTTGAGTGTTTTTTAATTCTTTTTTAGGTTCTTTTTCGCCTTCTTCTAGTGGTAAATATTCTTCTTTTTCCATGAAAATAGGAAATTGTATATGATTTGAATATTTTTCTACTATGCTTTCAATGCGGTATGAGTTTAAAAACTCTTCATCTTTTAAATGCAAGGTTATGCAAGTGCCTTGTTCATCTTTATTTGCATCTTCTATTTCATAGCCACTAGCATCAGAAGTCCAAAGATAAGCTTTGTCATCTAATGCTTTTTTGCTTAAAACTTCTATTTTAGAAGCTACCATAAAAGCAGAGTAAAAGCCTACACCAAATTGTCCTATAAGTTGAGAGTCTTTTTTGGCATCACCACTTAAGTTTTCTAAAAAGCTTTTTGTACCACTTTTAGCAATGGTTCCAAGATGATTGATTAAATCGTCTTTATTCATACCTATACCATTATCACTTATAGTTAAGGTTTTTGCTTCTTGATTGAAATTAATTTGAATTTTTGGCTCAAATTTTAAATTTTTATAAGCATCATCACTCACGCTTAAATAACTAAGTTTATCAAGTGCATCACTTGCATTAGAAATAAGCTCTCTTAAAAAAATTTCTTTGTTAGAATACAAAGAATGAATCATAAGTTGTAAAAGTTGATTAACTTCAGTTTGAAATTGCATTTATATCTCCTTTATTTAAAAATTAAAAAACCAATCCATACTGCCAAAAGACAAAGGATAACATTTAAAATAATATTTATAAAAAAGTGAAAATAATCACCATTTTGCAAAAATAACAAATTTTCATAAGAAAAAGTTGAAAAAGTTGTAAAGGCACCCAAAAAACCAGTGTTAATTAAATTTTTAGTAAAAATATGCACACCTTTAGAATTTGCATAAGAAAAAAATAAACCTATTAAAAATGATCCTATTATATTGACCATTAATGTCCCATAAGGAAAGTTATGAGGAATGATTTTATTAAAAAAGTTGCTAGTAAGCATTCTGGATATGGCCCCTAAAAAGCCTCCAAAACCTACAGCTAAAATCGTACCAATCAAGCTTGTGACCTTTCGCTATCTAAGATTGTTTGCATTTTTTCTCTAGTTTGCTCAAGCCAATCATCTTTACTTGTATCGACAAGATCTAGAAATATCACTTTTAAAACACCACTATTTGCACTAAAATTTTGGGTATCTAAAATTTTAGCTGAATCAATAATTACCACAGGTTGGACTTTTAACTTAAGCTTTTCACTTAAAATTTTAGCTCCGACTTTAAATTTTAAAAGTTTTTGTGTTTTAGATCTTGTGCCTTCTGGAAAAATGGCTAAAATTCTATCCTCATTTAATCTTTCTTTGGCTTCTTTTAAAAGCTTTACTAGACCCTTTGGACTTCTATCTATACAAATAATTTTTGGTTTTTTAATCAAAGTTTTAAAAACAGGGAGTTCGCCTAGTTCTTTTTTAGCTATCCAAGATATATTTTTTGGGCATAAATCTTCCAAAACAACTATATCTAGTAAGCTTTGATGATTGATTAAAAGCAAATTAGCTTGAGGGTGTATAGAACCTTGGGTTTGAATTTTATAGTTTATTACATATTTTTGCAGTTTTGACCATACTTTTCTGATTTTCCAAATTTTTTCTTGCGATTGCAATAATAAAAAGGCAATACATAAAAATATAATAGATAAAATAAATTCTACCCAAAATATTAAAGCTTTAAATCTTTGATAAATCTTCACTTTTCACCCAGCCTATTTTTCCATTATTAAATAAAATTTTTCTGTATTCATCTCTTGAATCTAACACTTCTACTTCTTGTTTGTATTTCCCAGAATAAAAATGAGTTGAGTTTAGAGTTGGTAAAATTTGTACTTTACTTTCAGCTTTTAATATAGCTTTATATATGTTATTTTGAGCTAAAAAACTTGCTATTAGAGTCAAAATTGCCAAACCTAAAGCTGTGTAGCTTTTTTTAAATACAAACCATAAAGCGAAAATACCGCACAAGCTCCATAAAAAAACTTGTTTGTAAAAATTAAAATCATTAGTTTTTGGATTTAAATCACTTTGTGTACTTATACTATCTTCTTTAAGTTCTATTTTTAAGGAAAAATCTTTTAATTTTTTAGAATTTAAATTAAAGTAAGAAAAATCAAAACGCGTTTTACTTTTATCTAAAATAGCATAATAAAATCCACTTTGTTTTTCAAAATCGCCTTTAATAGCCTCTACACCTTGTTTTTGGATATCTTTTATGTTAAAACTTGCTAGATTTGTGTTTTCTCCTGCAAGTTCTATAAATAAAATTATATTATCATTATCAAAACTACTCGCTTTTACTTGTTTAACTTCCAAATTGCTTGCAACTATATGTGAGTATTTATTAGAAGGAGCATCGATTTTTTTAAGTTTAATGGGCTTTATAATTAATGATGAGCTTTGAAAAATATGATCATTTCTGCTTAATGAAACGATGATTTTGTTTAAACTAGCATTTAAACTTTTAGCTTCAAACCATAATTTTGTATGATATGAATTAGCCTTTTGTTCCCAAATAGGATTAGGATTGATCCAAAGCATATCATCACTTTTTTCAAAACTCACATTTAAATCAAAACTCACATTAGTTGTGGTAATAACCTCAAGATCTATAGTAAAAGCCTCATCTATATAGACTTCATCGGTGTATTCTTTTGCGTTTAATACTAAAGAACCTTGAGGGATGAAATTTTCATCATCGATTTTACTTTCATAATTACTCTCATCACTTGGAGCGATAGTTTGATAAATTTGCTTAGCTTGATCATCTAATTGATTGTAATTTTTTTCTAAAGTGTTATAATCTTCAAAAACACTATTTTCTTGAGCATATAAGTTAAAAGTTAGCAAAAAAAGACAAAAAAATTTGAAGGTTTTTAGCAATTTAAAAATCCTTCAAACATTTTAAGTCCTGCTTTTGATCCAAGAATATCATCGCACATTCTTTCAGGATGTGGCATTAATCCAAAGACTTTTTTATTTTCATCACAAATTCCTGCTATATCGTTTAAAGAGCCATTTGGATTATTGATATATCTTAGTAAGATCATATCTTTATCTTCTAGCATTTTAATACCATCTTCGCTATTAAAATAATTTCCTTCTCCATGGGCAATAGGTAATTCTATGATATCATTTTTTTGAAAATTTTTCAAAAAAGCATTATTATTTGATACTACTTGCAATGCTTGCATCTTAGAAATAAAACTTAAACTATTGTTATGTTTCATAGCTCCTTTTAAAAGTCCAAGTTCTAATAAAATTTGAAAGCCATTGCATATGCCTAGGACATAGCCACCTTTTTGAACATGCTCTTTAAGTGTTTTCATAGCAGGAGCAAGTTTTGCAATAGCAGCACATCTTAAATAATCTCCATAAGAAAAACCTCCAGGTAATACGATTAAATCTGCACTAAAATCTTGTCTTTCATGCCAAATGATTTCAGTTTTTACCCCTAATTTTTCAAAGGCATAAGCTGTATCAAACTCACAATTAGTTCCAGGAAAACGAATAATAGCTACTTTCATAATATTATCTCATAATCTTCTATCACAGTATTTGCAAGTAATTCTTTACACATTAAATCAACTTGTTTAAAAACTTCTTCTTTATCATCACAAGCTATATCAAAACTAATTTGTTTTGAGGTTTTAACATTTGCAATATTATTAAAATCCAAAGAATGCAAAGCCTTTTCTATGGCTTTGCCTTGAGGATCTAAAACCCCATTTTTAAGTGTGATATTTATAGTTACTTTCATTATTTTTCCTAACTTAAAATTCTTTTTAATACTTCTTCGTAAGCCATTTTTACATTACCTAAGTCTTGTCTAAAGCGATCTTTGTCTAATTTTTCATTAGTTTTGCTATCCCAAAATCTACAGCTATCAGGACTAATTTCATCAGCTAAGATCATATTTCCTTCATTATCAATACCAAATTCTAATTTAAAGTCAATCAATCTTAAGCCTTTAGATTCAAAGAATTTTACTAGAATAGAATTGATATGTCTTGCGGTATTTTTGATTAATTCTAAATCTTTTTCACTTTTTACTAGATTTAAAATCAAACAATGCTCATCATTGATGATAGGATCACCTAAATCATCATTTTTATAACAAAACTCAACTACAGCAAAAGGTAAAATCGTGCCTTCTTTAATGCCTAATCTTTTCGTTAAAGATCCTGTAGCTACATTTCTAGTAATAACTTCAATGGGTATAATATTACATTTTTTAACAATTTGTTCTTTTTCACTGATGGTTTCTACTAGATGGGTTTTAATGCCTTCTTTTTCTAAGAGATGAAAAATTTCAGTACTAATTTTACAATTTAATGCACCTTTTCCTGCTTCATTACCCTTTTTTTCTGCATTAAAAGCTGTTAAATCATCTTTAAATTCTGTGATGAGTAAATTCTCATCATCAGTTTTAAACATTTTTTTACCTTTTCCTTCATATAAAAGATCTAATTTCATAGCCATTTTACTCTCCTTTTGTAATGTTTAAAATTTTAATTGCATCTATTGCGGTTTTTAGTTGTATGTCATTATTAATTTGTTCTTTGGTAATGATATTTTTATCTTCTTTGTTGTCTTTTTTCTTTTCTTGATGTCCGATTTTATCTAGTTCAGCTTGTAAGTGTTTTTTAAGATCACTTTCTTTGATCTCAAAGCCGTGATTTTCTTCTTTACTTACTTTTCCTGGAAATACTTCTATATCAGGATTAACTCCAACAGCTTGTATAGTTCTACCACTTGGTAAATAATATTTTGCTATAGTAAGTCTCAAGCCTTCTTTACCTTTTTCATCCATAGGTAATATAAGTTGCACACTACCTTTTCCAAAGGTTTTTTCTCCTATGATAATAGCGCGTTTAAAATCCTGCAAAGCCCCACTTACAATCTCGCTCGCACTTGCACTGCCACCATTTACAAGCACTACTAAAGGTGCATTGGTGATTTTTTTACTAGGATTTGCTTTAAATTCTACATTCTCGCTTTCAATTTTACCTTTTTGTGAAACGATTACTCCTTTATCTACAAAAAGATTTACTAAACCCACTGCTTGATTTAAAATACCGCCTGGATTGGTTCTAAGATCTAGTATAATTCCTTTTGTATCAGAATGTTTTTTGATCGCTTTACTAGCTTCATCTACAACATTTTTATCAAAATTAGTCACTCTTAAATAAAGTAAATTTTCATTTTCAATTAATTTTGTATAAACACTATCTACTTTTATGATATCTCTTTTTAAATTTACATCAAATGGCTTTGCATCGCCTTTTCTATAAATAGTTAGAGTAACCTTTGTTTTGGGCTCTCCACGCATTTTAGAAACAGCTTCATTTAAAGTCATACCTAAAGTCGATTCATTATTGATTCTTAAGATAATATCATCAGTTTTAATACCTGCTTTATCCGCTGGACTTCCTTCTATAGGAGCTACAACACTAATTGCTCCATCTTTTTGGGTAATAGTAAAGCCAAGTCCACCAAATTCCCCATTAGTTTGTTCTTTAAGTTCTTTATAACCTTTTTCATCTAAGAAGGAAGAGTGGGCATCTAAATTTGTAAGCAAACCTGCTATGGATTTATCAACCAAATCTGTATAATTAACATCATCAACATAATATTGCTCTATGATAGACATAGTTCTTGTAAGTTTAGATAAAGCTTCTATTTTTTTTTCTGCTTCGCTAGGAGCGGGATTTTTAGCTTGCAAGTTAGTAAAAATAAAAGAAGCGGTTATTAAACTACAAATGCTAGCTGCGATAATAAGATTTCTTTTTGTCTTCAAAGGAAAAACTCCAAAATAAATATGAATTCATAAAATAATTATCTAATTTTAGTTATTTTTGCTTAAAAAATCGTAAATAAAGTAAATATTTTTATGATATTAGTGTATATATATAAAAAATTATTTATAAATATAACTAAATAAACTTGACAATAATAGACTAAAGTTATATAATACACTTCATATAAAAGTAAAAAGGAGTAAAAATGGCAAATATACAAGATTTTTTAACAGATTCTATGCTTTCAAATATAGAAAGTGCAATTTCTTTGGCTATTCATTCTAAGAATAGTGAAATAAAACCTTTGCATTTATTATGGGCTTTAAGTGTTGATAGCTCTAGTTTGCTTAATCAAGTTTTTAATAAATTAAATGTTTCTAAAGAGGCATTTGAGTTAGAAGTAAAAAGTAAAATTTCATCTTTTCCTACTAGCTCAAATGTAAATAAAGATAATATTAAATTTTCAAATGAATTTATTAATTCTTTAGAAAAAGCAAAAGGCTTGGCTTTAGAAAATAAAGATAGTTATTTAGCTGTGGATATGTGGCTTGTTTCAGAAAGTGCTAGCGGGGTTATTAAAGAACTTTTGTCTAAATTTGTAGATTTAAATGAGTTTAAAAAAGAATTGGAATTTATTAGAGCAGGAGCTAAAATAGAAACTAAAACAAGTGATGAAACACTTGATTCTTTATCTAAATTTGGTATTGATTTGACTATGAAAGCTAAAAACAATGAGCTTGATCCTGTTATAGGTAGGGAAGAAGAAATTCAAAGATTAATGCAAATTTTAATCAGAAAAACTAAAAATAATCCTATTTTATTAGGTGAGCCAGGGGTAGGAAAAACTGCTGTGGTGGAAGCTTTAGCACAAAGGATAGTAAAAAAAGATGTTCCTACTTCGTTGCAAAATAAAAAAGTTATAGCTTTAGATATGAGTGCTTTAATAGCAGGGGCAAAATACAGAGGTGAATTTGAAGATAGATTAAAAGCAGTTGTAAATGAAGTAATAAAACATAAGAATGTAATTTTATTTATAGATGAAATTCACACCATTGTAGGTGCAGGTGCAAATGAAGGGAGCATGGATGCAGCAAATATTTTAAAACCTGCTTTAGCAAGAGGTGAGCTTCATACTATAGGTGCTACAACCTTAAAAGAATATAGAAAATATTTTGAAAAAGATGCAGCTTTACAAAGAAGATTTCAGCCTGTAAATGTAGCTGAACCTAGTGTAAATGAAGCTTTGGCTATGCTTAGAGGTATAAAAGAAAAATTAGAAATTCATCATAATGTAACTATCAATGATAGTGCTTTAGTGGCAGCTGCAAAGCTATCTAAGCGTTATATAGCTAATAGATTTTTACCTGATAAAGCGATTGATTTAATTGATGAGGCTGCAGCGGAATTAAAAATGCAAATAGAAAGTGAGCCAAATTCTTTAAGAAAGGTTAGAAAGCAAATTGAAAGTTTGGAAGTAGAAAATGAAGCTTTAAAAATGGAAGAAAATGAAGCTAATGAAAAAAGATTAGAAGAGATTAAAAAAGAATTAGCAAATTTAAAAGAAGAGCAAATCAAACTTAATGCTAAATTTGAAAATGAAAAAGCAGTATTTAATGGTATAAGTGCAAAGAAAAAAGAAATCGATACTTTAAAAAATGAAGCTATTTTGGCTAAAAATAAAGGAGATTTCCAAAAGGCTGCTGAAATAGAATATGGCAAAATTTTAGAGTGTGAAAAAGAGGTTTTAAATTTAGAAGAAAAATGGAAACAAATGACCCAAGAAGGAGTTTTGCTTAAAAATCAAGTAGATGAGGATTTAGTAGCTGGTATTTTAAGTAAATGGACAGGCATTAGTGTGCAAAAAATGCTCACTTCTGAAAAACAAAAATATTTACATATTCAAGAGTATTTACAAGAAAGCGTCATAGGGCAAGATGAGGCTTTGAGTGCTTTAGCTAAAGCTATTAAGCGTAACAAAGCAGGGTTAAATCAAGCAACTAAGCCTATAGGAAGCTTTTTATTTTTAGGGCCAACTGGAGTAGGTAAAACAGAAAGTGCGAAGGCTTTGGCTAAATTTTTATTTGATGATGAAAAAGCTATGGTGCGTTTTGATATGAGTGAATTTATGGAAAAACACAGTGTATCAAGACTTTTAGGTGCACCTCCAGGATATATAGGGCATGAAGAAGGTGGGGAATTAACTGAAGCTGTTAGAAGAAAGCCTTATAGTGTGATTTTATTTGATGAAGTAGAAAAAGCCCATAAAGATGTATTTAATATACTTTTGGGAATTTTAGATGATGGTAGGGCTACAGATAGTAAAGGCGTAACGGTCGATTTTACTAATACTATCATTATCTTAACTTCTAATATAGGTGCAAAATTTATTATGGAGTTAAAGGGCGAAGAAAGAGAAAAAGCTATCAAAGAAGCTCTTAGAAGCTTTTTTAGACCTGAGTTTTTAAATCGTTTGGATGATATTATTACTTTTAATCCTTTGGGAGAAAGTGAAGCTGAAAAAATAGTTAAATTGCTTTTTAATACCTTGCAAAAAAGTCTTGAAAATAGAGGTATTAAAGCAAGCTTGAGTGATAATGCTGCTAGGTTAATAGCAAAGGTTGGTTTTGATGTGGATTTTGGTGCAAGACCATTAAAAAGAGCTTTATATGACATGGTAGAAGATAAATTAAGTGATATGATATTATCGGATGAATTAAATGAAAATGATGAGATTATTATAGATTCTAAAGATGATGAAATCATCATTGTTAAACAATAAGCAAGTGTAATACTTGCTTATTTAGAGTAAAATTATCTTAATAATACTAAATTGTAAATACTTCGTATATTTGATTAAAAAATTATCATTTTTTATCTATTCTTAACAATAAATATTTTAAAATCTTTAATGATATTTCTATAATTTAAGGAACAACAAATGAGTGATTTAGATATTTTTAATCGCCGTTTAGACGCATTAGAAAAACTTCCTCTTTTGAAAAATGAGATTTCTATCTCTAAAGCCTTAGAGCAATCAGGTTTTTCAAGAAGAGATTTTATGAAATGGGCTAGTGCTATGACTGCATTTTTAGCATTACCTGCTAGCTTTACTCCAGTAGTTGCAAGAGCTGCTGAGCTTAGTGATAGACTTCCAGTGATTTGGCTTCATATGGCTGAATGTACAGGGTGTTCTGAAAGTTTGTTAAGAAGTGATGCTCCTACCATTGATAGTTTGATTTTTGATCATATTTCTTTAGAATATCATGAAACTATAATGGGTGCTGCAGGTTGGCAAGCTGAACATAATCTTGAAGCTGCTATGGAAAAATACAAAGGTAGATATATCTTAATGGTAGAGGGTGGTATACCAACAGGTGCTACAGAAAACTTTTTAACTATAGGACCACATGGAAAAACAGGAAGACAATTAGCAGAACAAGCCTGTAATAATGCTTTAGCTATTTTTGCTATAGGTACTTGTTCAGCTTTTGGTGGTATCCAAGCTGCTAGACCTAATCCAAGCAATGCTGTAAGCTTAAGTAAAGTAACAAATAAAACAGTTATCAATGTACCAGGTTGTCCTCCAAGTGAAAAAAATATTATAGGTAATGTGATTCATTACATATTGTATCAAACATTGCCAGCACTTGATGCCTATAATAGACCAAAATGGGCTTATGGGTTAAGAATTCATGATCTTTGTGAAAGAAGAGGACGCTTTGATGCGGGTGAATTTGTGCAACAATTTGGTGATGAGGGAGCAAAAAAAGGATATTGTCTTTATAAAGTAGGTTGTAAAGGCCCTTATACTTTTAATAATTGCTCAAGAGAGAGATTTAATCAACATACTTCATGGCCAATCCAAGCAGGACATGGTTGTATAGGCTGTTCTGAACCTGATTTTTGGGATACTATGGGACCTTTTGAAGAAGTGATGGCAGGAAGATTATTTGATACTGTTTATGGCTTGGGTGCTGATAGCATTTCAGATAAAATTGGTATAGGTGTGCTTTGTGTAACAGGCGTAGCTGTTGCTGCGCATGCTGTAATTGCTTCATTAGAAAAAAATAAGGATTAAAAATGTCAAAAAGAATTATTATAGATCCACTTACTAGAATAGAAGGACATTTAAGAGTTGAAGTAGTGGTTGATGAAAATAATATCATTAAAGAAGCATATTCAGGATCAACTTTATGGAGAGGGATTGAAACTATTGTAAAAGGTCGTGATCCAAGAGATGCAGGCTTTTTAACTCAAAGAATTTGTGGTGTTTGTACTTTTTCACATTATAGAGCAGGGATTATCGCAGTAGAAAATGCTTTAGGTATTACTCCGCCATTAAATGCAGTTTTAACTAGAACTTTAATGAATGCAGCTTTATACATGCATGATCATCCTGTGCATTTTTATCAACTTCATGGTCTTGATTTTGTTGATGTTGTAAGTGCTTTAAGTGCTGATGTAAAAAAAGCAAGTGATGAAGCATTTAAATATACTGATATGCCTTATGCAACAGGTGCAGATAAGCTTTTAGAAGTTCAGCAAAGACTAAAAACCTTTGTAGATAAAGGAAATCTTGGACCATTTGCAAATGCTTATTATGGACATGCGACTTATCGCTTTACTCCTGAGCAAAACCTTATTGCGCTTTCACATTATTTAGAATGTTTAAGAATTCAAAGAACAATAGCTCAAGCTATGGCGATTTTTGGTGCTAAAAATCCTCACCCACAAAGTTTAACTGTAGGCGGTGTAACTTGTGTTATGGATCTTTTAAACCCATCAAGAATGGCTGAATATATAACTAAATTCCAAGAAGTAGCTGATTTTATTAATCGTGCTTATTATCCGGATTTAATCATGGCAGCTAAAGCTTACTCTAAAGAAGCAAGTGTATTAAATGATGTAGGGGTAAATAACTTCTATACTGAGAGAGAATTCCAAATTTCAAGTGATGAATGGTTGTTTGAAGGTGGTATTATTAGAAATGGTGATTTGAGTAAGGTTGAAGAAGTAGATGAAGCTAAAATCACTGAAGAGGCTACAAGATCATGGTATGCAGACAATGAAGCTTTACATCCTTATGATGGTAAAACTAATCCAAACTATACAGGCTTAATTGATGGTGAAAGCATTGATGATAAAGGCAATATGATTCATAGTAAGGTATTTGATATTAAAGGCAAATACAGCTGGATTAAAGCTCCAAGATATGAAAATTTACCTATGCAAGTTGGACCATTAGCAAATATTTTAGTAAATTATGCTAAGGGTAATAAAATTGTAGTAGAAGCGGTTGATTCTTTCTTAAAAGCTACGAATTTACCAGTTCAAGCACTTATGAGCACTTTAGGAAGAACAGGCGCTAGAGCAATTGAAGCTAAAATTATTGCTGATCATGGTTTAAAAGCATTTGATTCTTTGGTTGAAAATTTAAAAACAGATGAAAGTACTTGTGCTACTTATGTAATTGATAAAAACAAAGAATACAAAGGTAGATTTATGGGAAGTGCACCTCGTGGTGCATTAAGCCATTGGTGTAGGATTAAAAATGGTGTAATTGAAAATTGGCAAGCAGTAGTTCCTTCTACTTGGAATGCAAGTCCAAAAGATGCAAATGGAGTAGGTGGTAGCTATGAACAATGTCTTATTGGTATGAAACTAGCTGATGTTAAACAGCCTTTAGAAGTAATAAGAGCTATTCACTCTTATGATCCTTGTATAGCATGTGCAGTACATGTAATGGATACTAAAGGTAATAATCTTAGCGAGTATAAAGTTAATGTAAATTTATAAGGAAAGGACTTTAGTATGGATTCTAAACATTCCTTAAAATCAAACAGAAAGGCTGAATACGAATTTAGTATCGGTCTTCGTTTTACACATTGGTTAAGAGCGGTTGCAATCGTGATTTTAGTGGGAACTGGATATTATATTTCTTATGTATTTCAAGCTCCTTCTATTTCATCTGAACCGACTTTATTTATGCAGGCAAAATACCGCATGGTGCACCAAATTTTTGGTTTTATCTTAATAGCTTGTGTGATTTTTAAAACATATTTGTTCTTTTTTGATTCAAAAAGTGATGGCGAGAGAAAGAGTATAAAAGATATTTTTAATGTAAAATTATGGATAGAGCAGATTAAATTTTACATTTTCCTAGGAAAGCACCCGCATTTACAAGGTGTATATAATCCTTTGCAATTTGTAACTTACCTTTTCTTTTATCTTGTTATGTTTGGGCTTATTTTAACAGGTCTAATCCTTTATATGCATGTATATCATGAAGGCTTGGGTGGATTTTTATATAATATCTTAAGACCTATTGAGGTAATGTTGGGTGGATTGGCTGATGTTAGAACCTATCATAGAATTTTAATGTGGGTTGTGTTGATTTTTGTTCCAGTGCATATTTATATGGCTGTATTTAACTCAGTTAAAGGTAAAGATGGTGCTTTAGATGCTATCTTTAGCGGTTATAAATTTGTAAGAGAAAATCGTTGAAACTTCTAGTTTTAGGTATTGGTAATATTATGTTTGCAGATGAGGGCTTAGGCGTTCATCTTTGCAAACTTTTAGAAAAAAATTATAAGTTTTATCATGAAAAAGACTCGGTGAGTTTTGTAGATGGTGGAACTTTGGCTTTACAACTTAGCTATATTATAGCCGAATATGATGAAATGATTGTGATTGATTGTATTGCAGCAGATGATGCTAAGATCGGAGATATTTTTTTCTTTCCTTATGATGCAATGCCAAAAAAAGTTAATTGGAGTGGTAGTGCGCATGAGGTTGAAATGCTTCAAACTTTACAATACATGGAACTTATGGGAGATTTACCTAAAACTCAAATTTTAGCTTGCGTGCCAAAGCGTATAGAGCCATTGAGTTTTGAACTTTCAAAAGAAGTCTTAAATGCTTTAGAAAAAATGGAGAAAATTTTACTTGATTTTTTAGAGAAAAAAGGCTTTACTTACAAGAGAGTTGCTAATTATAATATACAAGAGCTTGCTTTAAATTCTTATAAAAGCTAAGCAAAAAAGCTTAGCTTAAATTCTAATCATCAAATTTTTGTCCTAAGAAATTTCCATTTACATCAGTATAAATTTCCATCATATTATTAAGTTTGAATTTATAACCTTGAATTTCTTTTTCAACTTTAATTATACTTGCATTTGGGTGCATTTTTTTAATCGTTGCTAAAACATTTGGACTTAAAAAAGAAGTATCAATTGGTCTGTATTTTGCATCGATTTCTTTCCAATCTCCATTGATAAAAAACTCAAGCTCAGTTCCATTGTCTAAATAAACATCAAAGCTATCAATATCTTGTTTAACTAAAGCAATGTTTGAACCTGTAAAATGTTTTTGTATGAAATTTTTAGAATTTGCTGGTAAAGCATTAACTCCTACAATCATATCTTGTGCAAAAACAAAACCTGCAGTAACTAATGTTGCTAAAGCTATTTTTAATTTCATTTTTTATCCTTTATGTTGAATTATTTATGAAATCATATTGCTATTGAGTGAATTTTGTGTGAACTTAAAAGAAATAGCAAGTATTTAATTGTATAATGATAAAAAAGTTTTTTAAAAGGATAAATAATGTATAGGTTTGCACCATCGCCTACTGGAGATATGCATATTGGAAATTTAAGAGCAGCTTTATTTAATTATATTAAAGCAAGACAAGAAAATTCTGATTTTATTTTGCGTATTGAAGATACGGATAATGCTAGAAATATAGTTGGAAAAGAAGAAGAAATAAAAGCTATTTTAAAAGAATTTGGTATAACTTGGCAGCATTATTATGTACAAAGTGAGAATTTGAAATTTCATCGTCAAATGGCTTTAAAGCTAGTAAGTGAAAAAAAAGCTTTTGCTTGTTTTTGTACCGAGGATGAATTAGCTCATAAAAAAGAACTAGCTAAAAGTAAAAATCAAGCATATAGATACGATGGTACTTGTGAAAAACTTGCAGATATTGATGTATTAAATTGTGAAAAACCTTTCGTAATCCGTCTTAAAAAACCTCAATCGCAAATGAAATTTATAGACTATATTAAAGGTGAGATTGGTTTTAATCCTGAAGATATTGATAGTTTTGTAATTATGAGGGCTGATAAAACCCCAACTTATAATTTTGCTTGTGCGGTTGATGATATGCTAGAAGGTGTTACTTGCATTATAAGGGGCGAAGATCATGTTTCAAATACTCCTAAGCAAGAACATATTAGAGCAAGTTTGGGTTATGATAAAAGCATGACTTATGCACATTTGCCTATCATTTTAAATGAAGAAGGTGTTAAAATGAGCAAAAGAGAGGCTCATTCTAGTGTAAAATGGATGCTTGATAATGGATATTTAGCAAGTGCTATTGCAAATTATTTAATACTTTTAGGTAATAAAACTCCAAAAGAGATTTTTACTTTAGAAGAAGCCATAGAATGGTTTGATTTGAAAAAAGTTTCAAAATCTCCTGCAAGATTTGATACTAAGCGTTTAATGCAAATTAACCGTGAGCATATAAAAATGCTTGATAATGATAAATTAAATTCTTTATTAAATTTAGGCAAAGATGTAGCTGAGCTTGCAAAATTTTATACTCAAGAAGCTAGCACGCTAAATGAGATAAGAGAAAAAATACAAGCAATTTTTGCAGTTAAAAATTATAATGAATTTGAAAATGAATGTAAGCTAATTAAAGAGATTTTAAAAGATTTGGATTTACCTCAAGAATACGATGAGTTTAAAAAGATTTTGATGGAAAAAACAAATTTAAAAGGTAAAAATTTCTTTATGCCTTTGCGTTTAGTATTAACAGGGGTTACTCATGGACCTGAAATGAGTGAAATTTATACTTTAATTAAGCCTTTTGTTAAAAAAATTATAAAGGAGTAAAATGGGAGTTGGAACAAGTTTGATTGTATCTTTGGTGCAAATTTTTTCTTTAGTTATTGAAATTTATGTATGGATTATAATCATTGCAGCATTGATTTCTTGGGTAAGGCCTGATCCATATAATCCTATAGTGCAAATTTTATATCGTTTAACTAATCCTGCTTATGCTTTTGTAAGAAGGTTTATTCCTACTACTATAGGGAGTATTGATTTAGCACCTTTGATTATTATTTTAGGATTAAAATTTATCCAAATATTTTTATCAAATTTAATTTTAGGAAGTTTATAAGTGTTGAAAAAAAGTGTAGTGTTACTTTTAGCTGGAGTGGTTTTTGCAAATAGTGCAATGTATTCTTATAAAGAATTAGAGCAAAGACCAAATTCTTTAGCTAAGGATTATTATTTATATCGTTTATTAGAAAAAAATGAATTTAAAAAAGAAGAAGTTGAAGGTTTAAAAGAACATATTTATCGTTATGCAGGGCGTATTAAAAATGCCATTGAAGCCATTATTCCGCCTTTGGGGTATAATAAAGAATATGAAGCTTGTTATAAATTTAATACGCAAAATATCTTAGATGCTAATGCTACTTGTCAGCTTATAAGATTAAATAGTTTAACTTTTATACAAGATCTTAATGCTTCAGTGCGTAATGAGATGAAAAAAAATATCCCACAGGATAATCCAAATTTAACAAAACTTTTAGAAGCTTTTGATGCTAAAGATCCTCTAAGTTATGCGGTTTTAAATTATGATAGTGCTAATTTTTATAAAATCTATAATTTCTTAAAAGATAAAAAAGATTTTTTCTTAGAAAAAGATTTTGTAAATGAATTAGCTAAAGAAAAAGAATTTACAAATTTTGTAAAAGAAATTATCATTAAGAAAAAAAGTCCATTGATAAGAAAATCTCTAGTCAATGTAGATGCAAATTTAACTTTTCAAGATAATGCTTTTTATCTAGGTGTAAATGCTATTTTAGAAAATGACGATAAAAAAGCATTGGAATTTTTTCAAGTAGCAAAAGATACTTTTAAAAGCAAACCTTTGGCAGATAATGCAAATTTTTGGCTATATTTGATCACTCAAGATAAAAAGTACATTGATGAGCTTGCTCAAAGTGATTCTTTAAATATTTATAGTCTTTATGCAAGAGAGTTAAAAGGCTTGCCTTTACCTAAAATAGAAGAATTAAAGCCAAAAAAACAAAAAAATAATTTTGATATGAAAGATCCTTTTGCTTGGCAAAAGCTCGCAAAAGAAATTGCAAAAGGTACTCCTAATGAGCTAGAAAAACTTGCAAAAGATTTTTATACCAAGGAAAATATCGCTATTTATGCCTATATTAAAGAAAGGGCCGAAGGTTTTAAAAAACATTATTTTATTATGCCTTATTTTGAATATTTAAAAGATTATTCTACACAAAGAAAAGCTATGATTTTAGCTTTAGCTAGACAAGAAAGTCGTTTTATACCAACAGCCATTTCAACTTCTTATGCTTTGGGTATTATGCAATTTATCCCATTTTTAGCTAATCATATAGGCAATAAAGAACTGCAAATTCCAAATTTTGATCAAGATATGCTTTTTGAACCAAAAACAGCTTATACTTTTGCAAATCATCATTTAGATTATTTAGAATCTAAACTTAATTCCCCGGTTTTTGTGGCTTATGCTTATAATGGAGGTATAGGATTTACCACTAGAATGCTCAAAAGAGAAGATATGTTTAGAGCGGGAAAATATGAGCCATTTTTATCAATGGAGCTTGTTCCTTATGCAGAAAGCAGGGTATATGCTAAGAAAGTTTTAGCTAATTATGTTGTTTATTTGCATCTTCTGAACGATAATACACCGATTTCGAAATTTTTTGAAACTTTAGCTCAAAACACTGATTCTCAAAACACAAATCAAGTTTTAAAATAGGTTTTTGCACTAATTCATTAAGAGTGATTTTGTAATAACTTGCATAATCACTCTTAATGATATATTTAAATAATTTATCATTTTGATCTAAGGTTTTTATATTAGTTTTTTCTCCATCTATGAGTATTGAAATTTGCTCTTGCTTGATGTTGATATTTGGCAAAAAACTAAGTACAAAAACTTCTTTTTGACTTTTTTCATCTAATACAGGGTTTAAATAGCTCAATAAAGCAACTACTCTATTATCTTTATAATTAAAATTAATTTTTTGTGCATACATTAGAGTTTGGCTTTTTAAATTAATTTCACTTTGCTCTTGGGTTTTATTAGAGCATGCGGTAAAAATAAGTGTTAAAAAAATAATCATATAAACTTTTTTCATATTTTTGTTCCTAATTTTTTTATAATTATAAGCTTTTAACTTTTAAAAAGATATAATTTCATTTATTTTATTTGATTTAAGGAAGTTATGAAAAGATTAGCAATGGCTTTTAGCGGGCCTTCCAATTCAGGTAAAACGACTTTGATTACTCAAGTTGCTAAGTATTTTATGGAACAAAATTATAAAGTATGCATTATAAAACACGATCCAAAAGATAAAGCAAGCTTTGATATAGCAAAAAAAGATAGTTTTAAATTTTTTCAAAGTGGTGCTGATGTAATGGTTTTAAGTCCTACAAGGACAACTTTATTTACACATTCTCCAAGTACTTTAGATGAAGCTATTTCTAAGCTAGGAGAATTTGATTTTTTACTTATAGAGGGCTTAAAAACCTTAGATATGCCAAGAATTAGCGTTTTTTGTAAAGAAGTAGATGAGAGCTATTTTGCTTATTCTAAGGCTATTGCAAGCTATGAGAAAATTGAAAATAAAAATTTAACTTGGCTTTATTTGGATGATTTGGAAAGTATTTGTGATTTTATATTAAAAAATTCAAAAAAAGTATAGAGGTAAAATATGCAAGAATTAATTGACGATATACAAAAAGCAGTGATTGAAATTTCAAAAGAACTTAGATATTTAAAAGATTTTGATTATACCACTTCTCAAAATGCCACAGGAGATAATCAATTAAAACTTGATGTAAAAAGCGATGAGATTATCACTAGAATTTTAAAGCAAAGCAAAGGTTTAAAAAGCTTAATTAGCGAGGAAAAACAAGAGCAATTGCTAATCAATGAAAATGAAAAATATGTTGTTGCTTATGATCCTTTAGATGGTTCTTCTTTAGTAGATGTGAATTTTGCTATAGGTTCTATTTTTGCTATTTATGAGCAAAAGGCTAGTGCAAAAAATCTAAAAGCAGCAATTTATGCTATTTATGGCGTGCGTTTAGAGCTTATAGTGTGTATAGACACTCCTAAGCTTTATAGATTAAACGAAAAAGATGAATTTGTTTTTGTTAAGGATTTAAAATTAAACGAAAAAGGCAAATTAAATGCAAGCGGTGGGACACAAAAAAATTGGTCAAATACTCATAGAGCCTTTATAAAAGCTTTATTTGATGAGGGTTATCGCTTGAGATATTCTGGTGCTATGGTGAGTGATTTGCACCAAATTTTACTCAAAGGTGGAGGGTTGTTTTCATATCCTGCAACAAGCGATGCACCAAATGGAAAATTAAGAGCATATTTTGAGGTGTTTCCTTTTGCTTTTATTTTTGAAAAAGCAGGAGGATTTTCTACCAATGGAGAAAATGATTCTTTACTTGATTTAGAATTTGAAAAAATTCATGCAAGTACGCCATGCTTTTTGGGTTCTAAATATGAAATTGAAAAACTAAAACAAGCTTATAAAGGTTTTTAATGGCTGAAGTTAAAGATGAATTTGAGTTGGCTTTAGAAGTTAAAAAAAATGAACTTCAAGCTTGTCAAAACGAAAAAAAAATAAAATCTTGTTTACCTTGCTCTATGATTTTTGAGTGCTCTTTAAGAAAAGAGTATATAGAAGCAGTTTATAAGAGTATGTCTAAAGGTAAAGAAGGTGGATTTGATTTTTAATAAAGGTTGAAAATGCGTTATATTACTACCCCGATATATTATGTAAATGATGTGGCTCATATTGGTCATGCTTACACTACGATTATAGCAGATACTTTGGCTAGATTTTATCGCTTACAAGGAGAAAAAACATTCTTTTTAACAGGCACAGATGAACATGGTCAAAAAATAGAGCAAGCTGCTAGCGTTAGAAATTTTACTCCTAAAGAATATGCAGATGAAATTAGTGCTAAGTTTAAAAAACTTTGGGATGAGTTTGAAATTTCTTATGATTATTTCATTAGAACTACGGATGAAAATCACAAATTAAGCGTTCAAAAAGCATTTAAAAAAATGTATGATAAAGGTGATATTTACAAAGGCACTTATGAAGGCTTTTATTGTGTTTCTTGTGAGAGTTATTTTACTCAAACTCAACTTATAAATGAGTGTCATTGTCCAGATTGTGGTAAGAAAACACAGCTTTTAAAAGAAGAAAGTTATTTTTTCAAGCTTTCTAAATATCAAGATCAAATTCTTAAATGGTACAAAGAAAAAGAGCCGATTTTACCCAAAAATAAGGCTAATGAGTTGATTTATTTTGTAGAAGGTGGCTTAAAAGATCTTTCCATTACAAGAACGAGTTTTGAATGGGGTATAAAGCTTCCAAAAGAACTAAATGATGAAAAACATGTGGTGTATGTTTGGCTTGATGCTTTGATGAATTATGTGAGTGCTTTGGGCTATGGACTTGATGATGAAAATATGGATCTTTGGCCTGCTTATATACACTTTGTAGGCAAAGATATTTTGCGTTTTCATGCAGTGTATTGGCCTGCGTTTTTGATGAGTTTAGAACTTCCTTTACCTAAATTTATAGCAGCACATGGTTGGTGGACTAAAGATGGTGAAAAAATGAGCAAATCTAAAGGTAATGTAGTAGCGCCTAAAGAAGTAGCAGATACTTTTGGTTTAGAGGCTTTTAGATATTTTTTACTCAGAGAAGTTCCTTTTGGTAATGATGGAGATTTTTCGCAAAAAGCATTAATCACTAGAATCAATGCAGAATTAAGCAATGAGCTTGGAAATTTATTAAATAGAATTATCGGTATGAGTGCTAAGTATTCTCAAAATATTATTGAGTGTAAAGATGTGAATTTGTATTTTAATCAAGAATTAAATGAATGCAAAGAGTATTTAGATAATGCAATCAATGCTTTGGAAAATATCCAGCCAAATCGCTATTTAGAGGAACTTTTCAAGGCTTTATCTTTAGCAAATTTAAGTATTAGTAAATATGAGCCTTGGAATTTGATTAAAAATAATCAAACGCAAAAAGCTAATGCTTTAGTGGCTTTATGTGCTAATATTTTAACAAAAGCAACTATTTTACTTTCAGCTGCTATGCCAAAGACAGCATTAAAAATTGCAAAGGCTTTAAATTTTGAAATATCAAACGAAAATTATCAAAAACTAATTTTAAATAATCAATTATGTGATTTAAAATCAAGTGCATGTGAAGCTTTGTTTCCAAAAGTTGAATTAACCCAAGAAAACAAAAAAGAAGAAAAATTAGAAGAGAAGCCAAATTTAGCTCAAATTAAAATAGATGATTTTAAAAAAATCGAAATCAAAGTAGCATCAGTAAAAGATTGTCAGAATATAGAAGGCAGTGAAAAGCTTTTAAAATTTCAACTTGAACTTGAAAATGGCGAACTAAGACAAGTACTTTCAGGTATTGCTAAATTTTATAAAGCTAGTGAGTTAATAGGCAAGCAAGTTTGCGTAATTACAAATCTAAAAAAAGCTAAAATTTTTGGTCATGAAAGCCAAGGTATGATTTTAAGTGCTCAAAAAGATGAAAAATTAGTTTTGATAAGCCCGCAAGGCTTTATCGAAAATGGAGCTTTAATAGGCTAGATGAATATTTCTAACTTTATCGAACTTATTAATGCTCGAGTTTTAAATTATGGAGCAACTTCTAGTGTTTATGATTTTAGTATAGATTTAAACAAAGTCAAACAAGCAAGTGTATTTTTTGCTAAGAATAATGAACAAGCTAGTTTTGCTATAAAACTTGGAGCATATGTTATAGTAAGTGAGGAAAGATTAAAACTTGAAGATAAAGATGTGTTTTATCTTCAAGTTGATGATTTAGAAGCAACTATTTTTAGACTTTTTAGATTTTTAAGTGAAGAAAAATCTTATGAATTTATATATTGCAATCATGTAGAATTAAAATTTGCAAAGGCATTTAATTTTAAAGTCTTAAACTCAAATATTTTATTAGATTTTGATCTTTTAAAAAATTCAAAAGAAAAAACTTTCTTTTGCTCTGATGATGAAAAATTTATTTTAAAACTTAAATCAAATTTTCATACTTTAAAAGCATGTAAATACGAAATTTTAGGCTCTAAATCTTTATTTCAAACGAGTTTGCTTTGTAAAAATTTGTATTTTAAAGATTTAAAATTTGCATTTTTTTATGCAGATATTTTTGCTAGATTTATTGATTTTGCTGAAAAGCAAAATCTATCTTTTAATTTTAATGAAAAAAAGTTAGATCTTTTTAAGGCATATTTTTTAAACTCAAAAAATGAAATTTGTGCTTTTGGTGGAAGTTCTAGAGTAATTTTACTTGTGGAAAACGAAAAAGATTTTGAATTTATATGCCAAAAGCTCCAAGGCGTTAAAGATTTCAAAATAGCATTAAAAAATTCATTATTTTGTGATTTTTCTTATATAAATTTGAGTGAATTAAAGAATTTTTTTGATTTTAAATATTGCCTAATCAAAGAAAGCGAAGAAGAGTTTTTGGAGTATTTTTTAGCACGAGAGAAAAAAATTAGTTTATTTGATTAAAAAAATATCAACTTTAAAAAGATATATTTACGATTTTATTTTATTAATTTAAGGAAAAAATATGAAAAAATTTTTATTTTTAAGTTTATTTGCTGCAGCTGCATTAAATGCTGAAATTTTAGTTTATGGTCCAGGTGGTCCTGCTCCTGTTTTGAAAGAGCTTGCTAAGCAATTTGAAGAAAAACATGGAGAAAAAGTTATTATTAATGCAGGACCAACACCTAAATGGATAAAAAAAGCAAAAACAGATGCTGATATTATTTATTCAGGTAATACTTCTATGATGGATGGTTTTGTTAAAGCAATGCCAAAACAAATCAAAATACAAGATGTTCAAGTTTTAAATGCTAGAGGCTCGGGTATGATTGTGAGAGCAAATAATCCAAAAAAAATTAAAAAATTTGAAGATCTTTTAAAAGATGGTGTTAATGTTATGGTGGTTGATGGAGCAGGGCAGGTTGGCTTATATGAGGATATGGCTTTAAAAACAGGAAAAATTGAAAACCTAGAAAAATTAAGAAAAAACATTAAAGTATATGCTAAAAATTCAAAAGCAGCGGTTGATGAGTGGAAAAATAATCAAAATATCGATGCTTTAATCATTTGGACACATTGGATTAAAGCAGTTGGAGAGAAAGAAAATAAATTTATTTTAGCGGATAAAAATTCAATCATTTACAGAGCGGCTGAAATAGTTCCAACGCAAAAAGGTTTAAAAAATCCAAAAGTAGCTGAATTCATCAAATTTACACAAAGTAAAGAAGCTCAAAAAATTTGGAAAAAAGAAGGTTGGGTAGCTAAATAAAAATCAAAGCATTTTACAAAAAGTAAAATGCTTTTATAGTATTATTTTTCGTTGATTTCTGCTTCGATGCTAATTTGTACTTCATCGCTAAGTGTTAAGCTAGAAGTATCAGGAGCAAATTTGAAATCACTTCTTTTAATTTGTCCTTGTAGAGTAAAACCTGCTTTTTCTTTGCCACTATCTGTTTTAATAACGCCGCCAATTTCAGTATCTAAAACAACATCTTTGCTTACTCCAGCAATGCTTAATGAGCCATACATTTTACCTTTTTCATTAGAGATTTTTTCATATTTACTCATAGTAAAAGTAATGTTTGGATGAGTTTTTGCTTTAAAAAAATCATCTTGTTGTAAATGCGCATCTCTTGCTTTATTTTCTGTGTTTATAGAAGCAACTTTTATATTTGCTTGAAGTTTGTTAAATTCAAATTTAGCACTATCAAAATCAATTACTGCATCATAATCTTTAAAATTTCCATTTACATTGCTAATTTGTAAATGTTTGATTTTAAAAGCTACATTTGTGTGTGCTTTATCTAAGCTAAATTCTTTACTCAAAGCACTACTTGCCAAAATCGAAGCAGCTAAAAATGAACCAAATAATATTTTTTTCATGTTTTCTCCTTAATGTTTAAAAAAGCAAATTATACAAACTAAAATAAAATGAAAGTAAATTTTTAAACATATTCTATAAAATCTTTTACATTAGCCTCTTTAAAGCCTTTTAGTCTTAATAAACAACTATCACATTTACCACAAGCTTTATCTTCTCTTTCATAGCAAGACCAAGTATATTCTAAGGCTACCTTTTCTTTTAGGGCTAATTCAACTATTTGTCCTTTACTTAGATGAACTAACGGGGTTTTTATTTGTACTTTGCAAGTTTTTGTTGTTCCTTCATTGATAAATTCATTGGCTTTTTGTATAAATTTCGCACTGCAATCAGGATAACCACTGCTATCTTCTTGTACCACTCCTATAAAAATACTTTCACAATTTTCCTTTTCAGCTATAGCACCTGCGATAGATAAAAAAATACCATTTCTAAAAGGAACATAGGTATTTGGGACTTCTTTTTCATGTAGTTTTTCTTTGGGAATTTCTAAATTTAAATCTGTTAGTGAGTTTCCTCCAATATTTGCTATAAATGACACATCTAAAATATATTTTGTTTTTATGTTAAGTTTTTCACAAATTTTATTAAAACATTCCCTTTCTTTAAGCATGGTGCGTTGGTTATAGTCAAAATGTAAAGCAATGATCTCATATCCTTCTTTTTTAGCTAAATATGCACATAAAGTACTATCCATACCACCACTTATAATACAAAGAGCTTTTTTCATGCTTTTCCTTAATTTTGATATAATTTGAAATTATAAAATCAAAAGGATAATAATGATTTTTTGTGAAGAAGAAATGGATATTTCTTTTCTTGAAAAAATAGCCCAGAAAATGAGCGATCAAAATATAGAGCTTGTTTTGGTAGATGAAAGAGTTATGCGTGAGATTAATTTTAGTCAAAGAGGTATAGATAAAACTACAGATGTGTTATCTTTTCCTTTGATACAAAATTGTGAAAATTTACTTGGCAGTATTGTGATAAATTTAGATGAAGTAAGTAAAAAAGCAATGGAGTATAAACACAGTAATGAAGAAGAGATGGCATTACTTTTTATACATGCTATGCTTCATTTACAAGGATATGATCATGAGGTAGATCAAGGACAAATGAGACAAAAAGAACAAGAATGGATTGAATATTTTAAGCTACCAAAAAGCCTGATAGTAAGAGTGCAAGAGGAGTAAATATTTAAAAAATTTTAGCTTATGTGTGAGTTATATACCTATAATGAAAATACATTTATACTAAATATTTTAGGAAAAATTTGATATTTGTTTATCTAGTTTGACAAAGAGTAGTACTAATTATGATTTTGTCCAAACAAAGTAAAATCAATATTTAAGGTGAGAAAATCAATACGGAGCCTATGATAAAGCTCCTTATTCTGCCGGAGCAATTGAAATTTTTATAAGTTTTGATAAGGGTTAAAGCCTTTTTAGAAGAAAATTTAAAACTTGCTTATTTGATCTTAAACAATTTTAATCGTCAAATTTTTGTCTTAAAATAGTCCCATTATCATCAATATAAAGTTTCATTTGATTATTAAGTTCTATTTTGTAATATGAAATTTTTCTTTCTATTTCAATAATCGCTGCATTTGGATAGGTATTTTTAATGGTATTTTGTATTGCTAAAGGCAAAATAGCATAATTTAAAGATCTGAAATTTTCAGCTTCTTTAAATTCTCCATTGAGTGAAAACTCAATTTCACTTCCATCACTTAAATAAATTTCGTAAGAATATCCATCTTGTTCTACTAGACCAATCTCTGCATTAAAGTAATCTTTAATAAACTGTTTGATATTTACCGGCAAAGAATCAGGTGCTATGACTATACCAGCATTAAGAGTATTTAAACTAATCAAAAAAGCTAAAGCTAGTTTTTTCATTTTTAACCTTATTATATTTTTGACGATATTGTATCTTATTAATGTGAATTTTATGTGTAAGCTAGAATTTAAATAGCTTTTTGTTATAATTATCAAAAATACAAAGTAGGGCAATGGTAGCTTCATTTTTAATCGCTTTTAATGTTATTGTATTTATTTTTGTAAATTATCTTTATTTTGGTTCTTTAAATTTAGATACTATTTTGGGTTTAAATTTATTTTTTTTTCAAGGATTTTACTGGCAAATTTTAAGCTCAATATTTATGCATGGAAATTGGCCTCATTTGATTTTAAATATGATAGTGCTTTTTCAATTTGGTTCTATGCTTGAAAAATACTTAAAAAGTTTTAAATTTGCCTTGCTTTATTTAATCGGTGGAATTCTTTGCTCTTTGCTTAGTGCTTTTTATGTGTATTTAAGTTTTGATGGTAGTTTTGTAAATGTAGTGGGTGCAAGTGGTGCTATATGTGTTTTAATGGGGTATTATGCATATTTGGATAAAACCGCCACCAAAGGACTTATTGTGGCTATATTGTTAATGAGTTTTGTGCCTATTTTTATGGGTGTTAATATAGCTTGGTATGCACATATTTTTGGCTTTATATGTGGATATGCTTTGGGTAAATTTAAGGTTATAAGATGAAATATATCTATTTTATTCGTCATGCTAAAGCTCAAAAAGAAAATTACGATCAAGATTTACAACGAGAACTTAGTTCTAGTGGAAAAGATGATTTAAAAACTATGATTTATAGGATTAAGGATTTAGAATTTAAAGCTCAAAGCATTATCTCAAGTCCTGCTAAGCGCTGTATAAAAACAGCACAAAAACTCTGCAAAAGCTTTTCTTTAAAAGAAAAAGATATCAAGATAGAAAAAAGCTTTTATGATGGTAATTTAAAGGATGTGTTAAATTTTATAAAAGAATCAAAAGAGAGTAGGGTAGTGCTAATTATGCACAATCCTTTATTGCAAGAACTTTGTGAGTATCTAGCTCATATAGATTTAGAAAACTTTCCAACTTCTGCTATTTTATGTATGCAATTTGATATAAAAGAATTTAAAGATATAAAAGAACACAGCGGGGAAGTTGTGTTTTTTGATTATCCTAAAAGTCAAGAAAATAACTAATCTACATTTTTAAACTTCAAATTTATTTAAGCAAAAATATAAACTAAAATTTAGTTGAAATGAAAAATATACATCTTTAGTCTTTTATAGCTGCATAAAATAACTTATAATATTTTTCAAAAAATTATACTTATTTTTTTATGGATAAATTATTTTCATCCAAAAAATAAAATGCTTTAAAATACTATATTATAGGTATTTTTAAATATATTTTACTTATGTATAAACAGATAAATATAAAAGTTTGAAAATTATAGTTTTCAATACAAAATATATATAATTTCAATATTTTACTATTTATCATATAATTTTACATATATATTAAGTTTAAGTTAAAATATTTTTATAGACTAAAAAAGTTAAAATGATGAGTAAAAAAAGAAATTAATACAAAAGTTTAACTTGTGTGGAGTTTTTGATTTTATTTGGATTTTTGAATCAATCTTGAAAGTTGTTTTGCTAAAAGTTTAGCACTATTTTCATTTTTGCTAAGTTTTTTCATATTTTCTCTAAATTCGTAAAGTCTTTTTTCTTGTGTAAAGTCATTATTTAAAGTATTATCTTGTTTTGAAATATTGTTTTGTTTTATTTGCTTTTGCGCGGTTTTTTTCTTAAAAAACATATCATCACCCTATCTTTGTTTTTATAATTATAGCTTGATATTTTTTAAGTAAGATTTTTTTATAATTTTTATATTAATTTTAAAAGGAAAAAAATTGAAAACCATAGGTTTAATAGGCGGAATGAGTTATGAAAGCACACTTAGTTATTATGAAATTATCAATAAATTAATAAATGAAAAATTAGGAAAATTACATAGTGCTAAGATAGTTTTAACTAGCGTTGATTTTGAAGAAATAGAAGAATGTCAACGAAAGAATGATTGGCAAAAAGCAAGTGAAATTTTAACCCAACATGCCCTACTTTTGCAAAAAAGTGGAGTTGATTTTATATTAATTTGCACTAATACTATGCATAAATGTTATGAAAATATACAAAAAAACATTCAAATTCCTATCTTACATATAGCTAAAGCTATGCTTTTAGAACTTCAAGAGCAAAATATCGATAAAGTATTGTTATTAGGGACAAAATACACTATGCAAGAAGATTTTTATAAACAACTTTTAATTAACTCAAAGATTGAAGTTTTTATTCCCAAAAATGATGATATTTTAAAGCTTAATGATATTATTTTTAATGAACTTTGCAAAGGTATTATAAATGAAAAATCAAAAAGATATTTATGTGATTTGATTGCTCAATTTTCGGAGGTTCAAGGAGTGATTTTGGGTTGTACTGAACTTGGTTTGATTATAAAAGAAAGCTCTAAAAAGCTATTTGATAGTGCATATATCCATGCTAAAATGGCTACTTTGAAAGCTTTGGAGAATGAGTGATGAAATATCCTCTAGATTGTGAAGAAAATTTTGAAAGGTCATTTTTATTTTGGCTTTGTAGATATGTGAAATTTAAGCTTAATTCTTTATCAAATAAGGAATTAAAAGACCCTCAAGCTTTGGCTGTAGTAAATTTAGCCTTAAGCAAGGGTGTTAAAAATATACAAGAGCTTGATGCTTATGTAAAAAAAGCAAGAAATGCAGGACTTAGCGGTGTAAATACGTATTTTAATCCTTTGAAAAAACTTTATGAGTATTTGTTATTTTACAAGCTTTATTCGCTAAAACAAATCGATGAAGAGCTTTTAGTAGAAATTTTAGCAAGTATTAGTGCTTCTTTGTCTGATGCGAGTAAGAAAAACTACCGTATAGCTGTGATTAATTTTTTTGCATTTTTAGATAAACAAAATGAAGAAGAAAATAAAGCTCATATTTTTGATATCAACCTTAAAAACTGGGCGGGTATAAGTGGTTCTAAGGGAGTTAAGCTACCTGAGTATATGAGTGAAGATGAAGTGAGTAAATTTTTAGATGCTATTGATAATACAGATTTTAAAAGTAATACCATACGCAATCGCTTGATTATTAAAATCATCATTTTTACAGGAATTAGGGTTAGTGAAGCTATTAATATAAAATTAAAAGATATTAGCGAAGAAAATGATCTTTATATTATACGCATTAGAGCTAAAGGTAATAAATACCGCGTTGTGATGATTAAAAAAGAGCTTATAGAACATCTTTTAAAAGATGTAAGGGTAAATTATCTTTCTTATGATGGACTTTTATTTGTCAATCGCAATGGCAAAGCCCTAACCCAAGCTTATGTTTCGCGTATAGTAGAACAAATTTTATTTAAAGCAGGAATTCGCAAGCAAAAAAACGGAGCTCATATGTTAAGACATACTTTTGCTACCCTACTTTATAAAAAACAAAAAGATTTAGTTTTAGTCCAAGAAGCACTAGGGCATGCGAGTTTAAATACTTCAAGAATTTATACGCACTTTGATAATGAAAAGCTAAAATTAGCTGCAGAGGTAGCCAAAAAACTTCACGATAGAACCTAGATAGTTTTATCTAGTATTTTTTAATCACTTATTCTTAGTGTTTTTTGGCATTTAAAAACACACTAAGAATGATCAAAGCAAAAGCAAAAAGATCAATCACATTATAAATAGTTCCTAAAAATAAAAAACTCATAAAAGCAGCAGCCACGGGTTCTATACAAGCTATCATACTAGCTTTAAAAGCCCCTATTAATTCAACTCCTTTTAAATATAAACAAAAAGCCCCTATTGTGCCTATAAATACAATCGCGCTCATAGCCAAAAAGGAATTTAAAGAAAAATCATGTTTTGGGATATTTCCTTGCAATAATACAAAAAGCAAAAAAGAAGCAAATAAACTAGCCAAACCCATAATTAAAAATAAGCCATATTTTGCTATGATAAGCCTAGCACTCAAAGAATAAAACGCTACTCCAAGAGCTCCAAAAAAAGCCCAAATAATACCTCTTATATCAAGTTTTAATGTATTAATATCTCCATTTGTTATAAGTAAAAATAAAGCAAAAAGTATTAAAAACAAAGCGATTAGTTCTACTTTTTTAGGAAAAATTTTATTTTTAAAACACATAAAAAGCATTATGATTAATGGTGCGTTGTATTGTATCATCGTGGCAGTTCCTGCATCGGTATAATAAATAGCTTTAAAATAACCATATTGAGTTATCAATAAACCAAAGATAGAAAAAATTAAAAGAGAGCTAAGTTCTTGTTTTTGCTTTAGCAATTTTAATTTGAAATTTTTTGCACCCAAAATTATTAAAATAACGCCGGTAAAAAGCAAACGATAAAAACTTACCCATTCAGTAGAATAATGATTTTTAAACAAATACTCAGCCAAAACCCCACTTATGGCCCAAAATATCCCACCAAGTATGACTAGAAAAACTCCCAAAAAACACCTTTAATCTTATTAATTTATATAATATTTGTAGTAAAATATTATTATATCATTATGTATATATTTTAAGGAAAATTAATGACTTATTTAGAGATTGATGGTGTTGAAAAGTTAAATGGAGAAGTGATAATAAGTGGTGCAAAAAACGCTGCACTTCCTTTGATAGCTTCAAGTATTTTAGCTAAAAATGAAGTGCAAATTTCAAATTTACCAAATGTAGCAGATATTTGTACCCTACTTTCTTTACTTGAAAATTTAGGAGCAAATTATACTTTTAAAGACAATTTTGCAAAAATAAATACAAAACATTTAAATAAAACCATAGCAAAATACGACATCGTGCGTAAAATGCGTGCTTCTATACTTACCTTAGGGCCTTTACTAGCTAGATTTGGAAATTGTGAAGTTTCTTTACCGGGAGGTTGTGCTATAGGCCAACGCCCTATTGATTTACACCTTTTAGCTTTAGAAAAAATGGGAGCTAATATTGAGATTAAACAAGGCTATGTAGTAGCTAGTGGAGGGCTTAGGGGTGCTGATGTGATGTTTGATAAAATCACTGTTACAGGCAGTGAAAATATCATTATGGCAGCAGCCCTAGCTCATGGTAAAACTAGACTTTTAAATGTTGCTAAAGAGCCTGAAGTGGTGCAACTTTGTGAGGTTTTAGCTAGAGCCGGGCTTGATATACAAGGCATAGGATCTTCTGAACTTGAAATTTATGGCACAAGTGGAGAACTTTTAGAATTTAAACCTTTTGAAATTATTCCTGATCGTATTGAAGCAGGAACTTATCTGTGTGCAGGAGCTATCACTAACTCAAAAATCACTCTAAAAAAAGTCAATGCAAGCCATCTTAGTGCAGTTTTGGCAAAGCTAGGGCAAATGGGTTTTAGCTTTGATATTAATGAAGATAGTATTAGTATAAATCCTGCTAAAGAAATCAAACCAGTTGAAATTTTAACTAGCGAATACCCAGGCTTTCCAACGGATATGCAAGCACAATTTATGGCTTTAGCTTTAAAAGCAAATGGTACAAGTATTATTGATGAAAGATTATTTGAAAATCGTTTTATGCATGTAAGTGAGCTTTTAAGAATGGGAGCTGATATAAGATTAAACGGGCATATTGCTACTATAAATGGCACTAAAGAGCTTTTGGGAGCTGATGTTATGGCTACTGATTTGCGTGCGTCTTCTGCTTTGATTTTAGCGGCTTTAGCAGCTAAGGGAACTAGTAAAATTCATAGAATTTATCATCTTGATAGAGGGTATGAAAATTTAGAAGAAAAATTTAAAAAACTAGGCGCAAGTATAAGAAGGCTTGAAGAATGAGAGATATTTTTGCAACTTTAGATTTTTTAAAAGAACAAATCAAAACAAAAAATGAATTTCAAAAAGTAAATTTGACACAAGCTTTGGGGTGTATTTTATATGAAGATGTTTTTGTGAAAAAAAACCTACCCGCTTTTGATAATTCTGCCCTAGATGGTTATGCACTAAATTATACACATAAGAATGAATTGCTAAAAATAAAAGGAAGCATTTTAGCAGGCGATAAAAATGATTATATTTTAGAAAAAAATGAATGCTATAAAATTATGACAGGAGCTAAAATTCCTCAAAATGCAAATACTATTTTAATGTTTGAAGAAGCTTTGCTTGAAGATGAAAAGCTCAATGCCAAAAATGCTAAAGAAAACAATGCCATCCGCTTTAAAGGCGAGGAAGCAAAGCTTGGAGAACTTTTGTTTAAAAAGGGGCAAAAAATCACTTCAGGCATGGTAGCTATGCTCGCTGCTCAAGGAATTTATGAGTTAAATGTCGTTAAAAAATTGCGTGTTGGGATTTTTTCAAGTGGAGATGAGCTTGTAGAACCTTGGGAAAATGCTGATGAATACAGCATATATAATGCAAATGCTTTTGGAATTTATGCTCTTTTGCAAGATTATGCTGATGTTGAGTATTTGGGACTTATAAAAGATGATTTAAATGCATATAAAAAGCTTTTAGAAAATAAAGAATTTGATATGCTTGTAAGCAGTGGTGGAGCTAGCGTGGGTGAGGCTGATTTTATCAAACAAGCTTTACTTGAGTGTGATTTTAGCCCTATTTTTGAAAAAGTAAATGCTAAACTTTGTAAGCATGTAAAACTTTTTAGCAAAAGCGATATGCTTTTTCTAGCCCTACCGGGAAATCCTTTAGCCTCTTTAGTTTCAACGCATATTTTTGCAAAAAATATACTCAATTTACTTTATGGTAAAGAACTTTTGGAAATTGATAAAGCAAGATTGACTAAAGATTTAAATTTCAAAGGTCAAAGAAATGATTTTGCTTTTGGAAAATTAGTCGATGGGTATTTTAAACCAAGTGAAGCTAAATTTGGCTCAGGTATGCTAAAACCTTTATGTGAAAACACGCATATTTTAATCACGCAAATTGATGATACAAAATTAGTAAAAGATCAAGAAGTTAAAGTTTTAAAAATTTAATAGGGTATTGCACTACCCTATTTTGAATGATTAACTTCTTGCTTTATCTAAAGTTTTAAAAAGATTGTTTAAGATATTTTCTTCATTTTTTTGGTATTTGCTTTGGCGTAATTTCTCCCAAGCATATACGCTATAATCTTTAGAAATTGAACCTATATTTAAATCTGTATTACTAAAAGCATTGTTGCTATCTTTTTTATACTCTTTTTCCTCTTTGTCTTTAAGTGCATTAAGTGTAGCTTGAAATTCATCTGAAGATGTGTTTTTTTCTTTGATTTTTGTCATATTGTTTAAGGCTAGCGGACTATTTTTATCATTTACTTGCATGAGTTGCTCCTTGTTAAAATTTAATAATCACAAGCAAAAAACATTCCTTAATTTTAAAAACTTGACAATAAAATAAAGTTTTGATAAAATCACACTCTACTTTCAAAATGCGGGAATAGCTCAGGGGTAGAGCACAACCTTGCCAAGGTTGGGGTCGCGAGTTCGAATCTCGTTTCCCGCTCCACTTCTTTTAACTAAAATCAAACTTTTTTGATGTATTATATAATTAATATATTTTATATAAGAGGTTGCTGTATTGTTTTTTAAACAAATCATTCTAGTTTTATTTTTCTATACTTTAAGTTTTGCTTCGAATTTTGATGAAGTAAAATTAGCTTTGATTAAAGAATTTAAAATAAATTATCCGCAGTTAGAAATCATTTCTTTGGATCTTAACACTCAATCAAGTTTGCCTGCTGATTTTAATCAATATATTTTTTTAAAGCTAGGTAATCATAATTTTGATAGAGCCGATGGTTTTATAAAGGCTGAATTTAAAACTCCAGAGCAGTTTAAAAAAAATATATTTTTTAAGTATTTTTTAAAGGCAAAATTAGAAGTTTTGCAAACTACGCGTCCTATTTCGCGTAATGAAAATTTAAGTCCTGCTAGTTTTAAAATTTTAAAAATTCCTTTTGATAAAGCCCCTCAAGGTGTATTAAAAAAAGATGAAATCGCAAATTTAATAGCCAAAAGCAATATAAGAGAAAATATGATTTTAAAATATAATATGTTTAAAACCAAAACCCTTATACAAAGAAATGATTCTGTTTATGGTATTATCAAAGATGGGGATTTAAGCATGATGATAGAATTAAAAGCCTTGCAAAGTGGGAATTTAAACCAAAGAATTCGCCTTAAAAATAAAGATGGAAAAGTCGTGCATGGTAAAGTTATTAGTAAAAATTATGTGGAGCTAAAATGAGAAAAATTTTAGTAGGTATTAGCGGAGCTAGTTCTTGCGAGCTTGGCTTTTTATTATTAAAACATTTAAAAGAAAAAGGACAAATTTATGCTATTGTGAGTAAAAATGCAAAAATAAGCTTTATAAAAGAAAATTCCCTTTTGCAAAATATAGACTTTTTGCAACACATAAAAGATAAATTTGAGCTTGAGCATGTAAATTTTTTAGATAATGAAGACATTAGTCAATGCGTAGCAAGCGGATCTTTTGGCATAGAAACGACTTTTATCACACCTTGCTCGATTAATACTTTAGCAAAAATTGCTTGCGGTATAAATGATACTTTACTTACAAGAGCTGCAGGAGTGGCTTTAAAAGAACGCAAAAAGCTCATACTTGGAGTAAGAGAAATGCCCTATTCTACTTTAAATTTAGAACAAATGGCTAAACTTTCTAGCTATGGAGTTATCATCTCTCCTCCTGTAATGGCAAGTTATGCTAAGATTGATAATTTAGAAAAATTATATGAATTTATCATAGGAAAATGGCTTGATTTAGCAAATATTGAGCATAATTTATACCAAAGGTGGCAATGATGGCTAGTTGTATATACCCAGGAACATTTGATCCTATCACTAATGGACATTTAGATGTTATCATTAGAGCTAGCAAGATGTTTGAAGAGGTGGTAGTTGCTATAGCTAAAAGTGAAAGTAAAAAGCCTATGTTTAGTCTAGAGCATAGAGAAAAAATGGTAAAAATTGCTACAAAAGACTTAAAAAATGTTAAAATTACAACTTTTGATAACTTACTAGTAGATCTTGCTAAAAATTTGCAAATAAATATCATTATAAGAGGCTTAAGAGCGGTGAGTGATTTTGAGTATGAATTACAACTTGGCTATGCAAATCACATGCTTTGGGAAGATTTTGAAACTATATATCTTATGCCAAATTTAAAAAATTCTTTTATTTCAAGCTCCATAGTAAGATCAATTTGTGCCCATAATGGTGATGTGAGCAAGCTTGTGCCAAAAGAAATTATACCTTTATTAAAGGAGAGAGATTGTATATAGCTTTTGAAGGGGTTGATTGTGTGGGTAAAAGCACACAGATAGAACTTTTAAAAAAATATTTTCATAATGCATTTTTTACTAAAGAACCAGGTGGAAGTGAGCTTGGAGTGCATTTGAGAAAAATTTTATTAGAAAGCAAAATACATTTTTCTAAAAAGGCTGAGCTTTTGCTTTTTTTGGCAGATAGAGCAAATTTAATCGACATACATTTAGCACAAAATAAAAACAAACTTATCATTTCAGATCGTAGTTTTATTTCTAATATGGCTTATGCAAGATGTGATTTTGATCAAAATATTTTATTTGAGTTAAATTCTTTTGCCACAGGTGGACTTTTTCCACAAAAGGTTGTGTTTTTGCATGGCTCTAAAGAGCTTATCGCAAAAAGACTTTCTAAAAAAGATCTAGATAGTATTGAAAAAAGAGGGGTTGAATATTTTTTAAATATACAAAATGCCCTAGAAGAAACTTTAGAGTTTTTAAAAACTAAGATAGATATAAAAATTTTAAAATTAGATGCTTCTTTGAGTATTGAAATTTTACATGAAAAGATTAAGGAATTTATAGATGATTAATGCTTTAAAAGGAATGAAAGATTTACAAGATGATCAAGCTACTCTTTATGAAAAAGTAGTAAAAACTTGTGAAGAAGTAGCTAAAAACTATGGTTTTACTTTTATTAATTGTCCGCATTTAGAACTTACTAAGCTTTTTAAAAGA
Organism: Campylobacter sp. CNRCH_2013_0671h; assembly: GCF_025773055.1. Lineage (NCBI taxonomy): Bacteria > Pseudomonadati > Campylobacterota > Epsilonproteobacteria > Campylobacterales > Campylobacteraceae > Campylobacter > Campylobacter sp. CNRCH_2013_0671h. Next base: position 238,444 of record NZ_JAKMTG010000001.1, read on the forward strand.
AGTGTTGGAGAAAGCTCTGATATAGTTGGCAAAGAAATGTATGAATTTGTTGATAAAGCAGGCAATGAAGTGTGTTTAAGGCCTGAAGGGACAGCTGGGGTGGTAAGATCATACATAGAAGCTAAAATGGATAAGGCTCAAAGTGTTAAAAGATGGTTTTATCATGGTTCTATGTTTCGCTATGAAAGACCACAAAAAGGAAGATTGCGTGAATTTCATCAATTTGGTGTAGAAAGCTTTGGTATAGCAAGTGTGTATGAGGATGCGAGTATTATTTTAATGCTAAATGAAATTTTTAAACGCTTAGAAATTCATACAAGTTTGAAAATTAATTCTTTAGGCTGTAAAGAATGTATGGGTGTATATAAAGAAAAACTCATAGCTTTTTTAAATTCTAAAGAAGGTTTTTGCGAAGATTGCTTAAGAAGAAAAGACTTAAACCCTATTAGAGTGCTTGATTGTAAAAATGATCATTGTCAAGGTTTAATCGAAAATGCGCCAAAACTAAGTGAAAATTTATGCTCATGTTGTAAGAAAGATTATGAAAAATTACAAAAACTTTTAAAAGAAAATGATGTTGAATTTGAATGTGATGAAAAATTAGTGCGTGGGCTTGATTATTATTCTAAAAGTGCATTTGAGTTTGTTAGCGATGAAATCGGAGCAAAGGCTGCTGTGGCAGGTGGTGGAAGATATGATAGATTGATTGAATACTTAGATGGTAAAAGTGGCTATGGCGTGGGTTTTGCTATGGGTATAGAAAGGATTATGGCTATTTTAGAGCAAAAACAAAGTGTAAAATCAAGAGAAGGAATTTATCTTTGTGCTATGGATGAAGCTTATATAGATACTATTTTTAAACTAGCAAATACTTTAAGAAAAAAACATAAAGTATATTTAAGCTATGAAGCAAAAAAACTTGCAAAGCATTTAAACCAAGCAGATAATGCTAATGCTAAAATCTTTTTGTGTATAGGTGAAGATGAAATGCAAAAAGAAGAGATTTTTTATAAAAATTTGGAAAATAAAGATACTAAAAATATAAAATTAGCAAATTTGGAGAATGAGTTATGATTGATTATGGTATTAATATTTGGGGTGCAAATAATTTTATCATTGAAAATGGCAAAGTATGTGTAAATCATGGTAAAAAACCTGCCATTATAGATATAGTAAATACTTTGCGCGATGATGGTTATAAGGGGCCATTGTTGCTTCGTTTTCCTCATTTAATCCATAAGCAAATTGAGCAAATTTATAATAAATTTGCTAAAGCAAAAAAAGAATTTAACTATAAAGGTTCTTTTAACGCTGTATATCCTTTAAAAGTTAATCAATATCCAGGTTTTGTAAAAAATTTAGTTAATCTAGGTAAAGAATACAACTATGGCTTAGAGGCAGGAAGCAAGGCCGAACTTTTACTAGCTATGGCTTATAATAATGAAAGTGCTCCTATAACAGTTAATGGCTTTAAAGATAAAGAACTCATAAATATGGGCTTTATAGCGTGTGAAATGGGTCATAATATCACTTTAACTATGGAAGGACTTAATGAGCTTGAAGCAATGATTGAAATTGCTAAAAATCGTTTTAAGCCAAAGCCAAATATAGGCTTAAGGGTGCGTTTGCATTCAGCTGGAGTAGGAATTTGGGCAAAAAGTGGTGGTATAAATTCAAAATTTGGTTTAACATCCACTGAGCTTATTGAAGCGGTAAATCTTTTAAAAGCTAATAAACTTTTAGAGCAATTTACTATGATACATTTTCATTTAGGCTCACAAATTACTGAAATTCATCCTTTGAAAAAAGCTCTAAATGAAGCGGGTAATATCTACACCGAGCTTAGAAAAATGGGGGCAAAAAATTTAAAAGCTATTAATCTTGGTGGAGGTTTAGCGGTAGAATACTCTCAGTTTAAAAACGAAACAAGCAGAAATTACACCTTAAGTGAGTATGCAAACGATGTTGTGTTTATTTTAAAAGGTATTGCAGAACAAAAAAAAGATTTAGAGCCTGATATTTTTATAGAAAGTGGGCGTTTTGTAGCAGCTAATCATGCTGTTTTAGTAGCGCCTGTTTTAGAGCTTTTTTCTCAAGAATACACAGAAAGCAAGCTTTTATTAAAAGATAAAAACCCAAAACTTATTGATGAACTTTATGATTTGTATAAAAACATTAAAGCTTCTAATGCACTTGAGTATTTACATGATAGCATTGATCATATGGAGAGTATTTTAACCTTGTTTGATTTGGGTTATGTAGATTTACAAGATCGCTCAAATAGTGAAATTTTAGTACATTTGATTATGAGAAAAGCTATTTCTTTGGTGGGTGATCAAGCTGATTTATCGAGTTTGCAAAATGAAGTGCAAGAAAAATATTTAGTGAATTTTTCAGTATTTCAGTCTTTACCTGATTTTTGGGGTTTAGAGCAAAATTTCCCTATCATGCCACTTGATAGACTCAATAAAAAGCCAACTAGAAGTGCAAGTATATGGGATATAACTTGTGATAGCGATGGAGAAATTTCTTATTCTAAAAATAATCCTTTGTTTTTACATGATATTGATGTAGAAGCTGAAGATTATTTTTTAGGATTTTTCCTAGTGGGAGCTTATCAAGAAGTGCTTGGCATGAAGCATAATCTTTTTACACATCCAACTGAAGCTTGTATAAGTATTAATGAAAAGGGTTTTGAAGTAGAAAGCGTGCTAGAGGCTCAATCTATTTTAGATACCTTAGAAGATCTTGATTATGATGTGCATGCAATTATGGACAATATTAATGAAAAAATTTATGCTTCAAAACTTGTAAATGAAAATCAAAAAAAACATATTTTGGGTGAAATTTATTTATTTTTAAATGATAATGGATACTTAAAAAGTATAGGTTCTAAATGAGTATTTTTAAACTAATCAAAGAAGATTTTTCTATGCCAAAACAAAAAGATCCTGCATATAGATCTTGGGTGGAATTAGTTTTTAACTATCCTGGTGTTTGGGCTGTGGTAAATTATCGTTTTGCGCATTTTTTTTATATCAAAAATTATAAACGCATAGCAAGAATGATTAGTGGAATTTCTCAGTTTTTAACAGGGGTTGATTTGCATCCTGGAGCTACGCTAGGTAGAAGGATATTCATAGATCATGCAATAGGTGTGGTAGTAGGTGAAACAGCTATAATTGGTAATGATGTGATTATCTATCAAGGAGTAACCTTAGGTGGCACAAGTTTAGATAAAAATACCAAAAGACATCCTACTATAGAAGATGGTGTGATCATAGGCTCTGGGGCTAAAATTTTAGGTAATATTACCATAGGTAAAAATGCAAAAATAGGTTCAAATGCAGTTGTATTAAAAGATGTTGGGGCAAATTTAACAGCTATTGGTATACCTGCTTATATTAAAGAATTTCAAATAAGTCAAAAAGAGAGAATTCAAAAACTAGAGGAAAGAATTAAATTTTTAGAAGAAAAACTAAATAAAGAGGACAAATGATAGCAATTACAGGTGGAGGCACGGGAGGGCATTTGGCTATAGCTAGATGTTTATTGCAAAGTGCAAGAAAACAAGGCATAGAATGTATTTACATAGGAAGTGAAAATGGCCAAGATAGACTTTGGTTTGAAAATGAAAATGGTTTTTATAAAAAATATTTTCTAAGCTCCCAAGGCGTTGTTAATAAAAAAGGCTTAGCTAAAGTTCAATCATTTTTACATATTTTAAAACTTGCAAGAAAAACAAAACAAATTTTAAAAGAACATAATATTAAAGCAGTTTTTAGTGTGGGTGGATATAGCAGTGCCCCAGGCGCTTTTGGTGCTTTAATGGCAAATACTCCACTTTTAATCCATGAGCAAAATTCAAAAATAGGAAGTTTAAATTCACTTTTAAAACCTTTTTCTAAAGCTTTTTTTACTGCTTTTGATGATCAAATTAACAAAACAAATACTTTCTTTTGTCCTTATCCTATTAGCGAGATTTTTTCTCAAAAAGCAAGAGTGAGAAAAGAATTAAAAAATATTATTTTTCTTGGCGGCTCTCAAGGGGCTAAATTTATTAATGACCTTGCTTTAGAAAATGCTTTATACTTTAAAGAAAAAGGTATAAATATCATTCATCAATGTGGTAAGAATGATCATGAAAGATGTAAAAAAGCTTATGAGGATTTAAATGTCAAAGTAGAGCTTTTTGATTTTGATAAAAACATTATAGATAAAATTTCTAAAGCAGATTTAGCTATATCAAGATCAGGTGCAAGTAGTCTTTTTGAGCTTAGTGCAAATTTACTTCCTTGTATTTTTATTCCTTATCCATATGCGGCTAAAAATCATCAATATTTTAATGCTTTGTATTTAAAAGAGCGTAATTTATGTGAAATTTTAACCCAAGAAGAAAAACATCAATTTTTAAATTTAGTAGAAAATTTCTCATTAGAAGAAAAATCTATAGCCTTGCAAGGATTAAAAAGCGAAAATGGCGCAGATTTTATGATAGAAAAAGCAAAACAAATGGGGTTTATTTAAATAAAATACCCCCCAAACGCACCATATTTGAACCACATTTTATAGCTAGTTCAAAATCCCCACTCATACCCATGGAGCAAATTTTTGCCCCGTGTTTTTGTAAAATTTCATAGATTTTAAAAGTTTGCTCAAAGCTTTCTTGAACTTTTTCCTCATCCATAGAGCCTATACACATAATGCCTGTAAGGTTTAAATTTTTACACTCTTCTTGTATTTGTAAATACTCTTCTATGGCCTTATTTTGCTCTATACCACTTTTAGAACTTTCATTAGCAGTATTAATTTCTAATAAAGTATCTAATTTATAATCAAGTCTTTTATCTATAGCTTTGGCGATTTTTAAGCCATTGCAAGATTGCCAAAGTAATGGGTTTTGTTTGATTAAAAGATTGATTTTGTTACTTTGAAGATTGCCTATAAAATGCCATTTGATTTCTAAATCTTGAAGTTTTTCTTTTTTTAAAGCTAAAGCTTGGACTTGATTTTCTCCAAACTCTATAACACCTTGCTTAAAAAGCTCTCGAATTTGTTCATCTTGAACATACTTGCTAGCTGCTACTAAACGCACATTTTGTTTTATGGTTTTTTCAAAAATACTTTCTAAATTCATCTTTTCCTACATCAATTCATATAATTTTTTACGCTCACTTGAGCTTCCTATACCAAGTTGCATACGATATTTAGTGATAGTCCTACGCCCTAGTTGCACACTTGGGAATTCTTTTTGAGTGAGTTCAAGAATTTTCAAATCACTCAAAGGTTTTTTAGGATTTTCTTTTTTAATTAAATTACTAAGAAAATCTTTGATTGTAGCATTAGAAGTTTCGCCATCATCAACTGCGGTGGTAAAGAAAGATTTTAAAGGTATTAAACCTCTATCACAACTTAAGTATTTGTTTGCAATTGCCCTTGAAATAGTAGAAGCATTTCTTTCAAGATCTTGTGCTAAATCTTTAAGCTGCATAGGTTTGATGTCCCCACCCATGAAAAAATCATATTGATATTCTATAATCATAAGCCCTAGTTTATAAAGGGTAGCTTTACGCATAGCTAGTGCATCGATTAAATTTTTTGCATCTTTTAAATAAGCACTTAAAAACTCATGATCTAAACCATCTGCTTCAAAAGCAATTTCAGGATAATAATTATCATTGATTTTAATTTTAATTTCACCATTTTCTTGATAAATAAATATATCAGGAATGATTTCCATGCTCTCTTCAAAATACTCCAAAAAAGGTGGAATGGAGATTTTTTTAATTATCGCTATAGCTTTTTTATACAAAGGATCTTTGATAAAATCTTTTGCATTTTCTAAATTTAAAATTAACATTTTGCAAAACTCATAAAGCTCATCGTCTAAGTCAAAATGTTCTAGTGCAAAAATAAAAGCTTCTTGATTGTCTTTTGCACCTACTCCAATAGGCTCAAGATACTTAAATCTTTGTCTGATTTTTTCTACTTCTAAAGGATCAAATTCACCTAAAATTTCTTCATCATATTCAAAATAACCTTCATGATTTAAACATTCTATGATTTTTTCAGCAATGGTTTGGGATTTTTTAGTAGGAAAAAACGGTGGTATGATTTGCTCGCTTAAAAGTTCATATACATTTTTTACTTCCAAGCTTTTTGCATCAATCATTTGCGTGGTGGTATTTTTACTAAAATACTCTTGATAATACTTGTTTTGATTGCTTGTAATGCTTGAGTTTTCTTTGATCTCTATAAAAGGATTTTCTTTAGCAAATTCATCTAAACTTTCTTTTAGATCTTCAATATTAGCTTGCAATATAGGAAGCCAAGATCTTAAGGTTTGCGATAGTTTTGCTTTTTGCGTTATAGAGGTTTTTTGTTTAAGCATTATTCAAGTCTAAACTCACTTCCAAGATAATATTTTTTAACATCTTCATTATGCGCAATTTCATTAGCATTACCACTAGCTAGCAACCTTCCGCTTCTAATCACATAAGCTCTATCGCAAATTGCTAAAGTTTCTCTTACATTATGATCAGTGATTAAAACACCTATATTCATAGCTTTTAAATCATTAATCAAGCTTTGAATTTCACTCACTGCGATAGGATCAACCCCAGCAAATGGTTCATCTAAAAGTAAAAATTTAGGATCACACATAAGTGATCTTGCGATTTCACAACGCCTTCTTTCGCCCCCGCTTAAGCTCATACCTTTTCTGTGCCTAATAGGCTCTATGCTAAGTAATTCTAGCATTTGTTCTATCTTTTGTTCTAATAAATTTTTATCCTTATATATTACTTGGGCGGCTAAAAGTAAATTTTCTTCTACGCTTAAGTCTTTAAAAACACTACTTTCTTGAGGTAAATACCCAATGCCAAGCTTTGCTCTTTTATTAAGTGGTTCTTTTGTGATATCTTGTGAGTCTAAAAACACCTGTCCACTTGTTGGCAAAATAAGTCCACATATCATATAAAAACTCGTAGTTTTTCCTGCTCCATTAGGCCCTAAAAGTCCTACAACTTCTCCACTTTGCACTTCTAGCGAAACATCGTGTATGATTTTAGTTTTTTTAATGATTTTTTCTAAATTTCTAGCTTCTAGCTTACTCATGTATTATATACTTTCTTTTATTTTCATAAGGAATGATTTGTAAAATTATATTAAAAATTTGATATTTATCTAAATATTTTTTTAATTTTTCATCACCCCACTCTACCAAATGCAAACCCTCTTCAAAAAAATTTTCAATCAAGCCATTTTTTAAAAGTCCATCAAAACCTTCTTGATAAATATCGTAATGATACATTTTACCTTGTTGAAAATCATACTCTTGCATGATAGAAAATGTAGGGGAATTAAGCGTTTTTTCTACTCCAAGAAATTGAGCATAATTTTGTACTAAAGTAGTTTTACCGCTTGCTAAATCCCCTTGAAGTAAAATAACTCCATTTTTAGGTAAAATTTCACAAAGCTTATAAAGCTCATTTTGGCTTAAAATCATTTCTTTCATTGGATTTTTACCACATATTTTTCTTGCATAGCTTTTGGTATGCTTTTGGTTGTTGGTATATCTAAGACTTTATAGGTATTGGTATATTCTATAAATTTAATGCTTATTTCATCGCCAATTTTTACTTCTTTACTAGCTTTAACTACTTGATTATTTATACTTACTACACCACTTTTACACATATCTTCTGAAATAGCACGACGCTTAGTAATATTAACTACATTTAAAAATTTATCTATTCTCATAAAAATATTTTATCAAAAAATACAAGAAAATGTTATAAAATGTCTAAATATTTTACATTATATTAAGCTAAATTCGTTAAATTTTACAATCATTTTTTTACAAAGAGGAAAGACAATGAAAAAAGATATTAAAAAAGTAGTTTTAGCATATTCTGGCGGACTTGATACAAGTATAATTTTAAAATGGCTACAAGATGAGTATAAATGTGAAGTAGTAACTTTCACAGCAGATATTGGACAAGGCGAAGAGCTTGAACCTGCTAGAAAAAAAGCGCTTTCTTTGGGTGTAAAAGAAGAAAATATTTTTATTCAAGATTTAAAAGATGAATTTGTAAAAGATTATGTGTTTCCTATGTTTAGAGCAAATGCTATTTATGAAGGAGAATATTTACTAGGTACAAGTATAGCAAGACCTTTGATAGCAAAAGCTTTGGTAGAAATAGCAAATAAAACTAATGCAGATGCTATTAGTCATGGAGCAACAGGTAAAGGAAATGATCAAGTGCGTTTTGAATTAGGCGCTTTGGCGCTAAATTCAAATTTAGCCATTATTGCTCCTTGGAGAGAATGGGATTTAAATAGCCGTGAAAAACTTTTAGCTTATGCGCAAAAACATGGTATTGATATAGCTAAAAAGCCAGGTAAGTCACCTTATTCTATGGATGCAAATTTATTGCATATTTCTTATGAGGGTTTAGTACTTGAAGATCCTGCTGCTAAACCTGAAGCGGATATGTGGCGTTGGGTGAAAGATTTAAAAGAAACTCCAAATGAAAGCGAAGTGATAGAGCTTGAGTTTAGTAAAGGCGATTTATGTGCTATTAATGGAGAAAAAATGTCTCCCGCACAACTTTTGGCAAAACTTAATGAGCTTGGTGCAAAACATGGTATAGGTCGTCTTGATATTGTTGAAAATCGCTATGTGGGTATGAAAAGTAGAGGTTGTTATGAAACTCCGGGTGGAAGCATACTTTTAAAAGCACACCGTGCTATAGAAAGTATCACTCTTGATAGAGAAGCAGCACATTTAAAAGATGAATTAATGCCAAAATATGCAAGTTTAATTTACAATGGCTATTGGTTCTCGCCTGAAAGATTAATGCTTCAAGCCTTAATTGATGAGTCACAAAAATATGTAAATGGTAAAGTTAAACTTGAATTATATAAAGGTAATGTAATGGTAATAGGCAGAGAAAGTGCGAATGATAGCTTATTTAGCGAGGCTTATTGTACTTTTGAAGAAGATGCTGTGTATGATCAAAAAGATGCAGCAGGCTTTATAAGATTAAATGCTTTGAGATTTATCATCGCAGGTAAAAATGGAAGAAAATTTTAAAAAGGAAAACAATGAAAGTATTATTAATTAAAGATGTAAAAAGCTTAGGAAAAGCAGGAGAAGTTAAAGAAGTAAAAGATGGATATGGACAAAATTTTTTAATTGCCAAAGGTTTTGCCAAAGCTGCTACGCATGAAGTTTTAAAACAATATGAAGCAGAGCAAAAGAAAAAGGCTGAAAATTTAAGATTTGAACTTGCAAATTTGGAAAAATTAAAAGAGGAATTATCTAAAATCACTATTTGTATAGCTAAGCCTGTAGGAGCTAATGGAAGCTTGTTTGGTGGGGTTACTAAAGATGAAATCGCACATGCATTAAAAGATCAAAAAGGCATAGAGCTTGATAAAAAAAACCTAGAATGTGATACTATAAAAGAGCTTGGTGTGCATGAAATTTCAGCAAAATTAGGCCATGCAATTCATGCTGTATTTAAGCTAGAAGTTAAAGGAGAATAATGTTTCACGCAACTACAATTTTAGCTTATAAAGGTCAAAATAAGTCTGTAATTGGTGGAGATGGACAAGTAAGTTTTGGAAACACTGTTTTAAAAAACAATGCAGTTAAAATTAGAAAATTAAACAATGGAAAAGTATTAGCAGGTTTTGCAGGAAGCACCGCTGATGCTTTTAATCTTTTTGACATGTTTGAAAAACTACTTTCTAGTTCTAAAGGTGATTTATTAAAAGCTGCAATAGATTTTTCAAAAGAATGGCGTAAGGATAAATACCTAAGAAAACTTGAAGCAATGATGTTGGTATTAGATAGAGATCATATATTTTTACTTTCAGGAACTGGAGATGTAGTTGAGCCTGAAGATGGTGCTATAGCCGCTATTGGTAGTGGGGGTAATTATGCACTTTCTGCTGCAAGAGCTTTAGCTAAACACTCAAGTTTAGATGAAGAAGAATTAGTCAAAGAAAGCTTGCAAATAGCTGGTGAAATTTGCATTTATACTAATACAAATATTAAAACTTATGTAATTGAGGATGATAAATGAATTTAACTCCAAAAGAGATTGTAAAATTTTTAGATGATTATGTAATTGGGCAAAAAAATGCTAAAAAAATCATAGCAATTGCTTTAAGAAATCGTTATAGAAGAATGCAGCTTAGCCCTGAACTTCAAGATGATATCATGCCAAAAAATATTTTAATGATAGGGTCAACTGGGGTTGGTAAAACAGAGATTGCAAGACGCCTTGCTAAGATGATGGGACTTCCTTTTGTAAAAGTTGAAGCAAGTAAATATACTGAAGTTGGTTTTGTTGGGCGTGATGTAGAAAGCATGGTTAGAGATTTAGCTAATGCTGCTTTAAATTTAGTAAAAAACGAAGAAAAAGAAAAAAATAAAGATAAAATTAATGAATTTATAGAAAATAAAATTTTAGAAAAACTTTTACCACCTTTACCAAAGGGTGTTAGTGAAGAAAAACAAGAAGAGTATCAAAATTCTTTAGAAAAAATGCGCGTGAAATTAAAAGCTGGTGATTTAGATGATAGCACAATAGAAGTTGAAATTTCACAAAGCGTGTTTGATACTAATCCAAATTTACCACCTGAAATGGGTGCTATGCAAGATATAGTAAAAGTTATTGGCGTGGGTAATAAAAAAGTTAAAAAAGAAATGAAAGTAAAAGATGCAAGAATAGCTTTAGCTCAAGAAGCAAGTGAAAAAATTCTTGATATGGAAAGTATTAAAGGCGAGGCTTTAAGAAGAGCTGAAAATGAAGGGATTATTTTTATTGATGAGATAGATAAAGTAGCAGTTTCAAGCTCAAATTCAAACCGCCAAGATCCAAGTAAAGAAGGGGTACAAAGAGATTTGCTTCCTATAGTTGAAGGTAGTACTATACAAACTAAATTTGGACCTTTAAAAACTGATCATATTTTATTTATCGCAGCAGGTGCTTTTCATTTAAGCAAGCCAAGTGATTTAATCCCTGAACTTCAAGGGCGTTTTCCTTTAAGGGTTGAGCTTGATTCGCTAGATGAGGATGCTTTATATGCTATTTTAACAAGACCTAAAAATTCATTACTAACACAATACATTGAGCTTTTAAAAACTGAAAATGTAGAGCTTGTTTTTGAAGATGAGGCTATTAGAGAAATAGCAAAAATAGCAAGCAAGGCTAACGAAGAAATGCAAGATATTGGCGCAAGACGCTTACACACGGTGGTGGAAAAACTTTTGGAAGATATTAGTTTTGAAGCAGATGAATATGCTGGAAAAGTTTATAAAATAGATGATTTTAAAGTGCAAGTTAAACTTGGAGATATCATAGAAAATAAAGATTTAGCTAGGTATATCTTGTGAAAAGTGGCTTTATAAGCATAGTGGGTAGAACTAATGCGGGAAAAAGTTCTATCCTTAATTCTTTATTAGAAGAAAAAGTGGCTATGGTTTCTCATAAGCAAAATGCCACAAGAAGAAAGATTAATGCAATTATAATGCATGAGAATCATCAGCTTATTTTTATAGATACACCAGGCTTGCATGCAAGCTCTAAAGCTATGAATCAGCTTATGATTGATTTGGCGATTAAAAGCATTGCAGATTGTGATGTGATTTTATTTGTAGCTAGTATTTATGATGATATTAAAGATTATGAAAATTTTTTAAGTTTAAATCCTAAAGTGCCGCATATTGTATTAATCAATAAGGTTGATTTGGTAAAAAAAGAAGTCTTACTTAAAAAATTAAGCGAGTATTCTCAGTTTAACTCACATTTTAGCGCCATTATCCCCTATTCTGCTAAGCAAAAATTTTATAAAAAAATTCTCTTAGATGAGATGATTAAGTATTTGCCTGAACATCCGTATTATTTTGATCCTGAGTTTATTACTACCACAAATGAAAAGGATATCTATAGAGATTTTATTTTAGAAGCCATATATGAAAATTTAAGTGATGAAATTCCTTATAGCACTGAAGTAAAAATAGAAAAAATCAAAGAGCTTGAGCAAATTTATTATATTAACGCTATCATCATTACAGATAGTAATTCTCATAAAGGAATGATACTAGGTAAAGATGGAGCTACAATTAAGCGTATAGGTAAAGAAGCTAGGATGAAGATAGAAAAATTAGCGCAAAAAAAGGTAATGCTAAAATTGTTCGTTCAATTAGAAAAAAATTGGCATAAAAACGAGCAAAATCTCAAAAAAATCCTTTATGATGAGTAAAAAAATCACCAAAAAAGATTTTCTTGCTTATGAAAAACTTTTATATGTAAAACTTACAAATCCTATTAGTGAAGATGAAATCTTAAAAAAGAGCTTTGAGGAACTTGGTCTTAAAGATGATTTTTCATATGAGCTAAAGTATTTTCAAGATAAATCTTTTACTCATGTATTTTTGTGCAAATATGAAGATATTTTAGATGTTGATTATGTAATCCCAGAACCCCTGCTCTTTGAAGTGTATTTTAGGAATGATACAAATAGTGAAAATCTTGCATTATTATTTAAGAAAAAATACATAGTTTTAGTGGAGTATTTGGGATGTGAATTTCAAAATTGCAAAGTTATGCCATTAAATACTTATAGTAAAATATATGATGAAAAATTAAAAAATACATATAAAAACATCATAAGTATAGACGATACTCAAAATCTTAGCAGTTTTGATAAATTTAATAGTAATACTTTCTATCAAAAATTATTAAAAAAATATGATCGAGTTAAAATTAATTTTGCCAATAAAGCAAAAATAAATCATTTAAAATCTTTTAGTTTTAAAATTTTATTAGCTTTTACATGCGGGATTTTACTAGCCTTAGTTTATCCTTTGTATTTATATACGCAAAAATCATTTTATGAAAAAGAAAAAATAAAATATGAAAATTTAATCAAAAATCAAGATGATATCTTAGAGCAAGCAAAAATAAATCAAAAACAAAATCAAGAAGTTGAAAAATTACAAGAAAAAAATGAACAAAAAGTTGATTTGTTACAAAAATTTTATGCAAATACGCTCTGCTATAAGGATTTTTATAATTTTTTAAAAGTCTTAAATTCTCATCAAAGTTATATAGAAGCTTTATATATAAAAAATAATGATTTTATCATAAAGCTTAATAAAGATTATGATTTTTATGATGATTTTAAAAAATATCATTTTGTGCTAAAAAATAAAGAAATTAACGATGAAAAAATTACTCTTGTTTTTGAAAAATCTTTATGAAAATTTAGAAAATATCTTTACGAGATTATCTAAACGCGAATTTATATTGACTTTGATAATGGCTTTTGTATTTGGTTTTTTTATAATCTATATGAGTATTTTTGAGTATTTCGAAAAACAAATGAAATTATCAAAAGATGAGTTATTTATTTTACAAGCAAAATATGAGCAAAAACAAGAATTGATTTTTGATTTTAAAGATGAAAAATTGCAATCTTTTGATAATGAAATATCCTTAGAAGAAAGTAAAGATTATCAAAGTGTTTTAAAAAATATAGAAAAAAATCTCACTAAAGTAAGGTTTTTACAAATCCAAAGTCATGAAAGTCAAGATCGGTATTTTACTTATTATGATTTAAGATTGAGTTTTAATGGTGATTTTTATTTTTTAATGCAATTTTTGCAAGAACTAGATCCTTATATAAAAGTCAAAAATTTAGAGCTTGTAAAATATGAAAATGAATTAAAAATTACATTAAATCTTATTTTTACTCTAGTATAAAAATGATTTTTTTGATAAAATTTATCTAAACATGGCAAGCGATCGCTTCTTTTGAAGAGGAAAGTCCGAGCTGCAATAAGACAAGGATTCCATCTAATGGATGGCTAGGGTAACCTAAGGGAAAGTGCAACAGAAAGAAAACTACCATATTATATGGAAAAGGTGAAACGGTAGAGTAAGAGCCTACCAGTAGCTTTGGTAACAAAGCTAGCTATGTAAACCCAATCCGCAGCAAGAAGGGGTGGTTTTAGTCTTATAATATAACCCTTCGCTTGAACTTGTTTGCAAAAACAAGTCTAGATAAATGATCGCTCTTGACAGAACTCGGCTTATCGCCATGTTTTATTTTATATAAGCAGATGCTTTTTTGAGTTTTTGTAAATTTTTTGCTACTTCATCTTGCTTTTTTTTCATAAAAGCTATTGCTTCATTAGTAAGAGCCAAAGCCTCATTGGGACAATCTTTAAAATCAGGTTTTTCTATGAGTTTAACTATTTTTTCCACATCTTCAGTATATACAGCTAGTTTAAACTCATCTATCCATTTTTTTTCACTCATTTTTGATGAACTTCTCTCCAAGCCTCTAACAAGCCTTTGACTACATTGATAACTTCATCTACTCTTGCTTCACTATTTTCTATATTTGCCAAAGAAAGAAGTTGTAATTCTCTAGTGTATAGGCCACTTAAGTAGTGTGCTATTTCTCCGCCTTTTTCATAATCAAGGCAATTTAACAATTCTATAAAAATAGCACTAGCTCTTTTTACATAATACACTCTTTCTTCTATATTTCCATTTTGAATAGCTATTTTTATCCTACTTGCAAAGCGTAAAATCCCGCTATATAACATCTCTATAAGTTTTTCTTGGGATTCTACACCAGTTTGATTTTGTGAATACGCATTATATACTGCACTATTTAGCATTTAAATCCTCTCTATTTTTTAAGAATTTTGATTATTTGCTGCATTAATCATATTTGTAATAACACTTGCTTGGTTATTTAATTTTGCAATTATACCATCATATGCTGCCCATCTTGACCACATTGTGTCATATCTGCTTTCTATGGATTTTTTAGTATTTTCTATAGTTTCGTTTAGATTTTTTGATTCTTTGGTTAAAGAGTCTTTATAACCCCCAAAAGAACCATCAGAGCTCATCATCTCACCCATAGTGTTTTTTAATACCCCAAAGGTTCCAGTTTCTTCTTTATAAACTGAATATATAGTTTTTGGACTTAAGCCAAATTTTTTCAAAAAGTCTTTATCGCCTTGAATTTCTAGGTTACTTCCTGATGTTCCTTTGATTCTAAATTGAATTTGCTGATTATCGTTACCTTGATTAATGATTTCAAAACTAGCCTCTAAACCTTCTAAGCCAAAACTATTTATATGATCAACTAAATTTTTAGCTTTTTCTATATCATCTTTTCCTGTTAGTTTAAAAGGATCTCCATTGGCAGTTTTACTTAAATCTATAGTTTCATCATTATAAGTAATGGTAAAACTACCTTCTTTGAATTCTATATCATTTTCACCAAACTTACTTACTCTATCTCCTGTTAGATCGATGTCTTCAAAGCCATTGTGTCCTACGAAAAATTTCTCAGCCATTTCAGGATCTTCGTTAAATTTAGCATTAAATTTTCCGGAGTCAAAGGTTAAAACCCCATCATTTAAAGTTAAACCATAATCAGCTAGAGATAAACTTACTTTTGAAGAAACTTTAACACCATCTGAAGTATCACTATCTCCAACTGTGATTGTTCCATCTACTGTGATAGTTTGAAGCAAAATATTGTTAATTTGTGATTTTATATTATAAATCGAGCTTACACCTACGAAATTTCCTTTTGTCCCTGCATCAGGATCGTATTTTGTCGCTGCATTAAGATTGATCATCAAATCATTATAAGCAGTAGCTAAACTTTCTAAAGATTGTGCTATGGCTTCAGTATCTTGAGTAACATTGAAACTAATTTCACCCTTTTGTTTAAGCTCTAGGGTAATATCAGGTCCTATATCTGTGATGGTATTAGTTGATCTAATCATCTTAACACCATCTACACTAAAGATAGCATCCATACCTTTTTGGATATGGTTTTCATTGTCTTTGGAAACATTGTAGCCTTGTGGTGTGCTTGTATCTAATTCAATGCCAAATTTATTTTTCAATAGTGAAGTAGCTTTGTTATCTCTAGCATAATTAGCTTGGTCAATATTTCCTTCAGCATCAGTTGCATAGCCACCATCAAAAAGACTTAATTCACCACCATTAGTAGCTCTAAATGTAAAAGTCTTTTTACTCTCATCAAAGCTTAATTCCACTTTTCCATTAGTTTGTTTTTTTAAATCTTCTGCTAAGCTCTTATAAGTAGTGTTCTCGTCTATATCAATAGTAAATCTATCATATCTTTCACCATTTTTAATAACAAAAGTAAAAGAAGTGCTTTCTTCTGCCGAACTAAGTAATTTATCTTCAGGATTTCCGCTAAATGTTCCACTTATTTTATCTTTATCTTTATTTTCAGTACCTGTTGGTCTAAAACCATATAAACCACCCGCACTAATGCTATTTTTATCAAGCTCCCAACCCATAGCTTTTAAAAGCTTATCATCACCTGAAAAAGAAATATTATTTTTAGTTCCTGTTTCAGTGCTTTGTACTACTAAACGATAAGGATTGTCTCTATCTCCAGTATTTACTAGCTTAGCTTCTATTTTACCACCTGTGGCGGAATTGATTTTTTCAGCAAGTTGAGCTACGGTTGTACTTTTATCGATTTCTATTTTATAGTCTTTTCCATCTTGGGTGATAGTAAAAGAAGCTTTGCCGTTAGAATCACCTTCTATACCTAAACTGCCCATGACGGTAGAGGTTTTGTCTTTAAAACCATTGCTTTGATAAACATCTTTTTGAGCAAGTTGATCGACTATGACTTTCATATTTGAAAGATTAGATAAAGAGCCTACAACCAAGCTAGCAGCAGCACTATCGCCACTTACACTAGGAGAAACTTTCTTTTTATTAAATTGAGAAGTATCGCCAAGACTATTTACAGCAGTTTGAAAAGCAAGTAGTTTAGCTTCAAGCTCTGCTAAGTCTTTTTGTCTTGAAGTGTTAGTTTCAAGTTGCGTGTTATAAAGCTTTAAGTGAGCATTCATTTCTGCTTCTTTAAGCTTATTAAGTGTATCGCTTGTTAAAACTCCTGAACCTATACCTAAGCTTCCTAAACTACCTACTGCCATGATTAACTCTCCTTATCAAAAATGGTGCCAATAACACCTTTAAAATGTTCTATTAATTTCATAACTTCTTCACTAGGAATTTTGCGTATTAACCTACCTGTGTCTTTTTCGGTGACATTTACATACATTTCGTTTATTTTATCATTATACGCAAAACGCACATTTGTTTCCAATGTTTCCATTTGTCTATTAAGTTTTTCTGTTGCGTTTTTTAATTTTTCATTTAAATTCTCATCTTGATCATTTAAATCAACCTGTTGCTTATTCTCTTGAGATGGCTTTTCAACACTTTTTGTGTTAAAATGAGTTATATTTGTATCTCTTTGAATATTGCTAATGTCCATTTTAAACTCCTTTTTAAAAGACTCTAAAACACATTATCGACACAATTTTAAAAAACTTAATATTTAAATTAAAAATATATATTTAATAAGCAAAAAGTGTTCTCAAAAAGTTTAAAATTAAAAAATTTCAAACTTTTTGAAGAATTTTTCATCATTTACAAGTAATTTTTTTGCAATAAGTCTGTCTATAACTTCTTTGGAGCAATTTGTCATTAAAGGCCACTCTTTATGATAATCTTCTAATGATCCTTTATTTGTCGCATCAATTGCAACACAATCTTTTTTGATAAATATATCTCTTTTTGCATCGATATTATTTACCACACGCCAAATTAACATATAAGGATTTTCCAAAATAGTATCTGAATCTAAAAAAACTAAAATTCTAAAATGTTTTTTATAAATTTGTAGTTTTTCAAAAATTTGAGCAATTTTTTCTTTTTTATCAATTAAGATCACACAAATTGGAGTAAAGGTTTGGGTGTAAAATTGTTTTAATTTTAAAATATTTTGATCTTTTTCTTTAAAAAGTGAAAACAAAGCTTCATCACTTAGAATTTCAAGTTCAACTTTTTTCTCATCACCACACGCATCAAGTCCTGCTTTACCACCGTAACAATAAGTGCTTGAAGCATGATCGAGTTGATCGCAAATTCCTTCACTTATGAGTAATTTTTCTTCATCAAAGCGATTAAGTATATAAGGTATGAGCTTGTCATAATCTTGCAAGCAAGGTGCATTTTCATCGACAAAAATAGCATGTTTTACAAAACTCATTTGCCCTACTCCCCAAAAAGTATGCATTACTTGTTTTGCATGAGCTGGATATTTTGCTTCTATTTTGGCTAAGATTAAATTATGAAAAACTCCATTTTCAGGCATGTTATAATCTATCAAATCAGGTGCGTTAGTTTGAAGTAAAGGTAGAAAAACTCTTTCTGTGCCAAGCCCCATGTATTTATCTTCTAAAGGCGGTTTTCCTACAACCGTAGCTTGATAAATCGCATTTTTTTTAGCAAAGATTTTTTCTACTTTTAAGACAGGACAAAGTTCAATAGGAGTATAAAAGCCTGTATGATCTCCAAAAGGTCCCTCGGGTGCAAATTCATTTGGATTTACAAAACCTTCAATCACAAAATCACTATCATAAGGCACATAGAGATGATTGCTTTTGCATTTTGCCAAAATAGCAGGTTTTTTCTTGATAAAACCATAAAGTAAAAGTTCAAAAATACCTTTTGGTAAAGGCGCTTGAGCACACCAAATATATAAAGGATCTCCACCTATGGCTATACTTACTGGCATTTTTTGATTTGCTTTTTTATACTCATGAAAAAAATGGCTCGCGTCTTTGTGAATTTGCCAATGCATAAGCAAGGTTTTTTCATCAACTACTTGCAAGCGATACATTCCAAGATTATTTTGTTTTCCATTTATGCTTTGAGTATAAACTTGCCCCATAGTGATAAAAGGTGCAGCGTCTTTTTCCCAAGTTTTTAAAATAGGTATTTCATATAAAGAATTTAAGCTTTTGTAGTTAAATTCTCCATCTTTTTTGATACGTTTTGGTGGGATATTTTTTAAATCAAGCAAGGTTTTGAAAAAATTTAATTTCGCACCAAAGCTTTGCGGTATGTGCATTTTAAGTAAAGAGCTAATTTCTTTAGCTACATCTTCATAATCTTTTCCAAATGCTAAATTTAAAGCTTTTTTACTGCAAAAAGTATTTAATAATACAGGATAATCGTATTTTTTACTATTTTTTACTGCATTAGTAAAAAGCAAGGCTTTAGAGTCTTCTTTTTTAACTTCTATATAAGCTAAATGTGCCATTTCAAGTTCTACATCTACTGGCTCATGGATGGTTTTTAATAAATTATTTTTTTCTAAAAGCTCTACGAATTTTTGCATTTATATCATACTCTCTGCTTCTTTTAAAATTTCTTTTGCACCTTTTGCTATCATTTCTTTGGCTAAAAGCTCGCCTGCATTTGAGTAATTTTGCTTATCAATTACTCTTTTTTCTTTTAAAATTTTACTTGCATCGGGTAAGCCCACTATAGCGCGAATTTCTATTTTTTCATCAATGATTTTTGCATTAATTCCTATAGGTACTTGACAACCACCTTCTAAGGTTTTTATAAAATCTCTTTCTATATGAGTTTCTATAAAGGCATTTTTATCGTTTAAGCATTCAAGGTATTTTAAAATTTGTTTATCATCAATGCTTTCTATACCTAAAGCTCCTTGAGAAGCTGCAGGTATCATCTCATCAAGTTCAAAAGCCCTAATGTATTTTATTTCTTTATCTAAACCCAAGCGTTTAATGCCAGCTAGAGCTAAAATAATAGCATCAAATTCCTTAGCTTTAAGTTTTTCTAAGCGTGAGTTGATATTACCTCTTAAAGAAATGATATTTAAATCAGGTCTTAACGCTAAAAGCTGCATTCTTCTTCTAAGACTTGTAGTGCCTACTTTTGCACCTTTTGGAAGAGCATTTAAGTTTTCATAATATTCACTTAAAAAAGCATCATTTACCACTTCTCTTTTTGAAATAGCAGCTAAAACTAAGCCATCAGGAAAGAAGCTTGGCACATCTTTTAAGCTATGCACAGCTAAGTGTGAATCACCTCTTAACATACTTTCTTCAAGTTCTTTTGTAAAAAGTCCTTTTCCACCTATTTTAGCTAAAGGAGAATCAAGTAAAACATCACCTTTAGTTTTAAAACCCTCTAAAGAAATTTCTAAATCAGAATGTGTTTGTAATAATTTATTTTTTATATACTCACTTTGCCATAATGCAAGTTGGCTTTTTCTTGTTGCGATGATTAATTGCATTTTTTATGCTCCTGTATGATTTCTACATCTATGATTTCTTCTTCGTTGTTTGTTTGATGATATTTTCTTTTTTGTTTTGTAAATAATTTTAATATCATCATAAAAAATAAGAGTAAAATTCCCAAAAATGTGCTTAAAATTCCTGGTATTAAAAGTAAAATTCCAACTATAGTTAAGGAAAATAATTTAATCATACCAAATAAATTAGTATTGGCATTTTGCATAGTTATGAGATTTGTCCAAGTCTTTGCTAAAAACATTGCTCCTAAAAACATACTTGCAAAAACTATCATAAAAAAATTTAAAAAACCAAAAAAGACTATAAATAAAATACTAGCAATCAATTCTAAAATCAAAAAAGCACTTAAATTTGTTTTTGCTATCATAAAATTTTCTCTAAGTGTGAAATTACTTCTTGGGTTTTTAAAACTTGTTTTTCTAGAGTATTTCTATGGATTAACTCTACTTCATCGCTTTCTAAACCCTTACCTATAACTAAAGCATAAGGAAAGCCCATTAATTCAAAATCATTAATCTTTACACCAAAACGCTCATTTCTATCATCAAACAAAATTTCTTTATCTTTAAAATGAGTATAAATTTGCTCAGCAAATTCCATAGCTTTTGTATCTTTTATATTAGAAACGATAATATCTAAAACAAAAGGAGCTAGAGTTTTATTCCAAATACAACCTTTTTCATCATGGCTTGCTTCTATGGCAACAGCTACTAAACGGCTCACCCCCATACCATAACAACCCATAGTGAAAAATTGAGCTTTACCATTTTCATCTAAATAGCTTGCATTCATTGCTTTTGAGTATTTATTTCCAAGTTTAAAAATATGTCCTACTTCAATACCTTTGCTTTGCTTAAGCTTGTGCTGACATTTTGGACAAAGATCATGCTCTTTAACTGCGGTAAGATCTTTAAAGCGTTCTTTATTTAAATTTACAACATTGATTCCAACCAAATGATAATCTTTTTTATTTGCTCCAATAATCATATTTGTTTCATTTTCAAGCTCATGATCAATATAAAAATCAACTCCATTTAATCCTACAAAGCCAATAAATCCTGGTACTAAACCTGTTTTTTCTAATTCTTCTTCACTTACATCGGCTAATTCTAATGCATTTGCTGCATTTAGTGCTTTAACTTCTTGCAGTTCATCATCGCCGCGTATAAAAAATACTACAATTTTTTCTTCATTTTCATAAATAGCTTTTTTAGCAATAGCTTTAACAGTATAGTAAGGATTAATTTTAAAAAATTCTGCTAATTCTTCTATAGTTTTTACATTTGGAGTGTGAAATTGTGTAGCAAAGTCAGCTTCTGGTCTTTCATCTTCGCAACTTTTTTTAGCTCTTTTTGCTGCTTCGATATTTGCAGCATAATCACAATGCTCACATAATAATATATCATCTTCGCCATTTTTAGCTAAAACCATAAATTCTTTTGATCCACTTCCGCCAATAGCCCCGCTATCAGCTTCAACAGCTCTAAAATCAAGCCCTAATCTTGTAAGAATTTTACTATAAGTTTCATGCATAAGATTAAATTCTTTGTCTAAATCAGCTTCATTACTATGAAAACTATAACCATCTTTCATTAAAAATTCTCTACATCTTAAAAGCCCAAATCTAGGTCTAGCTTCATCTCTAAATTTAAGTCCTATTTGATATAAATGCAAAGGAAGTTGCTTGTAAGAATTTACTTTATTTCTAACCAAAGCTACTATGGCTTCTTCATGAGTTGGTCCTAAGACAAAATCATTTTCTTTTCTATCTTTAAAGCGTAAAAGCTCTTTACCAAAAACATTAAATCTCCCACTTTCTTTCCAAAGTTCAGCTGGGGTATTAAAACTTAAATTTACTTCTAAAGCTCCCGCTTTATCCATTTCTTCTTTGATGATATTTTTAATCTTATCTAAAACTCTTTTTCCTAAAGGTAAAAAATTATATAAGCCACTTCCAATTTGTTCTACAAAAGCACCCTTAACTAAAAATATATGACTTGGCAGGGTAGCATCTTTTGGATTTTCTTTTGTGCTTATGGCATAAAATTTACTAAATTTCATGATTATTCTCCAAATTAAATTCACATTTATAGAAGTTTAAACCTTCCATGCTTTCATTTTTTAAATCAAACACATAACGCATGGCATTTACAACAGAGTCATTTTGCATAGTTCCACTTAGTTTTTTTAAATTTACACTAGGATGATGTAAAAATGCATTCATCACCTGTCTTATAAGCTTTCTTGCTTCTTCATAATTTGAGTGTTTTAAATATCCTTTATCTATGGCCTTTTGTAATTGTTCTTTAGCGATTTCATCAGCTTGCAAGCGTAATTGCTTAATCAAAGGTAAGGTTGCTAGTTTGCTTAGATGTTGGAAAAACTCATTTGTCATAGTGCCTACTATAGAATAAGCAATCTGGGCTTGATGTTCTCTTAGTGTTAAATTTTTTCTTACAACTTCTTCTAAATCATCAACAGCATAAACTATATTTTTTTCATTTGCTTTTACATCAATATCCCTAGGCACTGCTATATCAAAAAAATATCTTTTATAATCTTTTTCTTCTAATATGTCATTAGTTATGATAGCATGTGGAGCATTTGTGGCGCTAAAAAATATCTCATATTTATTTAATGCTTCTTTTAAATTTGCGATACTTTCACAACTTGCATTTTCACCCAAATCCTCACAAAGCTTTTGGGCATTTTGTATATCTCTATTTAATATCAATACTTTGGCCTTAGCATTTAATAAATGCTTACAGGCTAACTCGCTCATTTCCCCTGCACCTACTACAACTGCAGTTTTATTTTCTAATTTTATAAGCTCTTTAGCTTTTGCTACCGCTACTGAAGCAACTGAAATAGGATTTTTGGAAATTTCAGTTTGATTTCTAATATTTGCTGCACATTTAAAAGCATAATGGACTGCTCTAGTTAAATGCACACCACATCTTTGTTCTTGTAGAGCAAATTTATAAGCATCTTTTAATTGTCCAGCAATTTGTGTTTCTCCAATAACTAAACTATCAAGTGAGCTTGCCACAGAAAATAAATGATGGATAGCCCCACTATCTTCATAAAAATCAGCTTTTGTGCTTAAATTTTCTTTATCAACCCCACAAAGCAAACTAAGTGTTTTTAAAATATGTTCATTGATACTTTCAATTTCTCCGATAAAAAGAAAAATTTCAACTCTATTGCAAGTGCTAAGCACTAAACTTTCTAGAATTTTATTATTAGTATGGATTAATCTTAATAGTTCTCTTTTTTTATCTTCATTGGAAAAGGAAAGTTTTTCTCTAGTAGCAATATCTGTATTTTTGTGCGTAAAACTGATACAATAATAATGCATTAAAATTCCCTTTCTATCATACTTTTAATAATATCTTCTAAATCTTTTATATTGTATTTTTCTATGGCTTTTAAGGCATTATTTGCATAGGTGTTTAATTCTTGACCAATTTGATTAAAAATTTCATGCTCTTGCATTTTATTTTTAATCCAAGTAAGTTCATCTATATTTAAATCTTTCTTGTAATAAGACTTAAGTATTTCTTGATCTTGTGGATTTAATTTTTCATATAAATACATATAAGCAAGAGTGGTTTTACCTTCTTTAAAATCATTCATGGCGGGTTTGCCTAAGGTTTGTTCATCGCCTTTGATATCTAAAATATCATCTACGATTTGAAAAGCCAAGCCCAAGTTTTTACCATATTCTGCAAAATCATCTTCATTTAAATTAGCAAGTATAGCCCCACATCTTGCACTAGCTTCGATTAAAACGGCTGTTTTGTTATATGTCATTTGCAAATAAGCGTTTTTATCGGTATTGAAAGTTTCGCTTAAATTTACATCCATTAATTCGCCAACGGAAAGCTTTACAACAGCATTGGAGATGATTTTTGCTAATTTTAAATCTATTAAAGAAAGTTCATAGAAGGCTTTTGAGTATAAAATATCTCCAAGCATGATAGCATTTTTGGCTCCAAATTGTTCATTGATAGATTTTACACCTCTTCTTAATCTTGCTTCATCAATCACATCATCATGTAATAAGCTTGCAGCATGGATTAATTCTATAATGGCACAAATTTTATAACTAATATCGTTTTCGCTAGCTATTTTTAAAAGTAATTTTGAGCGTAATTTTTTACCGCCTTGAAGTTTTGAACTCATTGTTAAAATAGGCTTGTAATTTAATTCAGATAAAAATTCATGCATATATTGATCTATCTTTTGCACCATGCTTTCCTTAATTTTCTTATAATTATATTTTATTAAATTTTACTTTAGTTTTGATTAAGAGTGACTTTTCTAGGATCTAAAAATTCCACTTCTAATCTTTTATCTCTATCTTCTATGTAGATAGTGAAAATAGCCTCACTTTTTTTAAAATCACTAAATTCAAGTATTAATCTTGCTCTATCTATGTGTGGATTTTTATAATCAGGCACTAAAGTTTGATCTACCCAATTTAAATTTCTTCTTAAAGACATCACAAATTGCCTAGGGTATTTTTTATACCTTGAATGAACGATGATATTAGTTTGATCAAATAAAGTCCATGAAAAATCAAAATAATAAATCTCATCAGGATAATCAATTTCTTTTATTTTTACACTTGCTTTTTCATCTTTACTTAAGGTAAATTTATAAGTATAATCAAAAAATACTTCAGCTTTTAAAAAATTAAACATCAAAAATAAAGATAAAAATAAACGCAAAATCAACCCTCATGCCCTAAAATTTCAGCACTTAAGCCTATATAAAAATCATTTTTTCTCTCATCTATTAAGAGTGAATTTTCCATTTGAAATTGTACTACATCATTTTCATTTAAATTATTTTTCTCTAAAAGCTCTATCATAGCGATATGATCGGCTAATAATTTTTCTAAAACATTTTCTAATGCACCTAAATTTGCATATTTTATTGTTTCGATAAATTTTTCTTTAGGGCTTTTTGCAAACATTTCATCAAAAATATCCATTTTTAACCTTTTATGTAAGTTTGAATTTTTTCTATTAAAGTAGTTTTATCGTTAGCTTCATCTAAGTCTTTAATTTCTTTTTGCCAAGAAATATGTATATAATCCATCTTAGCATTTTTAGCACAAAGTCTGTCTTTTAAGCTATCGCCTATGAAAATACTTTTTTCATATTTTGCTTCATCTGCGATTAATCTTAGCATCATAGGATCAGGCTTAGCTTCTATACCATAACTAACACCTAGTATTTTATCAAAATATGAAAGAATGTTTTGTTTTTTTAAAATAGGCACCAAGCTTTCTTGAGGTGCATTTGTGGCTATAGCTAAATAGCAATCATTTTTTTTACAAAATTCCAAAACCTCAAGCACACCATCAAAAAGCACCACGCTTTGATCATAATGCTTAATAAAATACTTCTCATAACCTTCTTTAAAGCTAGTATGTGAGTAAGTATCAACCCCGTAAAAAATCTTAGCATAATTTTGTCCAGGAGTATTGATAGTATCTAAAATAAACTCTCTTTTTAAAGGTTCTAAATTTAAATCCGCTCTTATTTCATTTACCGCACATATTATAGCATTAGCACTATCTATAAGCGTGCCATCCATATCAAAAATTACATTTATCAATATTCATCCTTAAATTTAATTTTATGTTTGTCTTTTTTATAACTTTGATTATTTTTTAGCTTATATAAGGCATTGGCTTTTGAAGCTAAGGTTTTTTGGTCTAAACTTTCATCTAAACACTCATTTACAAAAATCTCCAAAGCCTTAGTATAAGTAGAATCTAAAAACACTGCTTGAATTTTCTCAAAGATTTTAGCATTTTTTTGCATTCTTTCCCTAAAAAGAGTTAAATCAAAATCTTCTCTTTTTAAAGCACTCACAGCAGAATTAGTAAATTTTTCTAAAGCTCTTACATATTTTACCCTTAAAGCTTTTTCATCATTTTTCATTCTGCTGCACTTGTATTGATTCTACATTGTAATGCTTCTTGTACTAAATTTCTTGCTATTGAAGCTTCAGCATCTACAATGTGTAAATGTTTATCAGTATGTGGGAAAATGATCTTAGCACCTGTACCACTTGTTTTTAAAACCGTTTGTATGGGTTTGTTAAAGCTAGAAAGCACTTGATAGAGCATATCAAGCTTAGCTTCATTACTTATAGTTATAATAGCAACTGAGCATTCTTCTATATTTGCTACTTTTAATGTTTCTACTTGGGCTACATTTGCAAAAAAGATATTTTCATTTCTACTGCGGCCAAGTTCAACTAAATTTAAATCACTTTCTAAAACCAAATATGGAATACCTGTTTTTTTGATCTTTTGCACCACTTCTTGACCTAATCTTGTATAACCAAAAATGATAAAATGATCTTTCATTTTTTGATCACATAAATAAAATTTAGCCATATCATTTTGCTCACCTTCGGCTGCGTTGGCTATTTTTCTAAGATTATTTAAAATAAAAGGCGTTGCAACCATAGTGACGATAGAAACTATAATAAAAATTTGTGCTGTTTTTTCATCTATAAGTGAATTTACTTGCATTAGCGAAAATACTGCTAGCGCAAATTCTCCAATTTGAGAAATACTCAAAGCAGTTTTTAATGCTACTCTTTTTCTTGTATAAAGAATTAAAAGACCATAGATTACTACAAATTTTATCAATAAAACCAAGCTTACAAAAACAAAAATCAAAAACCAATTTTCAAAAACTATATGAAAATCAATTTGCAAACCAACACTGATAAAGAAAAATCCTAAAAGCAAATCTCTAAAAGGAACCAAATCTGCTTCTATTTTATGTTTATATTTAGTTTCAGCTATCAAAGCTCCAGCTATGAATGCTCCAAGTGAGTATGAAAAACCAAAAGAATGAGCTAAAAAACTCGCTCCTATTACGGTAAAAAGTATGGTAGCGATGAAAATTTCATTTGCGTTAGTTTTAATGATGAATTTTAAAACATAAGTAAAAAGGTATTTGCCTATAAAATAAAGCAAAACAAGTAAAATTACAGCACTGACTAAAGTTGTAAGTAAAAGTTTTGAAATATCAGCATTTTGAGAACTAAATATATCAATCATTAATAGCAGTGGTATCACAGCAATATCTTGAAAAAGTAAAATTCCTAAAGCTTTTCGGCCATATTCTTCGTTGATATCGCCATTATCATTAAGTATTTTTAAAACTATAGCAGTGGAAGATAAGGCTAGAGCAAAACCTGCTATCATTGCGATATGGCTTGCTATACCTAAAATATAAGTTACAAGTAAAGTACAAACCAAACCACAAGTTAGCATTTGCAAACTTCCATTTAAAAATACTTCTTTTTTCATTGCTAAAAGATGTTTAAATGAAAATTCAAGCCCTATGGTAAACATTAAAAAAACTATGCCAAATTCAGCTACATGTATAACAAATTCATTAGTGCTAAAACCATAAAATTCACGCACAAATAAACCTGTAGCTATATAACCTATAATAGTTGGAATACCAAATTTTTTAAGTATAACATTAAGTATGACAGCAACTGCTACTGCAGTTAAAAATAAAGTTATAAAAGCATCCACTCACCAACCTTTTGTAATGTTTTTATTATTTTATTTTTTCTAAAAAAATTAAATCAAAATTACTTCTATGTTTAACTACTGCTCTTGATTTTGAAGGATTATCTCTTCTATCAAGTTCTAATCTTAACTCTTCAATAGTGTTTTCAAACTCATCAATTTTTGTTTTTAGTTTTAAAATCACATCAACACCAGCTAAATTAACCCCAAGATCTCTTGTTAAGCGTAAAATCATTTTGATTCTATCTATATCTTTTTGAGAATAAAGTCTCATTTTACCATCGGTTCTACTTGGCTCAACTAAACCTTCTTTTTCGTATTGTCTTAGAGTTTGTGGGTGTATACTTAAAACTTTTGCAACAACACTTATAAGATACACCGGTTCATCATAACTATGCTCCATTACTTACTCCTTTCAAGGTAATTTTTCTTCTAAAATTTTTACAAATTCAGGATCAAGGCTATTAATATCAGGTATTTTTACATTCAAAATTAAATACATATCCCCATAAAGATCTGTTTTTCTATTTTGCACTCCATAGCCTTTAAGTCTAATTTTTTGATTGTTTTTAGAATTTGGCGGTATGGTAATTTTAACTTCTTTTCTTGGGGTATGCACACTGATTTTATCTCCAAAAAGCGCTGTTTTTAAGCTAATTTCAACCTTTTTGTACAAATCATCATCTTCTCTTTCATATTCATCGCTTTTTTCAAGTTCAACTTTTAAAATCAAATCCCCTCTTTGCCCTTGAAAGCTTTTTCCTTTACCTCGTATGCGTAGCTTTTCGCCATCTTTTATGCCATGTGGAATTTTGATTTTAACTTGCTCGTTATTTATATTTACCAAATGCTCACCACCTAAAATTCCTTTTTCAAAAGGAATTTTAACACTTGCTTGCAAGTCTAAATCTTCTTCAAATCCTCCAAATCCCCCAAAGCCACTTCTAAAATTATTACTAGAACTAAAACCGCCACTAAATCCTCCAAAGCCTCCACCAAAAATATTTTTTAAAATATCATTGATGTCAGCTCCACCTGCATTTCTTGAAAAATCATGAAAACTTTGCCCACCAAACATAGAATCGCCATATCTATCATACTGAGCTCTTTTTTTCTCATCACTTAAAATTTCATAAGCGGCGTTAATTTCTTTGAATTTTTCCTCAGCACCATTTTCTTTGTTAATATCGGGATGATATTGTCTTGCTAATTTTCTATAAGCTTTTTTTATCTCATCTGCACTAGCGTTTTGCGAAACTCCTAGTGTTTCATATAAACTATTACTCATTTTTATTATTCCTTAATTTTTTATAAGATTATATCAAAAACTTTAGTCTTAGTCAATCAACTTTTATAAGTTTTAAAACTAAAGGTTTTATTTACAATTGTGTAAAAATAAAATTTTATACTTGCATTAAATGATTTTACAAAGGATAAAACATGAAAAAAACTATGATTCTTTCTTTGGCATTGGCAACTAGTCTTTTTAGTGCTAGTATTGATTTTAAACAAGCAGATGATAATGTAAAAAGAACTTTACCAACTGATAATCAAAATACTATACTTTCTTATCATGATTCCATACAAAAAGTTAAAAATTCAGTTGTAAATATCTCAACTTCTAAAACTGTTCAAAGTAGTTCATTTGGAATTGATGATTTTTTCAATGACCCTTATTTTAGACAATTTTTTGGTTTTGATTTCCCACAAGCTCCAAAAAATAAAAAAAATAAAGAAGTTGTAAGCTCATTAGGTTCTGGTGTAATTATTTCAAGCGATGGTTATATTATAACAAATAATCATGTTATAGAAGATGCTGAAAAAATCACTGTAAATTTACCTGATTCTAGCACTGAATATAAAGCTAAATTAATCGGTGCTGATCCTAAAACAGATTTAGCAGTGATAAAAATAGAAGCAAAAAACTTACCCGCAGTAGTTTTTGCTGATTCAGATAAATTACTAGAAGGTGATGTAGTGTTTGCTTTGGGTAATCCTTTTGGTGTTGGAAGTAGTGTTACAAGTGGGATTATTTCGGCCTTAAATAAAAACAATATAGGTCTAAATCAATATGAAAATTTCATCCAAACTGATGCTTCTATTAATCCTGGAAATTCAGGCGGAGCTTTGGTAGATAGTAGAGGAGCTTTAGTTGGGATAAATTCAGCCATACTTTCAAGAAGTGGTGGAAATAATGGCATAGGTTTTGCAATCCCTTCTAATATGGCAAAATCTATTGCACAAAAACTTATTGAGCATGGAAAAATTGAAAGAGGATATTTAGGCGTAGTCATAGGAGCTTTAACTCAAGATATTAAAAAAGCCTATACTAATCAAGAAGGTGCTTTAATTACTGAAGTACAAAAAGATTCAGCAGCTTATAATGCAGGGTTAAAAAGAGGAGATTTGATTATAAAAGTAGATAAAACTGTGATTAAAAGCCCTATGGATTTAAAAAACTACATAGGAAGTATTGATCCAAAACAAGCAGTAGAAGTAACTTATGAAAGAGATAATAAAGTCAAAACAGCTAAATTTATGTTAAAAACAGATGAAAAGTCGCTACAATATGAAAAAGGTTATATTGATGGTCTAAAATTAGTGGAACTTGACTCTAAGAATAGACAGCAATACCGCATACCTGAAAGTATTAGTGGTATTTTAATTACCGAAGTTACTCCAAAATCAAAAGCTGAAAAAATAGGTTTTGAGCAAGGTGATATTATTATAGGTGTTGATCAGTATGAAATTTCAAATTTTAAAGAATTATCTAAGGCTTTAGAATTAAATAAAGGTAAAGAGTATGTTAAAATTTGGATTAATAGAGGCGGATTTGTAAGAGCTTTACTTTTTTAAGAAAGGAAAAAAATGACAAATATTTTAATGATAGAAGATGATTTAGAATTAGCAGAGATTATAGCTGAATATTTAGAGCAATTTGATATGAAAGTAGATATTGCTCATGAGCCTTATATAGGTCTTTCAAGACTTGCTTTAAATCCTTATGATTTAATCATTTTGGATTTAAGCTTACCTGGACTTGATGGACTTGAAGTATGCGAGGAAATTCGTAAAAAATATGATACACCTATTATCATTTCAAGTGCAAGGCATGATATTAGCGATAAGGTTGCAGCACTTGATTTGGGTGCAGATGATTATTTACCAAAACCATATAATCCTCAAGAACTTCAAGCAAGAATTAAAAGTCATTTAAGAAGAATTTCAAACACAAAAACTGCTCAAGCTCAAGTTAAAAAAGATCTTGTATATGATAAATATAAACATACTATCACTATGAAAGATCAAGAAATTAGCTTTACTAATGCTGAATTTGATATTTTGAGTTATTTAATTAAAAAAGAAGGTGGAGTGGTAAGCCGCGAAGAGCTTGTGTATAATTGTAGCTCTATTAGTGAAGATTCTAGTAATAAAAGTATAGATGTAATCATTAGTAGAATCAGACAAAAAATCGGAGATGATCCTAAAACTCCAAAATACATTCATTCAATCAGAGGCATAGGGTATAAATTAACTCAATGAATAAATCATCAATTTTTTATACTATAACCTTTGTTTTTTTACTTGCAAGCGTTAGTGTAATTTTAGCTTTTTTATGGCTTATAAAATATGATCAACAAAATTACACTAATGAGCTTAATGCAAAATATTCTTTTATAGCTAATGCAAGATTATTATATTTTAATCATGTGATTAGTGAAAGAGAATTTTATGAGCAAACAAAAAATTACAAAATGATAGAATTAACAACTCCATCAGCCATAAGACAAATCATCTATAAAGCTGAAACTATAGCACGGGCTCAAACTAGTACAGGTGTAGTTGAAATCATTACTTTAGAAGATAATGTGTATTTAAAAATCATCTTTGATGGTAAGCTTTATTTATATAAAGATTTAGAATATCAAGGTTATCGTTATTTTGTGATCAAGCTTATTGCTAGTATAGTAGTAATGGTTTTATTGATTTTATATATTTTTATCATTAAAAAATTAAAACCACTTAGAGCTTTAAAAAGACAAATTGATAAATTTGGCGAAAATAAACTCAATGAAATTCAAAATGTTAGCAAGGGAAATGATGAAATTTCTCAAGTAGCAACAGCCTTTTATGAGTCTATTTTAAGAATTCAAAAACTAAACACTTCAAGGCAGTTTTTCTTAAGAAATATTATGCATGAGCTAAAAACCCCCATTACTAAAGGTTTAATTACTTTAGAAATGCTTGAAGATAGCAAATATAAAGAAAGATTAGTGGGTGCTTTTAATCGTTTAGAGATTTTGATTAATGAATTTGCAGCCATTGAGCAAATTACTTCGGGTGCTGGTTTGATTAATTTAAAAAAATACAATATCTTAGATCTTTTAGATGAAGCTAAAGATATAGCTATGAGTGATGATGAAAAGGTAAAAATTAGTATAAAAGAAAGTTTTAGTGTCAATGTAGATTTTAAACTTTTTACCACTGCAATGAAAAACATGATAGATAATGCGACAAAATACTCTGATGAAAATTGCGTTACTATAGAAATAACTAAAGATTATCTTTGCTTTAAAAACAAAGGAAAAGCCTTAGATAAAGACTTGAAATACTACACTCAAGCCTTTACGCAAGGCAAGAAAAATAAAGATAGTTTTGGACTTGGATTATACATTGTTAAGACTATTTTAGATTCTCATAAACTCACGCTTTATTATGAATATAAAGATGGTGTTAATCATTTTTATTTTAATGATATACAAAATATAATTTTAAACTAGGAAATTCATGCCTTTATCGCGTTTAAATGAAGAACAATATAAAGCCGCTAGTGCTCCTTTTGGACACAATCTAATTATAGCAAGTGCAGGCACGGGTAAAACTTCAACTATAGTTGCAAGAATAGCCTTTTTACTTCAAAATGGTATAAAGCCTGAAAAAATTATGCTTCTAACCTTTACAAACAAAGCTAGTAAAGAGATGATAGAAAGACTTAGTAGGTATTTTGATAAAAGCATTACTTCAAAAATCACAGCTGGAACCTTTCATAGTACTGCTTATTCTCTACTTAAAGAGTTAAATCACGATATTATTTTAAAACCTGCGAGTGAGCTTAAAATTCTTTTGCGTTCTATTTTTGAAAAACGTACTTTTCATCATTTAAGCGATACTAAACCTTATATGCCAAGCTATTTGTATGATGTGTATTCTTTATTTCAAAATACTAATGCAAACTTAGATGAATTTTATAATTGGTTTTGTCAAAATTATGATGAACAAGCTGTTTATGCTGAAATTTATGAAGATATTTTAAAAGAATACGAAGAAGAAAAAATGCGTTTTAACTATGTAGATTTTAATGATTTATTGATCAAATTAAAACATGTTTTAGCTTCACATCATTTTGAATTTGATGAGATTTTAGTAGATGAATACCAAGATACTAACACCTTGCAAGGCTCGTTAATTGATGCTTTTAAAAGTAAAAGTTTGTTTTGTGTGGGTGATTATGATCAAAGTATTTATGCTTTTAATGGGGCTGATATTTCTATTATAGGAAGTTTTAAAGATAGATTTGTCGATGCAAATATTTTTACTTTAAATAAAAACTATCGTTCTAGTAAAAATATACTTGCGTTAGCTAATAAGGTTATTTTAAACAATGAAAGATTATATCCTAAAGAATTAATTGTAACTAGAGAAGGAGATTTTAAAGCGCCAAGTTTGCTAACTTTTAATGAATTATTTGATCAATACTCTACCATAGCAAAAATAATTTTACAAAGCGGGGTTAATCTTGATGAAATTGCTGTGATTTTTAGAAACAATTCTAGTGCAGATGGAGTAGAAGTAGCCTTAAGAGAACTTGGCATAGCAAGCAAAAGAAAAGGTGGAGGAAGTTTTTTTGAAAGCTTGGAAGTTAAAAACTTTTGCTCTATGCTTGCAATCGTGCTTAATCCAAAAGATATCATGGCTTTTATACATTTACTTGAATACACCAAAGGAGTTGGTGGGGTTTTGGCAAAAGATATTTTTGATGCTTTATTAAAATTAGGACATTCTAGTTTAATTAAAGGCTTTTTAAATCCTGATAGTAGTGTGAATTTAAAAAAATACAAAAAACAAAGTTACCAACTAGGACTTTTTGATGATATTGAGGAGCTAGCCTCGCCTTCAAGATTTAACTTAGAAAGTGAATTTAACACCCATCCTATTTTAAGCTTACCCAAAGTCAACGAGCTTTGTGCAAAAAATCTTGAAAAAATTTATCTTTTTATTAAAAAAGCAAGCGAGTGTAAGGTTTCAACTCAACTTGTAAATTTGATCTTAGAAAATGATTATTTTAAAGAAATTTGTGATATTTTAGCAACTAAAAGAGCAACTAATAAAAACTCTAATGTTGATTTAAATAAAAAAAATGAAATTTTAGAAAAAATCAATGCAAAAATGTTTGTATTAAAAGA
Organism: Campylobacter sp. CNRCH_2013_0671h; assembly: GCF_025773055.1. Classification (NCBI taxonomy): domain Bacteria; kingdom Pseudomonadati; phylum Campylobacterota; class Epsilonproteobacteria; order Campylobacterales; family Campylobacteraceae; genus Campylobacter; species Campylobacter sp. CNRCH_2013_0671h. Next base: position 272,717 of record NZ_JAKMTG010000001.1, read on the forward strand.
ACTTGCTAAAAATTATAGTGATAATTATAAATACTATAACTTTCTTACTCTTGGTGCTAGTGAAATGAGTAGTGGTAGTGGGGTTAATCTTTTAAGCATACATGCTAGTAAGGGGCTTGAGTTTGAACTTGTATTTGTAATTGATCTTGCACAAGGAAGATTTCCTAACCAAAAACTCATGAGCATGGGCGGAAGTTTGGAAGAAGAAAGAAGGCTTTTTTATGTAGCTGTAACTAGAGCCAAAGATACTTTATACTTAAGCTATGCAAAATATGACAAGATTAAAAAAAGCAATTATCAACCTTCGTGTTTTCTAATCGAAGCAGGTATGTGTAAAGAAGAATAAAAATAAGACTTTATTAATCTTTTTATATTATGATTAATAAAAATCATTCAAGGAGAAAAAATGAATAGTGTATTATTCAAAGGAAATAAAGTAAATTTAAAAGGAAACAACATCCAAGTTGGTGACATGGCTCCAAATATCACTTTAAAAGCCAAAGATCTTTCAGGTGTTGAAATTGCTCCAAAAGGTAAAACTCAAATTATTATCAGCGTACCAAGCCTTGATACTCCAGTATGTGCAACTGAAGCTAGGGAATTTAATAAAAAAGCAGCAGCAAGTGGTGTAGAAGTAATCGTAGTTAGTATGGACTTACCATTTGCTATGGGTCGTTTTTGCTCAACTGAAGGTATAGATAATTTAACTGTTGCGAGTGATTTTGTTTCTAAAGAATTTGGTGAAAAATATGGTGTTTTAATGGCTGATGGTCCACTTGAGGGAATTTTAGCTAGAGCAGTGTTTGTAATTAAAGATGGCGTAGTTGCTTATAAAGAATTAGTAAATGAAGTAACAGAACTTCCTAATATGCAAGCTTTAGAAAATTTCTTTAGTCAAAGTTGTGGATGTGGTGGTTGTGGTTGCCACTAAATTTTAAAAGCCTGCAAAAGGCTTTTAAATCTAACTGCAAAAATACTTAAAAACAATATTAGCAATTAACCTTTTCTAATTTTGGAGCAATAACAAATCTACAATAAGCTTGGCTAGGATTATTTTTAAAATATTTTTGATGATAGTTTTCAGCCTTATAAAATTTTTCTAGTTTTAAAACTTGCGTAACTATAGCTTTAGCGTAATATTTTTGTGCTTTTTGTAAAAAATTGCTAATAATTTTTAACTCCTCATTAGTTTGATAAAAAATAACTGATCTATATTGTATCCCCTCATCAGCTCCTTGTTTATCTAAGCTTGTTGGATCGTGCATTTTGAGAAAAATTTCTAAGATTTTTTCTAATGAAATTTGTTTTTCATCATAAATTATCTTAGCTACTTCTATATTCCCATCACCATTTATCACGCTTTCATAACTTGGATTTGGCTTACCACCGCTATAACCTACTTCTGTATAAACTACGCCTTTGATTTCATCAAACACAGCTTGAGTACACCAAAAACAACCCGCACCTAAGATAATTTCCTTATTTGTCATTATTTTCTAAATCCTCATTTTCTTTTAAAACAAGTTGCATAAGATAAAGCTCTTCCCCATCTATGATTTTTAAATCTTTATCTTCGCATTTTGGGCACCAAAAGATATTATTTTCAAGCACTCCACTAAAATGGCATTTTTGACACTCAACTACTACTTCTTGAATATGTATAATAAATTTAGCATTCTTACATAAGGGACTATTTTCTTTAAAAGTTTCAAAGCTTCTTTGCAAAAGTGGAGGTTCAATCCCACTTAAACGCCCTATTTTAACATGCACTTCTTCAATAACTTTTCCTTGAGCATATTCTTCACAAAGTTCTAGTAATGATTCTGTAATACTTAACTCATGCATTAGCAAATTCTTGGTAAAAGCTCGCCTTTTGGAGCTTCTAAAATGCGTTTTGCTCCATAAGCATTTTCTAAAACCACTCTTGCTTTTTTATTAGCTGTGATTTCACCTATAATAGCTGCATTAGTATTAAATTGTTTTAAAATTTCTAATGCTTTTTGTTCATCTTTTTTATCTACACAAATAATAAAAGTTCCTTCATTTGCAAGCTCATAAGGCTCATACCCAAAAAGCTCACAAACCCCTAAAACTTCATCACAAACTGGGATTTTTTCTTCAAATATTAAAAGCTCTAAATTACTTAATTTAGTCCATTCATTTAAAACTGCACTAAGCCCACCACGCGTAGCATCACGCATTGCTTTTATGGAAATATTTGCATTTAAAAGTGTTAAAACTTCATCTTTTAAGCTTTTACAATCACTTTGGATATTTGCCTCTAAATTATTTCTTTCAATCAAAACCGCACAACCATGAGCTCCAATATCCCTTGAAACTAAGATACTACAACCACTTTTTAAGTTTTTGGTATTGATTTTTTGTATATTTTTACCTATACATGAAGTATTAATGTATATTTCATCGCCTTTATTTTTAGGAACAACTTTAGTATCCCCACAAACTAACTTTACTCCCGCTTTATCGCATTCTTCTTTTATAGATTTTAGTATAATTTTTAACTTTTCTAGCTCAAAACCCTCTTCTAAAATTAAAGCTAATGATAAATATAGCGGTTTTGCTCCCACCATTAATACATCATTTACGCTACCGCAAACTGCTAATTTTCCTATATTTATATCTTTTAAAAAGATAGGATTTAATACAAAAGAATCAGTACTAAAAGCCAAATCATCTAAAATTGCAGCATCATTTGCCTCTTTTAAAACATCATTTTCAAAAATAGAAAAAATTTCACTTATCAAAGCATTCATTTCTTCGCCACCGCCACCATGGGCTAAAGTAATTTGCTTCATTTTATGCCTTATCTTGATAGTATTTATAATAAGCCGCGCAAGCTCCTTCACTAGAAACCATACAGCTACCTATGGGATTTTTTGGAGTGCAAGCTTTTGCAAACACCTTACAATCGTAAGGCTTAGCTAAGCCTCTTAAAATTTGACCACAAATACAAGCCTTGCTTTCGTTTTTACTTTGTACTTTACAATCAAACACTTTGCTAGCATCTAAGTGTGCAAATTCATCTTTTAGACAAAGCCCGCCATTTACAATCACTCCAAGACCTCTAAATTCAAAATCACAAGGTTTAAAGTATTTTTCCACTAAAGCCTTAGCTTTTAAATTTCCTTCTTTGCTAACTACTCTGTGATATTCATTATAAACTTCAAAAGTATTTGCATTCATTTGCTCTACTATATTTAACACACTAAGCATTATATCAACTGGCTCAAAACCACTCACTGCTATAGGAGTTTTGTATTTTTTAGCAATAGGTTCATAAATGTTTGATCCTGTGATAACGCTTACATGGGAAGGTCCTAAAAAGGCGTCAATTTTTACATTTTCATCTTGCATGATAGCTTCTACCGCGGGTGGAACCAACACATGATTAATATGAAAAAATAAATTTTTTAAATTTAAAGCTATACCTTTTTCTATAATCACCCCACTCATAGGTGTAGTTGTCTCAAAACCTATGGTAAAAAAGATTATATTTTTTTCAGGGTTTTTTAAAGCTATATCTATCACATCCAAAGGTGTATAAAGTGCTCTAATATCAGCCCCTTTAGCTCTAAGATCAATTAAGCTTTCATAACTTCCTGGCACTTTAAGCATATCGCCTAATACGCAAAAGATAGTATTTGGTATACTTGCAAGCTTTAAAGCCACATCAATACGCTCTCTTGGCATAACACACACAGGACAGCCTGGGCCATGAACAAAATTAATTTCTTTTGGCAATAAATCAGGCAAACCAAATTTCATAATACTATGCGTATGTCCACCGCAAATTTCCATGATATTAATAGGCTTAGTAATTTTAGAAGCAATAAGTTCTTTTAGGGCTAAAATTCTTTCTTTATCTCTAAAATCATTAATTAAATCCATTTTTTAGCCCCATATCGCCTTCATTTTCATCGATTTGTCCATTTTGCATTTTCTCTGCTATATCAGCATAAATTTTTAAACTCTCTTGTGCAGCTTGAGTGTCGATTTTTTCCATAGCAAAACCCACATGTATAAGCACATAATCGCCTACTTTTAAAGGCTCGCTTATTAAATCCAAACTTACTCTTCTTTTAACCCCTAAAGTTTCTACTATGGCTGAATTTAGCTCATCAATTTCTAAAATTTTAGAAGGTATAGAAAGACACATTAGCTAAGCTCCTTTTTCATTTTTAGATAATTTATCCAAAGATCAAATCCTGTTTTTGTTTTGCTATCTAAAATCATAATATCTATTTTAGGATTTAGCCTTTTAGCGGCCATAGAAGTTGCTTTGAAATCAAAGTCAAAATGTTGAGCTAAATCGGCTTTAGTAATGACCAATAAATCAGCCTTTCTAAACATCACTGGATATTTTTCTACCTTATCACTACCTTCTGTTACTGAAAGTAAAACTACATTTAAATGCTCGCCCAAATCATAACTTGCAGGACATACCAAATTTCCCACATTTTCAACAAATACTATATCAAGTTCACTAAGTTTAAAATGATGTAAAGCTTCATGCACCATAAAAGCATCTAAATGACAAGTTTGTCCTGTAGTAATTTGATGAGCTAAGCCTCCTGCTTTAATAATGCGATTTGCATCATTATTAGTTTCTAAATCTCCTTCAACCACAGCTATTTTTAAATCATCTTTTAAAGTTTTTATAGTTTCTTCTAAAAGCGTTGTTTTACCGCTTCCTGGGGAACTCATTAAATTAATACAAAGAGTATTATACTCATTAAAATGCTCTCTATTATGAGCTGCTTGATGATCATTTTTTGATAAAATTTTACTAATAACATTAATAGTTTTTTCATCTTTTAATGCTGGATTTTCATGATGGTGATCATGATGATGTTCATGTCCATTAATAGAACAACCGCAATCTTTACACATAATCTTTCCTTTATATTTTTATTTTATTGTATATAAAAAAGTATTAAAAAAATATGAGTTTTATTAAGTTTTTAAAGATAAATAATGCACAAGTTGCCCAAGTGCGATAGAACTATCATTGCAAGGAAATTGCAAAGAAGTTTTATAAGCAAAATTTTTTCGATCTAAAATTTCAAGCAAGGTTTTGTTTTGAAATACCCCACCACATAAAAGCACTTCTTCTTTAAATTTTTTTGAATATTCTATAATTAAATTTGCAATGCCATTAAGCAAACCTGTGCTAATTTTAACTTTATCTTTATCTTCTAAAGCTTGCAAAAAAGCATTTTTAAAACAAATTTCTTTTTCTTTGATGTTAAATTTGTAACTATAATCAAGATTTTTATCATAATATTTTTCCATCAAAAGCCCAGTTTGTGCTTCATAATCAAGCTTTTGTATATCAAAAGCAAAAGCGCCAAAAGCATCGATAATCCTACCAAGAGAACTCGTATATAAAGAGCTTTGAGTGTGAATTTTTTTAAGATTATTTAATTTTACTTGAGAAAATTTAGCTAAAAACTCGCTAGCTTTGCTTTCTAAATTAAAATCAAAAATTAAAGCTAAAGCTAAATTTGCGATATTTTTAATATCTGCATTAATTAGTTTGAAATTTTTAAAATGATTTAGTCTTTCATAACTTTTTAAACTCGCTCTAAAAATCTCCCCACCCCAAATTTTTCCATCATCTCCATAGCCTGTTCCATCAAAAACAAAGGCTAAAACATTATTTTTGTAAATTTTGTGTTCAAATAAACAAGCACACAAATGTGCATAGTGATGTTGCACGCGAAAATTTTTATAATCTCTAAATTCTTTTACATAGTTAAATTGTGGGTGCTTATCGCTTAAAATCTGATCAAAATTTAGTTTATAAGAGTTTTGAAAGAAAGTTAAAATTTTAAAAAATCTCTCTTGTATGTCTAAACTTTTCATATCGCCTATATAAGGAGAAATGAAAATTTGATTTTTAAAAAAACAAGCAAATTCGTTTTTTAACTCACTTCCTAGAGCTAGAATATTTTCTTTTGTATTAAAAATACTTGCTGTATTGATATAAAGTGGGTTAAGGCCTCTTGAAGTCCTTAAAAACATAGTTTTTTCGCTAATAACTTGAGCAATGCTATCATCGCTTGAGTTGTGTATTGTTCTATCATAATCAAGATAAAAATCAAATACATCACTAAGTTGCTCTAAAAGTTTTGTTTCTTCATAAATAATGCTTTGTGAACTTAAATTAGCACTTGTTGCAATGATAGGTTTTTTAAAATGTTCAAAAAGCATTAAATGCGTTCCCATATAAGCTAACATAATACCTATTTTATTGGTATCTGGTGCTAAGCTTTTATGGATATTTTTGCTATTTAAAATAACTATGGGTTTTAAATTTGAAGTTAAAAGTTTTGCTTCAGCTTCATTAATAAAAGCTAATTCTTGAGCCATTTTAAGATCTTTTACCATGATAGCAAAAGGCTTTTTAGGGCGATTTTTGCGTATTCTAAGTTCATTTATAGCATTTTTATTTGTGCTATCACAAATTAAATGAAACCCACCCATACCTTTAAAAGCTATGATTTTACCTTCTTCTAAAAGCTTTGCAAGCAAGATAAAAGCTTTTTCATCTTTGGCTAAAATATTTTGATTTTTATCCTTTAAAAAAATAGTAATTTTACATTTTGGGCATGAAAGTGGTTGAGCATGAAAGCGACGATTAGTAGGTTCTTCATACTCGCTTTGACAAAAAGAACACATTTTAAACTCATCCATAGTCGTATTAGCTCTATCATATGGAAGTTTTTTTATAATAGAAAATCTTGGCCCACAATTTGTGCAAGTGATGAAAGGGTATTTAAAACGTGGATTTTTCTCATCATAAAATTCATTATAGCAATCCTCACAAAGAGCAAAATCACTTAAAATCGGGCTAAATTTTTCACTATCTTGTGAAGTACTTATGATAAATTCATTATAAGTTTTTTGAAGTTTTTTATAAGAAAAATTAAAATCATCTATCCTAGCTAAAGGTGGTAAATTAGCAAAAAGTTTTTCTTTAAAAATTTCTAATTCAACATTGTTACACTCAAGGATTACAACAACACCTAAGCTATTATTATAAACTTCACCTTTTAAATTAAGCTCTTTAGCTATATTAAAAACAAAAGGACGAAAGCCAACGCCTTGCACTAACCCTTTAATATGAATTTCATATCCAAAGTGGAACATCGCTTAACTTAAAAAATGGTATGTGTTTAAATACATTTTTACTAAGGCTTTTATGTTCAAACAAGCTCCCACTAAGCACGGCACAATCAACTTGCTCTTTAGCCTTTAAATCATCAAATAAATCTCTTAAAAAATACGCCAAACTCTCAACAACGCCTAAGGCTATAATTTGATTTTCTACTCCAGCAAGCTTAAAACTCATCACGCTTCTTAAGGTCTTAGTATAATCAAATTCTTTTTGCTCATTAAGCTTAAAATCTATCCTAACACCTTTTGCCATTTTACTCTCATCTGCTAAAGCTAAAAGCGCTAATGCTGCTTTTTTCTCGTCTTCATCAAGCTCTAAAATCATCCCTACCATGCCAAAAAGATTAAAAAAATTATTAGCCATGTTTAGTTCTTTTCGCACTAGGGTAAATTCTTTTTCATAATTAGCTAATAATCTCTTAGCAACATCATCTTGACTTATAGTTTCATAAAACTCATCAAAGCTTTTTGGTAAGCAAAGTTTTAAAAGATTTAGCTCTTTATCAAGTAGGATAATATCATCATATTTTTTACTAAGTTCTAAAAGCAAAGGCTTTTTGTCTTTAAAATCAGACAATATACAAGAAATTCTTGCAAAATTTTTATCTTCTTTTTGAAAAATCAAATTTTTAAACTCAGGTAAAATATAATCATAACCCCTGCAAACTACTAGCTCATTTTCGATTAAAGCTACTTCAAAATCATCTTCAAAATGTTCTAGTTTTTTAAAATTTAAAAACTTAATTCCTTCTTTTTCAAGCTCAAAACACAAGGCAAACAAGAAAAGATTATCATATATTTTTATTTTAAAATATTCATGATTTAATTGATGATTTTGTCTAAAAATAGCATTAAATTTAAGCTTCATTAGAGGCTTTTCAACCCCTGCTAAGATTTTAAATTGCTCGTTATTACAAGAAAAAAATGCATTGATATGTTTTGGGTCACAAGGTATTAAAAAATCATCCAATGCTTCATTAAAAATTTCAAAAGCATATATTCCTTTTGGACTTTTAAAATGCATTTTTTCTTTGTTTTTTAATTTTTCCAAGGCTTTTTTTAAATTATTGTAGAAATTTTCTTTAGTGATTTTTATAAATTCTTCTTCTATTTTAAATTCTTCTTCTACAAAAATACCCCATTCATTTTCTAAAAGCTCGCCATTAGTATAAGCATTTGCATTAAGTCTTGTTAAAAAACTTCTTTGAGTAAAGGTTTTTTCTTTTTTTATGGGTGTAAAATCTTCTTCTATAACTTTTAAGTCAAATTTGTTTAAAAAAACACTATGGCTAATATTTTCTAAATTAGAGCAAAAGGCTTGAATTTCATCTTTTTCGCCTTTAATCTTAATGATGATTTTTTCATCCTTTTGCTCATAATCATACATATAATCTTTAGCATAATAAGCTAACAAATACTCAAAAATATCATTTTTAGATTTATAATCAAAAGTAATTTCTAAAAGCAAGTTTAAAACCTTAAAATTAAATTTTTAAAAATATAAATATAACAATTTTAATTCTAAGGAAAGCTTAAAAATATACTTAAAAAATAAGACTTTTTAGAAAAATTTCCCTTGCTTTATAATCAGGCATAAATTTATATAAAAAATCATAAAATTCTTTTTGATGATGTGGGTAGATTAAATGTGTAAGTTCATGTAAAATCACATATTCTATAGCTTTTATAGGTTTTTGCATGAGTTTTAAATTTAAGTTTATGTATGCTTTTTGATGATTGCAAGAACCCCATCTTGAAATCATTTCTTTAATGCAAATTCTTTGCACTTTTCTCTTGTGGACAAATTGCCATTTTTTTATAAAATACTCAAAAATCACTCTAGCACTACGCCTTAAGAAAAGATCTAAGGACTTTTGATTTTTTGCAAAAATTTTATCTTTTTTTATAAGAACTTTTTTATGATTTTCGTTAAAAACTAGCTTGTATTTTTTACCTAAAAAATACAATTCATCACTTGCTGAAACTACTCTTTTTAAAGAAAGTTCTTTTTCTTTGGCTCTAATCCAGCTTTCATTTTTTTCTAAAAATCTTAAAACATCTCTTTGCTCATAATATAGCGGTATGCTAAGTTTGAAAGTTAAATCCCTATCTATCCTAAGTCTTAGATATTTAAGTTTTTTCTTTTCAAAAGCAAAACGAAATTCTTTAAATTCTAAAATTCCTTTTATACTAGTGCTTTGCCTTGCCATTTTTTACTTTTCCATCTATATGAATTTACTATACCGCGTAAAAACTCATCTGCACAAAAACCTATCCAAACTCCTAAAATTCCAAGTCCAGCATAAAAACAAAGCACATAGCCAACCGGTAAAGAAACTCCAAGCATAAATACCACTCCACTTAAAAACGGAAACCTCGCATCACCACTTGCTCTTAGCGAATTCACCATGACTATATTAAAAGTTCTTGAGATTTCTAAGAAAATTGAAAGAGTAAAAAGTGGTATCATAAGTTCTTTTAAACTTTCTTCAAGCTTTACCACACCCATGGTAAAATCTTGCAAAACATAATTAAGTAAAGCTACAAAAGCACTTGCTACCACGCTAAAATATAAAGCTATCCAAGTATGTTTGTAGGCCACATTTAAGTATTTTGCACCGACTAATTTACCTATGATAATTTCATTTGCTACGCTTATAGCTTGCCCTACTAGCATGATGAGCAAAGAAATTTGAAAATAAATCGTTTGAACGCTTAAATTTTCTTTACCCAAACTTGCTACAAAAGCAAAAGCTATGGTGTATTGTATAAACCATATCAAATGCTCTCCTGCTGCAAAACCACCGATGTTAAAAATCTTTTTAAGTACCACTTTTTCAAGACTTATCATCTCTTTAATTTTAAGATGAATTTTGAGTTTAAAACTAAGTATTGCTACAAGCATACCAAAGGCGACCAAACGCCCAAGTATATTACTAAGCCCTACTCCAAAAAGCTCTAGTTTGGTAAAATGTAATACATAAAAATTTCCTATAAATATCACAACATTCATCAATAAGGTAGTAAACATAACCCAATAAGCCATATTATACACCCTAATAATAGCAGCTAAAACTATACCCATAGCGTCAAAAAACAAACAAATTCCAAGCATGTGCAAGTAAATTTCACTATTCTTTAAAAGCTCATTTGGAATTTGTAAAAGATAAAGCAAAAACTCTCCATGCCATAAAATCAAACTTCCGCACACAAAACCAAGCAAAGCATTTAAAAATAAACTTTGATGAATTGCCTTTCTTGCTAGAGTGTAATCTTTAGCTCCTAAAGCTTGAGCGATCACTACACTACAACCCACACTTAAAAAACTAAAAATAATGATAAATAAATCTGCTACTTGATTACCCGCACCCATGGCTCCAACTAAAAAGTTAGAATACTGCGAAACCATCACGGTGTTGATAATCAAAGAAAAATATCTTAAAAACATTTCAAGCAATATAGGCATACTAAGATGTTTGAGTGAAAGTTGTTTGCTTGCCATAAATACTCTTTTTGATAATAATCTTTTGAAAGTAAAAAGTAATTTTACTTAAAAATTACTTTTTATAAAATAAATAATGTCAATTTAATTTGATATACTTAAAACAATTTGATCATTTTCCTCTTTAAAAGTATATATTAAATCATCACACTTATATGAGATTTCTTTTTTACAAGTTTTATCTTTTAAAGGTTCTTGCAGAATTTGTGGTAAGTGTTTATTTATTAAAGTTTTAATAGACATCCCCATCCCATGATCTAAATTTTTTATCAATTTTCCATCCACTTGATTTTCATCATCTATAACATATGAGCTATATTTAAAATCAAGGCTATCCAAAATACAAAATAATTCTTTTTTATCTTCATAAGGAGCTATAGCTGTATCAAATTTTGAATGATAGAAAATATATGCCGGTTTAGGATAGGAACTTTGCAATATTAAGTGTTTTTGGTTTAGTATATCTCTAATTAATCTTCTTCCAAGTGAAAAATAATACGGCGATTGCTTGTTTATAGTCCAAAAAGTTTTATCGTAACAACATAGTCTTATATTATTAAAAAAATGGAAAGTACCAAAACACATATGCTCACTATAATCAATTTCTTTCCCAAAACCTATCAATCTCCAACATGTTTTTGCATAAGATGAATTATCTATAACTGCATCGATAATCCAAGGAGAAATTTTTGCACATAAATTTGCTAAATATCCACCATGAGATGATCCTATTAAAATATGCTTTATACCCCCCCCCATAACTTTAAAAGGAGGATTTTTTCTAATATATAAAAGAGCATTTAGTATATCTGTTGCTTGCATAATACCAAAATTTTGATATTCGTTTTTAGTTGGTTGCAAACTGACACTCAAATCAAGATAATAGTTTTTATCCAACTGCCAATTATTCTTCATTTTTTGGATTTGCTTGTTGACATAATCCATAGCAGGGTAAAATTCATCAAAATTGTTTAATTTTTGTATGTCATAAGGAATGTTTATATTAAGTGCATTTATACTTGTATTAAAAATAAATTTATCAATATTATCAAGAAAAAATTTTGCTCCTGTTTGAGGACGATTGCCTATACAGTGATAATTTACAGCTAAAACAGCAATATTGTATTCCCGTGCCCCATAGTTAGCTAATTTTGTTTTGTAAATTTCATTTGAATCACCACCTAATCCAGGTATAATACAGACGATAGCTTCAATTTCTTTTTCATCATCATATGTAAGTTTAAACTCCAACTTACTTTCTCTTTTTATATTTAATTCTACATCATCACAAGAGTCTATGAAATAGGTTTGATTTATGAGCATGCTAAGCCTTTTAGAAATTTTGATTAATTATATCATCAAAATTTCTAAATAAATAAAAATTATCCAAAAGCTCCATTTAAGTATGCTTTTGTTTTTTCTTGTTTTGGATTTTCAAAAAATTCTTTACTTTCACCAAATTCTACAAGTTCACCTAGATGAAAAAATGCAGTATAATCAGCCACGCGCTTACCTTGTTGCATGTTATGCGTTACCATGATCATAGAAAGATTATGACTTAATTCTTTAATAAGCTCTTCTATAACGCTTGAAGATATAGGATCAAGTGCAGAAGTTGGTTCATCTAAAAGTAATAATTTTGGCTTTATGGCCAAAGCTCTTGCAATACAAAGGCGTTGTTGCTGACCACCTGAAAGTGCTAGAGCATTTTGTTTTAGTTTATCCTTTACCTCCTCAAAAAGCCCTACTTTTTTAAGACAATCTTCCACCAAAGCATCTTCTTCATCTTTGTTTTTGATCATCCCATGGAGTTTTGGAGCATAAGAAATATTATCATAAATGCTTTTTACAAAAACATTAGGTTGTTGAAATACCATTCCAACTTTTTTTCTAAGCACGACTAAATCTTGATTTTTAACATCTTTTCCATCAATCTCAACAAGACCATCGATTTTTGCTATTTTGTCATTCATCCTATTAAAACAACGCAAAAATGTGGATTTTCCACAGCCTGAAGCACCTATTAAAGCTGTGATTTTATTTTTTTGAATTTCCATATTAATATCAAATAAAGCTTGTTTTTTACCATAAAATAAATTTAGATTTGTTGTTTTTGCTATCATTTTAATTTTCCTTGAAAATATCTTCTTAAAAGTATTGCTGCTAAATTTAAAATCACCAAAAGAGATAAAAGCACTATAATCCCTGCTGCTGTTCTTTCTAAAAATGCACGCTCTGGCATAGCTGACCATGAAAAAATTTGAGCAGGTAAAACACTTGTTGGTGCAAAAACACTATTTGCCACATCAGGTATAAAAGCTATCATACCTATAATCATCAAAGGTGCCGTTTCGCCAATAGCTTGAGCTAAAGTTAAAATAGAACCTGTTAAAATCATAGGCATTGCCAAAGGTAGCATAATGCCTTTTATCATTTGAATTTTAGTCATGCCTAAAGCATATGCTGCATTTTTCATATTAATATCCACACTTTTTAAGGCAGCTTTAGTTGAAACAATAATAATAGGTAAGCTCATAATAGCCAAAGTTAATCCTCCAACTAAAGCACTAGAACGAGGCATCCCAAAAAGATTAATAAACACCCCAAGTCCTAAAAGTCCAAATAAAATACTAGGAATACTTGCAAGGTTATTAATACACACTTCTATAAAATGCGTAAATACATTTTGCGGAGCAAATTCTTCTAAATAAATAGCTGCTCCAACTCCTATTGGGATACTTACAACCATACATACTATCATCACAAGTAAAGTTCCAACCACAGAAGCAAAGATTCCTGAATTTTCAGGTGATTTAGAATCTCCATTAAGGAAAAAATTTGTGTTAAAACTTAGTTTGATTTCTTGCTTTTGAACTAATTCATCAACTAAAGTTTTTTGTTCATCGCTTAGTTTATTATAGTTTTTTTTCATATATTGATCAACTTCAGAATTTGCTAAAAGCCAAGATTTTTCTTTGATTTGACCTGTTCTTATTTTCCTTTGTTCAGCACGCGATAAAAGCTCATATGAAGGGCTATTTCTATCAGCCTGGGCATAAATGTAAGTTTGCTTAAAAGCTCCTATCCCAAGATACCCTACGCTTGATAAAAAAATACAAAGAAAAATAAGGTTTATATAAAGCCCCATTTTACAGAATCTTTTGAAATTTTTTGAAGCTTTTTTTCTTTGTTTAAAAAGTTTTTTCATAAATTTTTCCTTTTATGGAAGCGATTTATCAAATAAACGCTAAAAATATTAATGATTAATGTAATAATAAAAAGCACAAGCCCTAAAGAAAATGCACTTAAAGCTAAAGAACTATCAAAAGCTTGATCACCACTTAATGCTTCTACTATTTTTACAGTCACTGTTGTCATATCTTCTAAAAAATTCATTGTTAAATTTGGACGCAATGAAGCAGCCATAACAACAATCATTGTTTCACCTAAAGCTCTTGAAAGTCCTAAAAGACAAGCTGCAACTATACCTGGCATTGCTTCTGGTAAAATTACTGCAAAAACGACTTCTTTTTTAGTCATACCTAAAGCATAAGCTCCATTTATCCTTTTTAAACTTACAGCTTCAATGCAATCTTGTGAGAGTGAAGCCACTATAGGAACTATCATAATACCCATGATAAAACCTGCACCTAGGGCACTTTGAAAACTAGCTTCTATACCAAAAAGAGAAAAAAACCACACTATAAAAGGAGCTACCACTATGGCTGCGAAAAATCCAAAAACTACAGTAGGAATTCCTGCTATGATTTCTAAAATAGGTTTTAAATAGTTTTTAGATTTTTTACCTGCAAATACTCCAAGATAAATAGCACACATTACACCTAAAGGTAAGGCTGTTAGCATTGCTATTAATGAAATATAAAAAGTTCCCCAAAATAAACTCAAAGCACCAAAAACCCCATGCTTGCTACTTCCATCAGCACCTACAAATGCAGCATCTGCTGCCCACTGACTTGAGAATAAAAAAGTAAATACGCTTTCTTTTTGAAAAAATTTTAATGCCTCTATTAAAATAGTTAGCATAATAGCAAAGCTTACTACTACGCTAACAAAAGCACAAAGAAAAAGCGTTAATTTTATTATTTTTTCTTTTATCAATTTTTCATCCTAAAAATTAAAAAACTTTCCCTGCTTTAACAAGCTCATCAGTTAATAAACCTTTTTCTTCTATATGTTTTTGGGTTTGTTTTAATGTTTTTTCATCCAAAGGAACTAATCCTATTTTTTCTAATTCTGCTCCGCTTTTAGCTAAATCATCACTCATATAAATTTTTGCAAATTCAAATACTTCTGGATTTTTCTTAGCATTCATATATATAAACAAAGAACGAGCTAGTTTATATTTTCCTTCGGAAATATTCTTCTCATCAGCTTTTACACCATCAATATCAACTGCATTAATCTTATCATCATTACTAGCTAAAAATCCGTATCCAAAAAGCCCAAAAGCTTCTTTATCAACAGAAAGTTTTGAAACAATTAAATTATCGTTTTCTCCGCTTGGTATAAATGCTCCATCTTGGCGTATAGTTTTATATGCACCTTTATATTCAGGAATTTTTTTAGAAATATCTACCATTACAAGCTCTTCTATACTATCTCTTGTTCCTGAACTTGATGGAGGACCATAAATTGTAATTTTTCTATTTGGTAGATTTTTATTGATTTGTTGCCAATTTGTATAAGGATTTGGGACTAATTTTCCATCTTGTGGAATTTCTTTGGCCAAAGCTAAAAATAACTCATGTAAGCTTATATTTAATGGAGCATTGATTTTATTTTGAGCTAAAACTATGCCATCATAGCCTATCATAATCCCGACTATATCACTCACACCTGATTTTTTACAAGTTTCAAATTCACTTGGCTTGATTGCTCTTGAAGCATTAGAAATATCAGTAATTCCCTCGCAAAACACTTTAAAACCACCACCTGTGCCAAGACTTTCAACTATAGGTGTTTTTGTATTTTTTATAGAAGCATACTCTTCAGCAACAAAAGAAGTAAAAGGATAGACAGTAGATGAACCTGCTATTTTTAATTCTGCCGCGTTTAAACTAACAAAGGTAGCCACACTTAAAGCCAAAAGTTTTTTCATTTTTTCTCCTTGTTTTAAAAAAGTAATGAAAATTTAAAAAAACTTGGAAACATTTTGGATACATGTATTTTTTGATATAATTTTATATGCTAAATGTTATTTTGATAGAAGATGATAAAGATTTAAATGAGTTAATTAGTTTAAGACTTAGTCAAGAAAATATAAAAATTTATAATTATTTTGATTTTTTTGACTTAGAAACCTTTCTAGATACAAATGAAATAGACTTAATCATCATGGATAGAAATTTACCAAGTGGCGATAGTGTAGAGATGATAAAACAATTAAGAAAAAAAGGTTATATGGAGCCTGTGATTTTTCTTAGTGCAAAGACTTTACAAAAAGATATTTTAGAAGGTTTTGAGCAAGGCTGTGATGATTATATATGCAAACCTTTTGATTTTAATGAACTTTTATTTAGAATCAAAGCCGTAACTAAAAGAAATAAAACTCCAAAAGAACAAATTTCTTATCAAGATTTTACTTTATATATAGAAGAAAGAAAATTAATTTATCAAACAAATACATTTGAAAATTTATCAACCCTAGATGTAGAATTACTCAAGTGTTTTTTTAATCACAAAAATCAACTTCTAAGCCGTCAATTTTTAAGTGAGCAGGTATGGAAAAATGACACAACAAGCGATAAGACAATCAATACGGCTATTTTAAGATTAAAACAAAAAATTCCACAAATTAAAGAAAATATCATTTCAGTGCGCTCGGTGGGTTATAAATTGTGTTAAAAATCAGAAATTTTTTTGCTTTATTTTTTATATGTTTTTGTATATTTTTTATAGGATTGTTTTATTTTGTTAATGAGCAATATATAAACAACACTATAAAAAGCACTTATGAGCAAAAATTAAAAACCTTGAATGATACATTAAAATTTAGCATTATAAAAACACTCAATACAAACAATATTCAAGAATTTTCTCAACAAACAAGAGCAGATTTTATCATCAAAAAAGATGGAAAAACCATCTCATCTTTAGATGATTTTGATTTCTTTAAAAATCAATTTAACGCAGATTTTACACATGAATTTTTTAATAATAAAGAAATTTATTATAAAGCTTATCAATATGAAGGATATAAATACATCATCATTGTTTATCCAAAAATAAACGCAAAAATACAAGATTTTTGGATAAAAAATATTTTGATTTTTTTGCTTTTTTTAGCAGTATTAACTGCAATATATATTTTTATATTTAACTTTTTTAAAAAATACTTTCAAGAATTACTTTTGTTTATTAAAAATATAA
Source organism: Campylobacter sp. CNRCH_2013_0671h (assembly GCF_025773055.1). Lineage (NCBI taxonomy): Bacteria > Pseudomonadati > Campylobacterota > Epsilonproteobacteria > Campylobacterales > Campylobacteraceae > Campylobacter > Campylobacter sp. CNRCH_2013_0671h. The sequence continues at coordinate 289,809 of NZ_JAKMTG010000001.1, forward strand.
AGAGTCAATCAGAATTTCATTTTACAAAGAACTTTTTTTATGATTTAAATTCTTTAAATTTAAGATTATTAAAAATAAAAAAATTATTTTATGAGAAAGAATTACAAAATAAAAAACAAGCCAAAAAAATTAAAATGAAAAACACTCAACTTTCAAATTTAATCAGTGCTATTTCACATGAGTTAAAAAATCCTTTAAGTGTTATAAATTTAAGTTTGCAATCTTTAGAAAAAGAACATAATGATGAAACTATGAGAAAATTTATGCTTGAAAAAATTCACAAGCAAAGCGTAAAAATCAACCAACTAACACACAAACTAAATTTTGTTTTTAATTTAAATATCATATCTTTAAATAAAGAAAATTTTGATTTATATGCTTTAAGTAAAAATATTGTTGAAATTTTTAATGAAAGCAGGATTAAAATTCAAGGAGAGCAAACTTTCATAAAAGCAGATTCTTTTCTCATTGAGCAAGTTATTATTAATCTCATTAACAATGCACTAAAATATAGTCAAAAAGATATTTTTATTGAAGTTAAAAACCAAGAATTTACTATACAAGATCAAGGCATAGGCATAGAGGAAAAATATTTAAAATTAATCACAAAAAAATTTTATAAAATCAATACTAGCCAAAACAATTCTTTTGGACTAGGATTGTTTTTAGTTAAAAAAATACTCACTTTACACAAAAGTTCTTTAAAAATTCAATCTAACCCACAAAAAGGCAGTGTTTTTTCTTTTAGTATAAAAAATACAAAATAATTTTTTTATTATTAATATCTTTTTAATAAAACTATATTAATATAATAAAGCAATAACACTTAAAGGAGAAAAAATGCTTTCAAAAGAAGTAGTGGCTTTATTAAACGAGCAAATCAATAAAGAAATGTATGCAGCAAATTTGTATTTGAGTATGAGTTCATGGTGCTATGAGCATAGTTTTGATGGTGCAGGGGCGTTTTTGTTCGAGCATGCAAGAGAAGAAAGTGATCATGCTAGAAAACTCATCACTTATTTGAATGAAACTGATTCTAAAGTAGAATTAAAAGAAGTTAAAAAACCTGATAGTGATTTTAAATCATTGCTTGATGTATTTGAAAAAACTTTTGAGCATGAGCAAAGTATCACTGCTTCTATTAATAATCTTGTAGATTTTATGCTTTCAAGTAAAGATTATTCTACTTTTAATTTCTTGCAATGGTATGTAAGCGAACAACACGAAGAGGAAGCGCTTTTTAGAGGTATAGTAGATAAAATCAAACTCATAAGCGATAATGGTAATGGCTTATATATGGTAGATCAATACATCAAAAGCTTAATCAATAAATAATTTTTTAGCTTCCGTAAATTTGGAAGCTAAATATCTTTTAATTTAAAAGAATTCTTGCAAAATAAAAGTAAATTTGCTAAAATACTTTTTATTTAAAAGGATTTTTATGCAAATGAATGAAATTACTGATAAACTTAAATTTATACTCCAAAAAGAAGGTATAAAAAACGCCAAAGATTCTGATGTAGCTAAAATGTTAAATATCAATCCTGATACCTTTTATAGTATGAAATTTAGAAATTCCATACCTTATAAACAAATACTTCATTTTTTAAATGAAAGAAATATCAATATCAATGCATTTTTTTATGAAGATTCCCTTGAGAGTAATACTCTAACGCATGATCTAAACTATAATGTTTTAAAATATTATAATGTTAATGCTTCTATGGGAGGTGGAGCTTTAAATGATAATGTAAGTTTTTCAGAAGTGATTATAGATGAAAAACTAAGTGATTTTTTTGGCTCTAAAGATTGTGATATCATCCCATGTATAGGCGATAGCATGGAGCCTGAAATCAAAGATGATTCTTTGTGTTTAGTAGATAAAAGCAAAAGCTTTAAAGAAGGTGGAGTTTTTGCAGTAAATACCAGAGATGGTTTATTTATCAAACAAATTTTTAAAAGCAATAAAGGCGGAGTTTATTTACACTCTTTTAACCTAAGTTATGCGGATGTTCATTATCAAAATGGAGACTTTTTAATTGTAGGTAAGGTAGTGGGGACTATTAGTAGAATTTAATATTTAGCAAATAACTTTTTTTTCTATATGATAATTTTTATTATTTAAATTAATAAAAAGTTAATAAATTATATTTTTAAGTTAATTTTTATTAAAAAATAGTCAAAATTATGTTTTAAAAGTTAATAGATAATAAATAAGAGTGTTTTTATCTTTTAACAAAACTACATGAAAGGGAAGTTATGAAACATAAACTAGCTAAAGTCGCCACTTATGCTTGTTTAGTATTGGGCATTAGTTTGACTACACAAGCTTTTGCTTCTTCAGAGCCTAGAACCCTTGATGGTTATGTGGCTCAAGAAGATGCATTTTTTGATTATCTTTATAAAAATCACCCTATTTTTAAATATGAAAAAGAAGGGCGTTTGGTGGGTAAATTTACCCATAGTGATAGAACTGAAAATTGGGTTGCAAATCAAAATGGAGCTAAATTTGCTGCCGAGCATGATTTAAAACAAGCCTCTATTACTTATCGCTTGCCTTATGAGTCTTTTTTGGATTTTCCAAACAAATTTGTAGGCCCAAAAAAATGCGGTGAGTGTCACCCTGCTCAATATGCTTCTTGGGAGCGTTCTCGTCATGCAAAAACCGTGCGTTTTCCGCATGAAATGGAAGAAGTTGGTGGAGCTGAAGGTTTGAAAAAACCTATGTATAATTCTCAAGCTACTATTTTACCTGATGGAATTTATCCAAATGATGTTTATGCTCTCATTGGAACACCAAGAACAAAATATGGTTTTATAGATAGATGGCTTGTGCGTGGAACCTACCATGTTGAAGATGGAAATTTGAGTGATTTAAGTGGTAAATTAACCGCTGGAGGCAATCAATTTTCAAGACTTTGGAGTGAGTTTTTAACCCCTGAAATGGCACAAAAAATAGCTGCATTTGCACCTGGTTTTCCTACTAAAATGGAAGATTTTGGAGGAAACGGCTCTCAAGTATGGGGAACAAACTCTTATGCTGCAACTTATAAAGAAAAAGCAGTTTTCCAGCCTGCTACTGCATATTGTGAAACCTGTCATACTTTTAAATTTGATTTTAAGAGTAAGGAAGAATTTTACAAAGCACTAGGTAATCCAAAAGAACTTCAAAAACATACCATCTCAAAAGGTATTACTTGCGAAGAATGCCACGGGGCTGGAGCACATCTTTATGGAGCAAGAGGTGCAGGTATGCCATCAAATTGTGAAAGATGTCATCAAAGATTTTCATATAATGAAGCTGATGCTAAAATCAATCCTAGAAAACCTTTCAATGCGTATTTTAAATCAAGTTGTCCTGCGTGTGGAACAGAAGGTGCTCAAATGTATTCTTCAGCACACTATGATAAGGGTATGAGATGTAATACTTGTCATGATCCGCATGAAGTAACTTTTAATGATTGGAAAAGCGGTTATACTAAAACAAAACTTAAAAAAACTTGCAAAGATTGTCATGAAACCCAAGCAAGCTTTTTCAAAAAAGGCGGAATTCACGCAAAAGACAGCTGTACAGCTTGTCACATGCCAAATATGATGAGTTGTGAAAACTTTGGAGCGGTTCAAAACCCTGATAAAGGTGGATTTGATAATGTTAGAGCTTCACATATTTGGAATATCAAAGTAGATAAAACCGCAAAAACACTTAATCCGCCAGAAGGCAAAGAAAGATCACCTAAAGTTGGTGGTTGGACTATAGCTAGAGATGATGAAGGTAGATTTTTCCTTGATTTAATGTGGAGTTGTGGTAGAACTAGTTTTAGTGATATTAATCTAATGGGTCCTGGTGCAAGTGGTTGCCATAGTCCTGTACAATCAACCTTACCTGAAAAACTTCACTTTAGCAATCAAGAAATGATTTATGATAAAGTAATGCAGTGGCAAAACCCCGTTAAAGAAGGCTATGAGAAAATTAGAAAAGGTATAGCAAATATTGATAAAACTTTTGCTGAAAAAACCAAACTTTCAGTAGAGCAAAAATCAAAAGTGCTAAGCCTAACAAATCAAGCTCAAGCCATAGCTGATAGACTAGAAAAAGATGGTTCTTGGGGTGTTCATGGGCCTGCTTATTCTAAGAAAATCATAGAAGAAGCTTTAATTTATATCCAAGAAGCACAAAATATCCTAAATGGTAAATAAAAACAAAGGAAGAATGAAAAATTCTTCCTTCAAATAAGGAGCTAGTCTTGAAAAATTTAATCACTCGACTTTTTATTGTCCTTTTTACTCTTTTTATGCCATCAGGGTTTATTTTTGCTGAGGCTAATGGAGAAATAGGCTCAATAGAAGGTGTAAAAAGTATTAGCTTAGCACAAGCTCAAGAAATGCTAGATCAAAATAATACTTATTTTTTTGATGTCAATTCAGAGCAAGATAGACAAGCTAATGGCTATATACCTAATTCCATATCAACCTATGTGGAAAATTGGCAAAATTTACTACCTAATGATAAAAATGCAAATTTAGTATTTTATGGTTTAAATCGTTTTAGATTTGAAGCTTCTCAAGCTGCTGCAGTTGCTATAGAACTTGGCTATAAGAACTCTGTTGTAATGCTTGATGGTATTGAATCATGGATAACTTCAGGTAGAAAAGTTGAAAAAATAGACACAGTTAAATGGGAAAAAGCTAAAGAAATTATCGAGTTTAAAGATACTATTCACTCAAGATTTAAATTTAGCAATACCCCATCTTGTCGTGATTGTCATGCTCAAAAAGGTAAAGGCATTAGAGCTGATATTGCAGCAAGTAAAAACTTAATCAATCAAAAATGTGCAACTTGCCATGAAAAAGCAAGCAATGCTTTAGCAAAAAGCGCTCATGGAGTAGAAAAGTTCTTACCTGCTCAAGATATGCAAAAGAAAAAAGAAAAACCATCTTGTGCGACTTGTCACTCTATTCATATTACCCCAAAACATTCAGGAATTTATTCACAAAAACAATTAGTCGATCAAAAATGTGCACAATGCCATAAACAAAAAAGTGCAACTTTTCATATGACTTTCCATGGTAAAGGTATGTTTTTAAGCACTCCAGGTGAAACTCCAAGTGTTGCTACTTGTTCTGATTGTCATGGAAAACATAATATTTTAAAATCAAGCGAAAGAAGCTCAACTATCTCGCCAATTAACCGTATTCAAACTTGCAAATCATGCCACCCAAATGCAAATGAAAATTTCGCAAATTGGATGGCACATGCTGATCACAGTGATGGCGAAAAATATCCTGGATTACATGGTGCTTATATATTCATGACTATTTTGGTCATTTCTGTATTTGTTTTCTTTGGAGCCCATACTATACTTTGGTGCTTGCGTTTAATTGCTATGCGTATAAAATATCCTAAAGAATGGAAAGAAGCAAGAAAAGCAGCACATGAAGATAAAGTAAGAGTAAGAAGATTTAGCACTTTTCATAGAATTCAGCATTTTTTTATGGCAGTTAGCTTTTTGGGTCTTGCATTCTCAGGCTTACCGCAAAAATTCTATGATTCAGCATGGGCTAAACCTATGATTGATTTAATGGGTGGAGATATCATTAACGCAGCAACCATACATCATATTTCAGCCATAGTAATGTTTGCAGTATTTTTCTCTCACATTGGAGAAATCATCATCGTAAATTGGAAACGCCGTGATGTAGCAAGGGATCCAATAACTGGCAAAATAAGCTTTATGAAAGTTTTAAAAGCTACTTTTGGGCCTGATTCTTTAATGCCAAATTGGCAAGATTTTAAAGATATGAAAGATCATTTTAAATGGTTCTTTGGTTTTGGACCAAGACCGCAATTTGACCGCTGGACTTATTGGGAAAAATTTGACTATCTAGCAGTATTTTGGGGTATGTTTATCATTGGTATTTCAGGGCTTATTTTATGGTTTCCTGCTTTCTTTGGTAAATTTTTACCAGGTGAAGCAATCAACTTAGCAACCCTACTTCACTCTGATGAAGCTTTACTTGCTACAGGATTTATTTTTGCAATTCATTTCTTTAATACGCATTTTAGAGCAGATCGCTTCCCTATGGATATGGTGATTTTTTCAGGAAGTATTAGCGAAGAAGAGATTAAACAAGAAAGAAATGTATGGTATAAACGCTTAAAAGAAAGTGGAAAATTAAGCACTTTATATGAAAATAAAAGTAACTTCAAAGCATATCAATGGCTAGCTAAACTTGCAGGATTTGCAATGCTAATCACTGGCTTAGTATTTTTATTTTTAATGCTTTATACTTTCTTTAACACTATCTTATAACCTTATTCGCTATAATAGCGAATAAGGACTTTTTCTAATTTTTTCAAGGATTTTAAATGTTTAAAACAATACTCTCACTTAGTTTTTTAAGTATTTTTTTTATAGCTTGTTCTAATGAAGAAAAACTTGATTCTAATTTAATCTCAAGCGGTACACAATTTTCTAAAGAAAATTTACAAAAAGCAAATGATTTAGATAAAAAATCTTATGAAGAAATAGCCTATTTATTTAAAGATAATACAAATATAAAAAGTGATGATAAAAACATTTTAATCATTTTTAGCGCAAATCACTGCTTATATTGTGATAAATTAAAAGAAGAATTTAAAAATGATAAAAAAATACAAGAACTTATAAAAGACAAATACAGCTCATATTATATAAATATAAGCTATAAAAAAATTCATACATTTTATAAAAACCATAAAAGTGACTTAAGTACAGCTGAACTTTCTAGTATTTATGATATAGTAGCCACCCCTACTATTGTAATTTTAAACAAAAACAGCCAAACTTTGCTAAATTATCCTGGTTTTATTAGCGCAAAAAGACTAAGCGCTACAATGGAGTTTTTAAATCAAAAAGAAAATCAAAATTTAGACGAAGCAACCATAGCACAAAAACTCATACATTTTTATAAAGAAAATAATATTTAAAGGTTAAAAATGCAGTATTTTTTTTCTTTTGCAATGAGTTTTTTACTAATGAGTATATATGCCATAGCTTGTGCTGTGGCAACCTTTATAGAAAATGATTTTGGTATTAGTGCAGCTAAAGCTTTAATTTATAATAATGCTTGGTTTGATATGTTGCATTTATTACTAGGTTTAAATTTAATCGGAGTGATATTTTGTAACAAGCTTTTTCAAAAGAAAAAATACTCTATCTTGCTTTTACATTTATCTTTTATAGTGATTTTAATCGGTGCTGGACTTACTAGATATTTTGGCTTAGAAGGTGGAATGCATATAAGAGAAAATCAAAGCTCGAGTACCATAGTTACTAGAGAAGAATTTATAAAAATTACTGATTTTGATACTAATGTTAGTTTTGAATTTCCTATTAGCTTTACCCCGCTAACTCAAAAGCATTTTAAAAAAACTATTGACTTAAATGGCGAAAAATTAATCATAAGCTCTATCAAATACACTCCACAAAAAGACTCTATCACACCTGCTAGCTTAAAATTAAATATTAATTATCAAAAAGCAAATACACAAATAATCTTAAATCCAAATTTTACAAACAAACAAGCAGTGCATTTTAACTTACAGGGAAAAAATTTTACTATCAATTGGGGACCAAAAGAAATTAAGCTTCCTTTTGCATTACACTTAAAAGATTTTATACTAGAGCGTTATTTAGGCTCTATGAGTCCATCTTCTTATACTTCAAAAATTCAAATCATAGATAAGCAAAATAATATTAATCTAGATTATGATATTTTTATGAATAATGTTCTTGATTATGGTGGATATAGATTTTTTCAAAGTTCTTATGATCAAGATGAGCAAGGCACTATACTTTCAGTCAATAAAGATCCTGGTAAAATCCCTACTTATATAGGTTATACTTTATTGATTTTGGGATTTTTATGGGTTTTATTTGATAAAAACTCAAGATTTCATCGTTTAAGCATTTATTTAAAAAAAGGTCAAAGTTTTGTATTGTTTATTTTGCTTTTTGCAAATTTACAAACTCCACTTTTTGCACAAGAAGATAAAAATGAAATTTTAAATTTAATCTCGAATTTGCAAAAGAATTCCTATGAACATTCTTTAAATTTTGCAAGATTACTTGTGCAAGATCATAATGGTAGAATCAAGCCTTTAGATACTTTGGCAATGGAGTTTGTTTATAAAATCACTCAAAAAGAAAAATTTTTAAATCTTCACTATGATCAAATTTTTCTAGCAATGATGATTTATCCTAAAGAATTTAGAAAAATCAAAATGATAGCTACAAAAACAAGCAAGCTAAGAGAATTAATAGGCGCAGATATAAATGAAAAATACATAGCATTTGATGATGTGTTTGATAATGGGGTATATAAACTGAATAATTATGTTGAAGAAGCTAACCGCAAAAAGCCCTCACTAAGAACTAACTTCGATAAAGATTTGCTAGCCTTAGATGAAAAAATAAATCATGCATATTATATTTATAGCGGTCAAGCTTTAACTATTTTTCCTGATATTAATGAGCAAAGTTTAAAGTGGTATTCTCCGGTGCAAATTTTACCTTTTGCAAAAGAAGATGTAGAGCGTTTACAAATGCTTTTAGTTAGCTATTTTTTACAAGTTCGCAATGGTGTTGAAAATAATCAATGGCAAGATGCAAATGAATTTTTGCAATCTTTAAAAGATTTTCAAAATCACTATGGAAGTAGTGTTTTACCGCCAAAAGAAAGATTAGATCTTGAAATACTGCTTAATCATTACAATATCTTTGATAATCTAACTTTTGTTTATATTAGCTTTGCGTTAGTGTTTTTCTTTTTAAGTTTTTATACTATATTAAAAAATATCTCTTTGTCGACTTTTGTATATAGATTTTTTTACATCATTTTAAGTATATGTGCAATCATACATGCGCTAGCTTTAATCATTCGTTGGTATGTAGGTGGGCATGCTCCTTGGAGTAATGCTTATGAAAGCATGATTTATATAGCTTTTGCTTGTGCGATGAGCGCTGTGATATTTTTTAAAAAATCACTCTTGGCTTTATGTGGTGCGAGTTTTTTAGCAGGCATTTCACTTTTTGTGGCTCATCTTGGCTTTATGGATCCTCAAATTGGGAATTTAGTACCTGTTTTAAAATCATATTGGCTTAATATTCATGTTTCTATTATAACAGCAAGTTATGGATTTTTAGCACTTTGTTTTATTATAGGGATTTTGAGTTTAATTCTTTTTGCTTTAAGGGGTAAAAATAAAAATATAGATTTAAACATCATTAAATTACACTGTGTTAATGAAATGTCTATGATAATAGGGCTTGCAATGCTTACAATAGGAAATTTTTTAGGCGGAGTTTGGGCTAATGAAAGCTGGGGAAGATATTGGGGTTGGGATCCAAAAGAAACTTGGGCTTTGATTTCTATTGTAGTTTATACCATGGTATTACACTTAAGATTTATTTTTAAAGCTTATTTTATTTTTGTTTTTGCAAGTGCTAGTGTTTTAGCCTTTTATAGTATATTAATGACTTATTTTGGAGTGAATTTTTATCTTTCTGGGCTTCATTCTTATGCAAATGGTGACGCTTTTCCTATACCAACTTTTGTGTATGTTTTGATTGTGCTTAATTTTGTTTTAATTATTAACGCAGGAAGGAAACGAGATTTAAATACGCCTAGTTTTTAAACTAGGCTTTGCTTTTTTCTATTTCTTGAAGTGCATGGATAAGATCTTTTAAATTTTCATAAGGAATATGAACTTTCCAATCTATTCCATTTTCTTTTTTTAAAGCCACACCTATACTTAAGACATCATTGCTTCCTATACCATAAGGATTAGAAAGATTACAAAGGCTTATTTCTCCACTTTTACTACCATGTAATTCTATAGTTTTAAATATTTTTTTACTCATGTTTATCCCTAAAAGCTGTGATAATTTTTGCTTGAAATTTTAACCAATCTTTTTGAAGCATGATAGGAAAACCACCATAAACCCTAGCACCTTCTAAATTTTTAGTGACCCCGCCCCTTGCGGCTATGGTAGCAAAATCCCCTATTTCTAAATGCCCACTTGTAGCACTTTGCCCACCCATGGTAACATTTTTACCTAAAATACTTGAGCCTGAAATTCCACTTTGAGCTACTATAAGACAATTCTCCCCTACTTCACAATTATGCCCTACTTGAACAAGATTATCAATCTTTGTGCCTTGCTTTATGATAGTACTTTCAAAAACTGCTCTATCAATAGTCGTGCAAGCTCCAACTTCCACAAAATCTTCTAAAATAACATTTCCATTGTGATAAATCTTATAATGCTCGCCATTTTTTGTATGCGCATAGCCAAAACCATCACTACCTATAACACAATTTGCTAGCAAATGGCATTTTTTACCTATTTTAGTGTCATTATAAATCACAACATTTGGATGGATTGTAGTATATTCACCTATACTTACATTATCGCCTATATAAGCTCCTGCCATTATCACTACATGATCAGCTATTTGGACATTTTCTCCAATATAAACATTTGGCATAATCTTGGCACTTTTAGCGATTTTAGAATTTTTCTTTTCACTAGAAATTAAAGGTTTAGCAAAAAGCTTACTTAAAAGCGCAAAAGATAAATGTGGATTATCAACAACTAATTTAACACAATCTTTTGAAACTAAATTTTCAAATTCTTTTGAGACTAATATAGCTCCAGCTCCACTACTTGCAATTTTTTTAGAGTTTTTTTCTCCATCGCAATAACTAAGTTCAGTAAAACTTGCATTATTTAATGAATTTAAAGCTGTAATTTCTATATCATCTCCGTAATATTCTATGCCTAAAAATTTAGCAATTTCACTAATTTTCATTTTACCTCCATTAAAATAGAACCACTTCTAACAACACTAATAGGATTATACTTTTTCATGGTTTTTAAAAAGTTATCGATATTTTTTGCATTATCACTTGCCATTACTATAATAAACTCATCATCACTATAAGTTACACTGCCATTATAAGCTTTTAATATAGCATCTAAGCCTGCAAAATTTTCACTCAAAGCAATCTTTACCAAAGCTGTTTCTTTTTCTATAAAATCACTAGAATCAATTACCTTATAAGTAGGTATGAGTTTATGAAGTTGTTTTATGATTTGCTCAAAAACTTTTTCATCGCCTAAAGTAACGATATTTATCCTTGAGAATTCTTTATCATCAAGTGGAGCAACTGTAAGAGATTCTATATTATAACCACGCCCTGAAAAAAGCCCGACAACGCGTGATAATACCCCATGCTCATTTAATACAATGACAGAAATTACTCTTCTTTTCATTTTTTATCCTTGTTTTTATAGCTAGGTAAAATCATATTATAAATAGCTCCACCCGCAGGTACCATAGGTAATACATCTTCATAACGATCTATAGCTACATTTAAAACACAAGTTTTTTTAGATTCTAAGGCTGCTTTAAAAGCTTTTTGAAATTCTTCTTTATTAAAAACATTATAACCCTCACAATGAAAACCTTTAGCAATAGTAACAAAATCAGGTTGACTTGTTAGATCTGTATTAGAAAATCTTTCTTTATAAAACATACTTTGCCATTGTCTTACCATACCTAAAAAAGAATTATTTAAAATGATATTAATCACTTTAATTCCATAAGCACTTGCTGTCATTAGCTCTTGTATATTCATTAAAAAAGAACCATCGCCTACAAAATTTATTACAACTTCTTCACCCACAGCTAATTTAGCCCCAAGTGCAGCCGGTAAAGAATACCCCATAGTTCCTTGCCCACCGCTTGTTGCAAGTTGTCTTGCATAATTAAAAGGATAAAATTGCGCTACCCACATTTGATGTTGTCCTACATCAGTAATTATCCTTGCATCAGGAGCTAATCTAGCACATTCTTCTATAACCCATTGAGGTTTTAAAACTTCATCACTATCTTCATAGATTAAAGGATATAATTGTTGATAGTTTTGTAAAGTTTTAAACCATTCTTGATATTTTGTGTTGTCAAAACTTTCTTTTTTTAATTCTTCTAAGGTATCTAAAATAACACTTTTAATATCCCCAACTATAGGAAAATGCGCTTCGATAATTTTAGAAATAGAGCTTGGATCTATATCAATATGAACGATTTTTGCACCCTTGGCAAACTCACTTGTTTTGCCAGTAATCCTATCATCAAATCTAGCACCCACAGCAATGAGTAAATCACACTCACTTAAAGCGATATTTGCACAATAACTTCCGTGCATACCTGCCATTTTTAAATTAAGCTCATCATCACTTCTTAAAGCCCCTAGAGCCATCAAAGTTTCAACTGCAGGAATTTGGCAAAAATGAATCAAGTCTCTTAATTCGTCACTAGCATTAGAAGCTATGCAACCTCCACCTAGGTAAAATAAAGGTTTTTGAGCATTTTTAATCAAACTTACTAATTTTTTAATTTGCTTGATATTTCCTTTATAGGTTGGCTTGTAAGTTTTCATAGAAATTTCTTTAGGATAATGCCATATACCCATAGCAGCAGTAACATCTTTAGGTATATCAATATGCACAGGCCCTTTTCTACCTGTTGTAGCAATATAAAAAGCTTCTTTTAAAATTTTAGGTAATTCTTCGATATTTTTTACTAAATAATTATGCTTTACACAAGGTCTTGAAATACCTATAGCATCGATTTCTTGAAAAGCATCTGTTCCTATTAAAGAATTTGCAACTTGAGCTGAAATTAAAACCAAAGGTATAGAATCACTATAAGCGGTAGCTAAACCTGTAACTGTATTAGTAAAACCAGGTCCACTTGTAACTACTGCCACACCAACTTTACCACTCATTCTAGCATAAGCATCAGCGCTATGTAAGGCCGCTTGCTCGTGTCTGACTAAAATGTGTTTAAAATGAGTTTGTTTGTAAATTTCATCATAAATATTTAAAGCCGCACCACCAGGATAACCAAAAACTACTTTAACATTTTCTTCTTTTAATGCTTCACAAATCATTTGCGAGCCATTTAGCTCTTTCATTATTTTACCTTTTTGCTTAAAATGGAAAATATTATAACGATAATTTAATAAATATTATTTTACAAGAAAGAGTTTCTTGAAAATCAAGAAACTACTTGTGCTTTTTTAGCGTATTCTATACCTAAATCAAAAGCTTTTGCATTTGCCTCTTTAGTTTTTGCAGGTACCATATCAAGCATAGTTTGTTTTAATGCATCAATATCAATACATTTACTCATATAAGCAGCTATAGCTAAAGCAACGACTGATTGAGTAGCTACATTCCCTACTTCTTCTTTAGCTATAGTAATAATAGGAATTTCAAAAATTTTCCATCTTGCATAATCTTCTTTACTTGGATGAACTAAATTTGGCTCTATAACTATAACACCACCATCACAAACACCATCTTTGAAACTATGATAACCTTTATCAGCAGTTGAAAGCATAAAACTAACTTCACCTTCTACTGCATAAGGAAAAAAGATTTCATTTTCATCAACGATAATATCAACCTTAGTTGGTCCACCTCTAACTTGAGAAGTATAAGTAGAAGCTTTAAAAGCATTACGCCCTTCTTTAATGGCGGCTTTAGCTAGAATTTCACCTGCAGTGATAACCCCTTGTCCACCTTCACCACAAAATCTTAATTGATATTTCATTTTAATACTCCCAAATCAACCATTCTTTTTTCTTTCAAGGCTCTTCTAACTTCCTCATAAGCTTCACAATATTCTGTTTTACTTTCATCTTGGTGTAAAATTCCTGTAGGGAATTTATCCGCTCTTTGCTCATAGTCTAATTGTTCAAATTTAGACTTTTCAACACAACGATTTTTAATCCAATCAAGCATGCTTACAGCTTCGCCCATTTTGTTTTTTCTACCTAGGTTAATATGGCAGTTTGAAAATACATCTACAAAACTATAACCTTTGTGAGATAAAGCTTTAAAAATGATATTTTCAAGCTTATTTGCCTCTATAACATTTGTTCTTGCTACAAAAGAAGCCCCAGCGGCTTTAGTAAGCTCACAAGCATCAAAATTTGGGTCTATATTACCTGCTTGAGCTGTAACAGTGTAAAAGCCTTGTGGGGTAGTTGGTGAAGTTTGTGAATTTGTAAGACCATAAATAAAATTATTGATTAAAATATGAGTTAAATCTATATTTCTTCTACATCCATGGATGGTATGATTTCCACCAATTGCTAAAGTATCGCCATCTCCGCTTACTACGATTACATGTTTTTTAGGGTTTGCCAGTTTAATCCCTGTTGCATAAGCAATAGCTCGACCATGAGTAGTATGGACTGTATTGCAATTTACATAAGAACTCATTCTACCACTACAACCTATACCAGAAACTAAACAAACATCATCCATATTCCAGCCAAGTTTTTGAATAGCTCTAATAATAGCTTTTAAAACAACACCATCCCCACAACCCCAGCACCATTGTGTTGGAAGTTTATCTACTCTTAAATATTCATCGTAATTAAAAGCCATTTTATATATTCTCCTTTACTTTAGCAATAATTTCACTTGGGGTTATAGGGCGACCATTTGCACGGTGCAAGCTAATAAAATCATCTCTTTTACTTACTCTTTGAATTTCTTCTAAATATTGCCCCATATTAAGCTCACTTACCATAACTTTTTCAAATTTAGATACTACTTGAGCTATTTTTTTCTCAGCAACTGGATAAAGGGTAATAGGTCTAAAAAGCCCTACTTTTAAGCCCTCTTCTCTAAGTCTTAAAATAGCTTCTTTAGCAGATCTTGCAACGCTACCATAGGCGATGATTAAAAACTGCGCATCATCACACATAAACTCTTCATAAGTACAAATTTCATTAGTATTATTTTTGATTTTACCAAATAATCTTTTGATATTTTTATCTACTATTGCTCCATCTTCTGTTGGAAAGCCTATGTCTCCATGATGAAGTCCTGTGATATGATAACGATAACCTTCAAAGAAAGGATTTAGTATGGCAGCTTCATTTTTACCTGCTGCATAAGGTTTGTAATCTTTTTTATCACCCATAAATTTTTTTCGGTTGATAATTTCTAATTCTTCTAAATCAGGTAATTTTGCCTTACCATTCATGTGTCCTATGGTTTCATCTAAAAGCAAAAATACTGGAGTCATGTATTTTTCAGCTAAATTAAAAGCTCTAATAGTTTCAGTGTAAGCTTCCTCTAATGAAGCAGGAGCTAAAGCTATACTTGCATAATCTCCATGTGTTGGAGCTTTTGCTTGAAATAAATCACCTTGCGCAACCCTTGTTGGAAGACCGGTTGAAGGACCACCTCTCATAACATTTACAATTACTAGTGGAATTTCAGCTATAAAACCCAAACCAATTTGTTCAGCTTTTAAAGAAATTCCCGGCCCGCTGCTTGCTGTCATGGATTTTACTCCACTCATAGAAGCACCTAAGGCCACGCTAATACCCGAAATTTCATCTTCCATCTGTATAAAAGTACCATCATTTTTTGGTAACATATGGCTTAGTTCATGTGCTATTTCAGAACTTGGGGTAATTGGATAACCACCAAAAAATTTACAGCCACAATCAATCGCAGCTTTGGCTACTAAAACATTACCTGTTGATATAACTTCTCTCATTTTGTTTTCCTATGCATTTAGTTTTTTATATTTATTTTCTTTAACAGCTTGTGCTCTTTCTTTAGCTTCTGGCGTAAGCTTTGCAAATTTAAATTCATCTCTTTTGGCAACAAAGATCGCAAAATCAGGACAGTGACTTTCACATTCACTACAGCCTATACAAGAATCAGGATGAACCACTTCTATCATCTGTCCTAAAACTGCACTGATTTCATCTCTCATTGCTAAAACTCCGGCTGGACAATAGCTAACACAGATATTACAAGCCTTACATCTTGCTTCATCAACCCAAACTGGTGTATTCTCTGGAGCAATCATTAATATTCCTTTCTAGTTTTTTGTAATTTTCTAATGATTTTTTATTAAAAATTATTTTTAAAACAAACTTTTTATTATAGCGAATTTATAGCATGATTAAATATTATTTAAAAGATAAAATAAAACTAATAAGATTTTATAACACAAAGTAACATTAGGAGTAAAAAACTCCTAAAAAATTATTTATAATTATACTGAATAAAAGAATTTTCTAATGTAATTTGTTCTTGATTGTCTAATTTTAATTCTAAAGTTTCAAGCACCCCATCAAGACTAATCCTTGCCATAACTCCAAAAGCTTTTTCTCTTATGCCATATTCTCCATCTAAAATCACACATACTGGTAAAAATTCTCCACTTTTTAAAGCCTCTATCATTCTCACGCAAGCACTAGCAGGAGCTAAATAGGCTGAAGTTTTTAAATATTTTATAATTTTAGCACCACCGGTTTTAACCTCTTGTTCAATTTGAACAATATCTTGCTTATTTAAGACTTCACTTAAAGCTTTATTTTGCACTTTACTTTGAGATTTTACCAAAACCATACTATCATTGTGAAAACCTATAAGCTTAGTATCTATATAAGAAGTTTTTATATCTAATTTTTTGCTCACTTCGTATTTAAATCTAGCATTATCTAAAACACCTGCCATAGCAATGATTTTTTTTAATGAAAATAATTTACTTTCATAAAGAGCGTTGAGTAAAAAATCTACAGGATTGCTTACTATGATAAACAAAGGATCGTTGTTAAATTTTTTAATATTTTTTGCACACTCAAGCATAATTTTAGAATTAATAGCAAAAAGCTCATCTCTACTCTGACCTTCTTTTCTAGCTACACCTGCACTAAAAATAACCACTTGAGAATCTTTTGAGTATGTATAATCATCCGTACAAGTTATTTTAATATCAAAATTAAAAGCGGCTATGCTTTGACTTAGTTCTAATTCTCTAGCAAAAAGCAAGTCTTTATTAATATCAATCAATATAATCTCATCTATTAATTCTCTTAAAATTAAGGCATAAGCAATGCTTGCACCAACATTTCCTGCTCCTATGATGGTAATTTTCATCTTAGCTCCTTTGTGGTATTATTTAACTAAATTTGTCGGTAATTCAAAAATATTTTTTATCAAATGATAAGGAAGTTGCAAACTTTGTGCGATAAGTTGAGTTTTAAACTCGGGATTATCAATTGTTCCACCTAGTTTAATTTGTGTGCTAATTTGCCTGTCTTTGCCTAATATAATTTGATTGATAATTGGAACTTTAGAAATAACCGAACTAGCTGATTTTAGCGTTCTAAGCTCTAATAAACCATCCACTTGACTACTTCTTAAATTGATTTTAGCTTGACCTAAAATATCTGCACTATCACCATTAAAATTTAGCGCATCTATTTCAAAAAGATCTTTTTTGCGATTAAAACTTATACCAGCATTTTCTACACTAAAACCTTTTTCATTAAAAGTTGGGGCTTTAAATAAAATCAAACTAGGTATGGTATCAATAAAACTTAAGAGTTGCTGATGAAATTTTAAATCTTTTAAATAAGTATCTTTAAATAAAAATTTGCCTTTAAAAAAATCAGTACTATTACCATCTACATAAAGATTAAACTCGCCTTTTTCAAAAACATTTTGACGCATAAAAGTATTTAGAAAATCATCATCCATTTTTAAAGCTCTAATTTGCATTTGATTTTCTTTAAGCAAAAGCTCAAATTTAGACTCATTTCTATTAGCCCAAGCTTTTATATAGTCTTTTTTGATTTTAGCATTAAATTGATCAAAATCTAAAGTTTTGTTAAAATCTTTTAAGATCAAATCTATATTTTTAGCACTGATATTATAATTTGAATTTTCAAGATTATCTAGTGTGTTTTCTGTATCTTGTTCTGAAAATAATAAATTAACATTATTTAAAGTAATGTTAATATCATCATTGTCTTTTTGTGCAAAAACACTACCACTTGCGCTAGTTAAATTAAAATCTTCTCCTTTTATTTTTATACTAAAACTATCATACTCATAAGGATTATTATCCTTATAGAGTAAAAATGATTCAAAAGTAGTATTATTTATATCTACATCAAAATCTTTAAAATTTAAAGTATCTAATGACAACTCTCCATCATGCACATTATTTTTTTGCATTAATTTAGAATAAGTCTTATACTTTGCAAGCTTAGCAACATAAACAGACATACCTTGATCAAAATTTAAAGTCGTAGTAAGCTCTTTATTATATAAACTGATATTTTTATCATAGTTAAGATCTAAATCAAGAAATTTATTTTCCATTTTTAAGCTATCTTGTGGTAATTTTAAATTTGCTATAAAGGTCTTAAAATCACCTTTTTTTTGCTTTAAATCAATACTTGCATTAAAATCACCGCTGATTAATTCACTTTGTACACTTGCATTTTTAATCTCTAATTTATCTTTTTGTAAATCAATATTTGCTTGTATGATTTTAAAGTCACTTATATTTATATTAGAATTTGCAATATCAAAATTTCCTTTATATGAAATTCTTTCAGGGTGTTCAAAAGGAATTTTTAAAATTAAATCAGTCTTTGCAACACCATTGTTTTGTAAAAATGGTAATTTTATATCATATAAACGCAAAATTTTATTCACTCTATAATCAGCTCTAGCATTGTCACTTTTTATGCGTATATAAATTCCTGCTTTTTCATTTAGCATATTGTCTATATAAATTTGACTTTGATTAAGATTGTAATTGTTAAAATATAATTTATCATAGATAAATTCTAGTTTTTGTTTATTAAATTCAAGCCTTACAAAAGGACTAATGATAGGATCTATACCTTTATCTAAAACCACTTTCAAGTTATTTACATAACCTTTAGCACTAATATCATTCAAATAATATCTATGTTTTCCAAAATCTGCAAAGCCATTTAATTTCTCTATAAAATAAAAATCAGCCTTTACCTTACCGCCCACCCAAAGAGCAAGATTAGAAGGCAAATGCACTCCATTTTCCACTAAAATATCAAAAATTTTTGAAATATTATTTGAGCTTATATTTTCTAATTCATAAGCAATCTCTTCTCTTTTAAGTGAGAATTTGACATCACTTTTTAAAAAATCACTATCAATTTCTCCTTTAAAAGTATAAAATTTTGTCTTAGGATTGATAAGTAAAGAGCCAACTACACTAAGGTTATGATCTTTTAAAAGAAAATTATCAATATTAGCTTGTATATTTTTATCACTAATTTTTAAATTGACTTTTACTAAAAGATTTTTACTGTTTACAAAAAATAGATTATTTTTATAAATTAATTCCACGGGATAGTTATTAACAAAAATTTCATCTATATTGATTTCTTGAAAAAACCAATAAATATATTTTACATCTTTGATAAGCTGTACAGCTTTACTCGCACTAGTTTCATTTTGAGTGTTTTGATTTTGAGAATTTACTATAACTTTTTTTGCATTTAAAATGAGTTTTTTATCTAATTTAATATATAATTTCTCCAAATTAATAGAAGAAATTTCTAATTTTTCTATGTAAATTCCATTTTTGAGGTAAATAAACAAAACAATGAAAAGTATCATAGGTAATGCTAAAAATTTAAGAATTTTTTTAATATGTTGTGATTTGATTTTAATTTTTCTTTTATCCATTTTTTACTATCTACTTTTACCTATAAAAACAAACTCTGTAGTTTTTATACCACAAGGTTCTGTTAGTAAGATTATAACGCAATTAGATAAAAATAACTATAAAATGAGCAATATTGACAAATATACTTTATATTTTTTAGGCCATCCACAATCTGGCTGGATAAATATAGGCACAAAAGAACTAAATAGAGCTGAATTTTTACATAAGCTTACCGTCGCTAAGGCAGCACTTGAAACTATTACTTTAATTCCTGGGGAAACGACTGAAATTTTCTTTGAAGAATTAGCACCAAAGTTAAATTTAAATACCAAAACCTTAATGCAAGAATTTTACAAACAAAGCCCTTTTAAAGAAGGTATGCTTTTCCCCGAAACTTATAAAATTCCAAAAGGCATTACAGAAGAGCTTTTAGTAAAATATCTTTTGGCTTACTCTGCAAGTGAATTTAAAAAACTTTCTTATAAAATTTTTAGAGAATACAATGAAAAAAAATGGCATGAATATATCATCATTGCTTCCATTATACAAAAAGAAGCAGCGAGTAATGAAGAAATGCCTATAGTTTCATCTGTGATTAGAAATCGCTTAAGAAAAGGCATGAAGCTTCAAATGGATGGGACATTAAATTATGGAAAATACTCTCATGAAAAAATCACTCCACAAAGAATAAGATCAGATAATAGTTCTTACAATACTTATAAATTTAATGGCATACCAAAAGAAGCTGTGTGTAATGTTTCATTTGAAGCTATTAAGGCGGCTATTTTTCCTGCTAAAACAGAATATTTATACTTTGTAAGAGATAAAAAAACCAATAAGCATATTTTTACCTCTACTTTAAAAGATCATAACAAGGCAATAAGAAATTGATTATAAAATTTCTCTTTGGCCTTTTGCATCAGGTTCGCTTAAAACACCTGTTTGTGAAAGTTGTTCTATAATATTTGCTGCGCGGTTGTAGCCTATTTTTAAGCGTCTTTGCAAATAAGAAATACTAGTTTTTCTATCTTCTAAGATTACAGCCTTTGCTTCTTCATAAAGTTCATCTAAATCTCCATCATCAAATTCACTTCTTTTATAAGCTCCATCTTGACTATCATCTTTTAAAAAGCTCTCATCATATTCTACTACTTGTTGAGCTTTTAAAAACTCTACAATATTTTCGATTTCATTTTCACTTGCAAAAGGTGCGTGCAAACGCACTAAACCACTCATACCAGGAGGAGTAAATAAACAATCTCCACGCCCTAATAAACTTTCAGCCCCCATAGAATCTAAAATAACCTTAGAATCTATCTTTTGCCCTACTTTATAAGAAATTCTACTTGGTAAATTTGCTTTTACAACACCAGTAACAACATCTACTGAAGGGCGTTGCGTGGCTACGATCAAGTGAATTCCACTTGCTCTTGCCATTTGTGCTAAACGACCTATATAAAACTCTACATCCTTACCTGCTGTCATCATTAAATCAGCCAACTCATCAATAATCACTACAATAAATGGTAAAATTTCTCCACCTTGTTCTTTGATCTTTTCGTTGTAATTTTCTATATTTTTAGTTTTTGCTTCAGCCATCAAACGATATCTGCGTTCCATTTCAGCCACCATATTTGATAAAGCATTTACCGCCTTTTTAGGATCAGTAATTACCGGTGTAAGTAAATGTGGAATATCATTATAAATACTAAATTCAAGCATTTTAGGATCTATCATCATAAGTCTTAAGGTTTTTGGCGAATTTCTATAAAGCAAAGATAAAAGCATAGAATTTATACCCACACTTTTACCACTTCCTGTAGTTCCTGCTATTAAAAGATGAGGAAGCTTTTTAAGATCTGTGATGAAAGGATCGCCTACTATATCTTTACCTAAAGCTATAGTTAAAGGTGAGCTAGAATTTTTAAATACCTCACTTTCTAAAATTTCTCTTAAGTAAATCGTATCGATTTTTTCATTTGGAACTTCAATTCCCACTACATCTTTACCTGGAATCGGAGCTTGAATTCTTATAGTTTGAGCTTTTAAAGCCATAGCTAAATCATCTTGTAATGATAAAATTTTACTTACTTTAACATCTGCTGCTGGGCGAAATTCAAAAGTAGTTACAACAGGACCTGTGTAAGTTCTAACTACATCTCCACCTATTTTAAAGCGTCTTAATTTTTCCAATAAATCATAAATTTTTCTATCTATTTCTTCTTCATTTATCTCGCTTTTGCCTTCTTTTGGCATAGTTAAAAAATCTAAGGGTGGTAAAGAAAAATCTTTTGGTTTTTCAAAATTCCCAAAGTCAAGATCTTTTAATAAAGCTTTATTTTCACTCACTTCATTAGTGATAGAATGGTGTGTTTTATTTTCTATTACTTCTATTATAGGCTCTTGGGTAATCTCAAATGGAATTTTTTCTTCTTTAACTTCATTTTGTGCTTCTTCTACTACAAAAGGACTTTCATAGTTTCTTTTACTTCTTAGCTCTTCTATACTAATAGGCTTGGCAAAATCATCTTCACTAAAATCAAGTTCTTTTACTTCATTTTGCGGAATAAAATCTTCATCTTTAAATTCTTTTACCCCTAAAAAGCTAGTTTTATTTTGAATTTTTTTAAACTCAGCTTCTTTTTGTGCTTCTATAGCATTTAATTCTTCAATTTTTTTAAAATCCTCATTAAGCTCTTCTAAGATTTTTTCTTTTTGCAAGGCTTTATATTCTTCTAGCAATTTAGCTTTTTGTAGCATTTGCTCACGCTCTTTAAGCTCTTTGGCAAACAAAGAATTTTCTTCTATCACCTCTTCTTTGTTTTCGTTTAAATCCATATTGCGTCTTTTATAGCTTGGTTCATCTAAATTTTTACTTTTTAAAGTTTGAGTATAAATATCTTCACTTTTATTTTTGTATTTTAATAAATACTCTTCAGGGGTCATTTCATCTTCCTTTATATTTATTTGACTAGCTTTTTGAGCAAAACTTGCAATAGGTTCTGAAAGCTCATGAATATAACTTGAACCTAACTTTTTATCCTCTTCACTAATCACAACCTCTTCTAATTCTTGATTTTTTAAATCTTCAAGATTAAATTTTTTATTCTCTTGGATTTCTTTTTTTGGTAGCTCTTTTTCCTTGATAAGTTCTTCTGTTTTATCTTTAATTAAAAGCTCTTGTTTGAGCTTTTCTTGCTCTTCTTTAGTTTCATTTTCATACTTATCGCCACCAAAAAAGCCAAAAATTTTATTTTTAATTAAAGTTTCAAGTTTTAAATAAAAATCAAAATCAAGCTCTATTTTAAATACCTCTTTGATAATTTGCGGAAAAGAAATACTAAAAGCAAAAGCTAAAAGCAAAATCACCAAGATTAAACTTCCTATTTTTCCAAAAAGTCCATCTAAGATTACAAACATAGCAGAGGCTATATAGCCTTTATCTTGCAAGAACGCTGAAGCAAAAATAAGTGAAGCAAAAATACAAGCAAAAACAGCCACACTAAATCTACGCTCTATAAGTTCAAAATTATAGTTATTTTTATACAAAAGATAATTAAACCAAAAAAAGACAAAAGGGTAAAATTTAGTCAATGATCCAAATAAAAAATAACTAAGTTTTGCCAAGGAATACCCTATAATACTTACTAAAGCTTGATCGGGTATCAAAGCACTTAAGCAAAAATAAAAAATAAAAATATTAGAAATAACAAAAATAGCTTCTTTTTTTATAATATATCCTTTATAAAGAAAAAAGCTATTATATCAAAAAATTATAAGTAGTTTAATAAACTAATTTGAGAAATTTTAGAAGTAGCCGAAAGCATAGCTTGATAAGATACCATAGTTTGCATAAACTGCATATAAGTTTGCCCATAATCAGCATCAGTTACACCGCTTTTAATAGAAGCTACATTGATATTTAAAAAAGTCATTCTTTTATTTGTCTCTTCTATATTATTAGTGTAAGCTCCTATGGTTGTTTGCATTTTTCTAACATGATCTTGCAAATGATCTATTCTTTCTAAGGCACCTTGCAAACCTGTATTTCTAGGATCACTTCCTTCTGAATCAGCCCTCATACTGCCATTTAAAACAGCATCTATCATCTCATCTAAATCTTTAATCAAATCAACATTTGGATCATCAATAGTTAAAGAATTATTTGCACTAAATACAAAACCTGATCCATCGCGTATTTCTCCTGCTGGAGGAAAACCGCTATTTGAATTTGAATCTTTAATAGTAAGACCTATATTAGTGTTACTTGAAAATTTATCAGTAATACTTATACGACCTTTATAGTCCATACTAACTTCAACAAAACCTTTAGAATCATTTATATTTTGTTGAATGGTTTGAAAATCTCCATTGTTGATAGTACCATTTGCATTTGCATTTATAGTTGCTGTGGGAACATTATCACTTGCAAACATACCGATAATATCATTTAACTGGCCATAAGTAATATCTTCAGGTCTTGTTTGCATACCCACTGCATTACCTGTGTTTTCATTATATTGAGAGTGAGTAATAGGAAAACTTATAGTTTGAGTAGGATCGTTTGGATCAGGGTAGCTTACTCTTGAGTTCTCCAAATCAATAGTTACCTTATAAGTTCGTCCGCTTTTGGAAGCAATTTCCATTTGAAGTTGTTGACCTTGCATACTTCCATTGGCATTTGCTACAACTTCACTTAACTTTGTACTATCAGTAGCATATTCACTTGTACCTTTAATCACTTGAGAAACATTGCCAAAAACAGTATTTCCATCTTTTTCAAAAGGCACATCATAATTAGCCCCATTAGTTTTATCACCATTGATGTTACTTTTAATAAAATCTGTTTTGTGTAAGTCTATGTTAAACTGCTTATTACCTACTGTTACTTGTATTGGACTTTGAGCATTGTTTAAATTACCATCTTTAATTGCTGCATTCATAATACGCTCTGTAACTTGAGCCATTGTAATACCTTCGGCTTTAGCAGCATCACTTAAATCTTTAATTTGAGTCGGATCTAAAAGTTGTGGAGTCATAGCAACAGCATGAAAATCTAAAGAACTACTTCCTTCTTTTAAACTCTTTATTTCTATCTGCCCGCTATCATTTAATGCTACTTTAACAACCTCATTTCCCTCTGTATTTCCATATAATCTTCCAATATTTTTTAATACATCTTCAATTTTTGCATCAGGATCTATATCTAAAGTAGCTTTAAAACTTGTTCCATCAGGTCTAACACCTTGAATATACATAGTCGAATGCGGGAAAGAGAGTTTTTCATCATAGCTATCACCAAAATGCTCATCGGGCTTAAGTTCTCCATTTTGAACATAGTTTTGGCCTATTAAATGTGAAAACTTAGATTCTCCGGTTAAAAATTCTTTTTTGTCCGGATAACGAGCATCAGTAAAAGAAACATTTGTTGAAATAATTTTATTGATATTTGAATCAGGCTTAAAAAATAAATCCCATCCAGGTATATTATAAGGAATTTGGGTGCCAGCACCACTTACTACAAAAATATTATCTTTATTCCCAGTATAATTTCCATAATTATCAAAAGGTTTATTTGCACTATTTGATCCTGCAAAGAGATATTGCCCATTGATACTAGTATTAGCAATATTTACAATAGAATCTCTTACAAGTTTGAGTTCTTTTGCTATAGCCTCTCTTGATTCTTGAGAATTACCATCACTTGCAGCTTTTGTGAGTAATGTTTTAAATTTTTCTAAAAGTTCTGTGATATTTTTCAAGGCAGTATCTGTGTTTTTTGCTAGCTCCATAGCAGATTGAGTTCCTTGAACTATTTGACCTATGTTTGCCATCTCATATTCTAATCTTGAGCCATTAATATAAACATTTGCATTTTCCCAAGAATGCTGAATAAGCTGACCTGTTTGTAGCTGCAAATTATATTTATTAAGCAAAGACTGACCATCTGTGTAGTTTTGTATAGAAGTGTAGTAATTATACTGATTGCTAATTCTCATTATTTTGCTCCGCAAATAAATTTTTTAATTATTTACAAGCAAAAAAAGTTCCAAATTTTAATGATATTTAAATTTTTTATATAAAATATTTTATATTGTTTTAATTTTTTTTTAGTATAATCCCATATTCTATTTAATTATTTTAAAACTTTCAAAAAGCCCGAGTGGTGAAACTGGTAGACGCGCCAGACTCAAAATCTGGTAAGGGCAACCTTGTGTCGGTTCGAGTCCGACCTCGGGCACCATTTGTTTTTTACTCCCAAGTGTTATTTTTTGGCAAATTATATTCAAAATATTAAAAAAGAGTTTTTATTTTAATTAACAAACCACACCTGCTAAATCTACCATTTACT